>NZ_JBWKNO010000005.1:0-380652 GCF_059415605.1 Rhodoferax sp. GW821-FHT10B06 | reverse complement strand
TTTGTTTCTGTTCTTTCCCATCCCGCGTCAAACGCACGATGTGCATTTGACGATGACACGCTTTTGTTAGCCGCTCTTAAAGCAGGCATTCAATATGTCATCCATTTTGGGGATGCGTCTTATGGTCAGATCGAGCCGCAGCATTCAGAATATGTTGCAGGGTTTGAAGCATACGCGTACACCATATTAGGCAGTTACCGCGCTATTCTTCCCGCTGCCGATGTCGGGCTCGAGTATCAGGTGGTCGAGGGCATACGACAATAATTCGTTCGCGAATGTCATGCCAAGCTTTCATTGGCGTGTAACTGAACGTCAATAACCACTCTGCACTATTTCAGGAGGTAGCCATGCCAACCATACTATTCGGCGTCATCAAAGGGTCGCACAAACATGGGCATGACATTAGCTTTGCATCTGACTTAGATACTAAGATGTGGATGACCGTTCCTGCACATCTGATTAAATCAGTCGAGGAGCGATCCTCGCCTGAGCAGAAAACCGAAAAAATCACCAAGGTTGCAATTACGCTCGCGGAGGCCTCGACACCGGAAGGTGCTCTATTCGCAAGCTACGCGGCCGTGTTAGAAGCGTCCCTTCGTAAACTGTACAAGCGAATCGGCCCTGTATCTGACCCCGAAACTCCTCCTGGGGAGCGGATAACAACAGCCTGCCGAAATTGTATTAATAAATGTCAGAAGATTGTCGTTACAGTAGACAATCCATTTGATGGCGTACTTTGCATGCTCGCTTGTCAAGATTGCCCCTAATACGCTGGAGATCTAAATAGGGTAGGGCGTTGCCAGTGCAACGACTACACGCATGTGATTACCTGCGATTGCGGCAGCCGTTGCCAGGGCAGCCCGACGACGAGAGCGTTGAATTGCTGCTGCTGCGTAGCGTGGGCGCCGTGGCGCTGTCGTCGATCGACTTCGGTCATGCGAAGTTACAAGCCATGGTTCTAACTCTTCAAATCGACCAGATTGACACAGGCCTTTACCGCACTGTGGCCCTACGGGGAGGCAACGAGGTCAACCTGCCTGAGGTCTATTCCTCCATCGAGGAAGCAATTCGAGAAGTTGCTGCTGCAGTACCTAATGGCTTCGCCTATTTCGCCGATGTCGAATATGGTGGTGCTTCCAGTGGAACTATCTCACTATCGGAATTGCAAAAGCGTGCGATGCAGGTGGCTGACCAGCTTGTAGCAATCGTTGCCGAGATGCGCCGTATCGAGCAGTCCGAAGAAAGCTGATTTCTGAAGTGGGGCAGGAGCGAGTACACAATGGCGCCTTGCGGGACTCGATTCAGTTTTGGCTCACGCTCATGTTCTTGTAGCAACCACACACCGACATCTGGCCCCATACGGTTGTAGTCCACTGACCGTTCCATTGAGCCGCGTGGCTGCTACAGGTAGCTGGGCACTTGGTCTGTGCGTCAGCATTGGTCCAGATGGGGCCGGCTTGTGCGTCAAAACGGCTGCTGATCTGAAACACCGCGAGCTCCGCATCCGGATTGGGTGCTTGCGTGCTTTGGCCTGCGGGCGTGGCGTAGCCGCTGTCACCGCAGTACGTCGACGGCAGATATTTGCCATAGTCGCGCGGCCCCACGCCGTTTGCGCCGACGACAAATGCACTACCTAGGTAACTCGCCGCTTGTGCGGCATAACCTGTTGCGTTGAAGCCGTCGGTGCCGCACTGGCTTTGCTCACCTGCGGTGATGCCCCAGGGCACGATCACAAAGTCGGGCTGTAGTACTTTGAGCGCCGCCAGGGCCTCTGCAGGGGCATAGGTGTAGGCGTCAGCGCACACCAGGACCGAGGTTTTACCGAATGGCGTATTTACTACTGCGATGTCAGCCAATTCGCCTGGCGTGTATGCGCACTGGTCCTGGTTCAAGATGCTTTTGCAGGCAGCCGGGTCAAAGGCATTCTTCAGAACGTTGAACTTGCGGTGGTGCAATACGATTTGGCCTTGTGGGCTGATCAGGATGGCGGAATCGTAGGCTTGGTAGGCATTGGGGAGCGAGCCTGGGCCTGCCTTGGGACCTTGCTCTTCCAATCCGACAGCCAGCCATAGGTTGGTCTGCTTAGCGATGGCTACGAAACGGTCGCTGTAAACCCCTGGGATAGGTGCCGCCTGGGTAAACACGGCTGGATTCAACCAGCCGAACACCGAGGATTCGGGAAAGACCACTAGCTGAGCACCTTGCGCTTTGGCCTGTTGCGCCAGATTCAGCATTTTGTCGAAGTTGCCGACATCTGACGATTGCAGCTGGGCCAAGGCGACGGTCATGGTGCCCGGCGTCTGCGCTTGCACTGCCAGCGGCAGAAACAGCACGAAGATCCATTGGATTGCCAGAATGAAGAATTTGCGCATAGTGGCACCCATGTGTTTCATCCCCAGACGTTGCCGTCTGCAAGGCTTCCAGCGGCACACAAGTAGTGCCCTGCATGTTGTTCCCACATGCAGAGCACCCGATGCACCCGCATCAAGACCACGCATATGGAAGTTGCATGCTAGTGGTGTTGGCGCATTTAGCCATCCCTACAAAGGTGGATGTAATGCTCTTTGAGCTGCGTATGAGTCCGTGAGTGACCACCGTCGCTCGCTTTGTGAGGAGGCGTTGTACGACTGTTCTTGGCATGCCTCCAACGCCTTGGCGTGACTCGACTCGTCAACATCCGAGAGCGAAGCTACTTCAGGCGGGAACCGCTCTTACAGGGTTGGCGACTGACCGGCGGCCCACGACCTGTTGCTGCCAGTCGGGTAGGCTGCAAAGCAGCGGTTGCTGTCTTTCGCGCTCTTGGGCCGAACTTACGCTGACCGCCCTCAAGCTGCCGCTGGCACTAATCATCGCGAAACGTACGAAGGTCAGCCGTGCGAGGTGTTTAGAGCTCGGGACATGAACCTCTCGTCTCGCAGGGCTGTGGTCGAGCCCTATCGACGCAGGTATACTGCCCGCTCTCAGCAGGGAGCCTCCGTCTTGCCCGCACCAAGGCTTATCACAGCAAAGGAAGTACAGCGACTCACCGGGCTGACATCCAGTCAACTCAGCGAGTGGACAAGTCGTCGATGTCTCATTCAGCCCGACTCGCTGCCGTGCAGCCCCGGGACGCGCGCACGCGCTTTCAATGACGACGCGAACGTCCTCTGTCTGGACTCTCACCTGACCGTGCTATCCGATGAATTTGACATGATGCCTTTCCCTATTCAGCGGACCTTTTTTCCGGCCACGCGTGTGCTATGACCTACGCGCTCGATGATTGGCTCAAAAAGCTTGCATACACAGATTTTCCCGAAGGACTATTAAAGGTAGGGCAGGATGCTGGCACGCGAACCTACGCCTCAGAGATTGAGGAGATGCTTGCACCTGGTGGAAGCATCAGAGCGTCGGCCGTGTTCTGCGTTGAAGAACAACCGACCGTATGTTTTGTTGAGGCGCATACGCTCGCCGGCAATCCAGAACAGCGTTTGGAGCAGATTCGACAACGAGTGTGGAATCAAAGCCTCGCGTCAGTCGTGCTGGTCTTGGACTCGGATCAGGTCACTGCATATGCAGTAAATGATCGGACGGCTGAGCCGGATTTTCTGCTCAAAAAGGCTGCGAGCGAACGCGGTCGGTGGTCGGCCTACGAGGTGCAATCTGGCTTCATCAAGGATCGCCTGTCGGATTGGTTTGTTCCAGACGAGCGTGTAGACCGGCGGCTATTGGCCAACCTGCGTGAAGTGGTCAAGCTTTTGACCAAGCGAGGCCTTTCCAACAGTCAAGCCGAGGCTCTGATGGCGCAGGTGATTTTCCTGTGCTACTTGGAGCAGCGGGGAGTCGTTGGTCACGCATATCGAGAGCGACATGGCCTCGATGTCTTGGAAAACTACGTCGTCCGATGTGATGGCTCCGGTGTTGACCGCTTGCTAAAGCAGCTGAGCAGTGACTTCAACGGAGACTTCCTTAGCTCACGTGACGGGGGAGTTCCTACCTGGACAGATTTGTCTCCAGAAGCGTTCCTAGCGATTAATCAGTTCCTTGACGCCGTGGACATCGAGACCGGTCAAGGATCGTTTTGGAGGTATGACTTCAGTCATATTCCGGTAGAGCTGATCTCGGGCATCTATGAAACGCTGCTTAAAGATCGGCAGGGCAAGCTCGGCGCGTACTACACGCCGCGACACCTTGCAAACTTGGTCACAGAGCAAGCGTTTCAGTGCGTGATTGATCTCTCGAATTGTTCAGTCTATGACGGCGCATGTGGTTCGGGCATTCTGCTCACGACTGCCTTCCGCCGAATGCTGCGACACATTGAAACGACCAGCGGTCGACGCCTCGGCTTTGCCGAGCGCGTGACCATGATGCAGAAGTCGATCTTCGGCAATGACCTTGACGAAACGGCTTGCTGGATAACAGCATTTAGCTTATATCTGTCGTTGCTTGAAGGACTAGAGCCCTCTGAAATCTTGCAGCTGCAGTCGGACGAAAAGATCAAGTTACCGAAGCTTGTAGGCAAGGGTCTTAGCATCCAGAAGGGCGCCGAGTACGGCGACTTCTTTTCCTCTGCCAATCCGTTTGCCGGTAAGCGCCGTTTCGACGTGTTCTTGTGCAATCCACCCTGGCGGGAATCAGATGACGATGAGAGACCGACGTGGGAGGAGTGGTGCCGAAATCAAGAGCCGGCATACCCGATCGGAAGAAGACAAATAGCCGCTGGCTTTGTCTATAGGGGGATGCAATGCGTTCACTCAACTGGTGTTGTCGCACTGATTCTTCCACTCAACCTAGTCATAGGCGCTACAAGCCAGTCTTGCGGATTTCGGCAACGCTGGCTGGAAGAGGCGCACATCGATCGCATCATCAACTTTGGTGATGTTCGTCGACTGCTGTTCCCTGCAGCAAAACATCCATGCGCAGTCGTTCGCGCGCGGCCGAGACCGCCGTCCGAAGAGACTATCTCACTCGCGCGTGAGACCGTTGAATACTGGACGCCCAAAGCTGACGTCAGCCTCGCTCTTGGTCGCTTGGCTCTTCACGCGGTGGATCGTAAGCTCTTGCGCGCACGCGACATCTACGAGCGGCCTCACCTGCTGATCTCCTCCTATTGGGGCGAGCGTCGCGATCTGGATTTCTTAAAGCGGCTGCATCGATTCGGCACCGTTGCCAAAACTATGGAATCACGTTCACAGCCATGGCTATCGGGCAAGGGCTTCCATGCGCCTAACAACAGCAACAAAGATCAAAAACTTGGCGCCCTTGAAAATCTTGCATTCTTGCCGGCTGATGCGCTGCCTGAAAGCGATCCCTTCATCGCCGCTGGAACGAACTTCTTGCGCGTACGAGACCACTATCCGATTGTTGCCAGCCCAGGCGGGCGCAATGCTGTGCTGTATGCGGGGCCGCGAGTCCTCTTTCCGGACGGGTTGACAGAAGGCCTTCAGATCAAGGCGTCGTTCTCGGACGAGCCATTCGCCTTTACATCCTCCATTGGCGCTATTGGCGGTTCGGCGAGTGACGGGCCGTTGCTGAAGCTTTTGGCGGCCTACCTTAGATCACCCTTGGCTTCATATCTCATGGTCATGACGGGCTATTCGGTCATTGGTGAGCGACCCAGAGTGGCCCTGGATGACATCGAATCATTTCCTTTTTGCTCGCCGGAGCGGCACCCCAATAGCTCGGTGGCTGAAAGAGTTGTCTCTGAAGTCACCCAGCTTATGATAGAAATTCAGAAGGCGTCGACTACCGCTAGGTACACAGCTCTAACCGCGAAGCTCTACGACCAAGTCTATGACTATTTTGAGCTAAGTGAAGCAGAGCGATTGCTAGTGCAGGGAACTGTCGATGTGGTCGCAAAGTCAATTCAGCCGCCTGATTACCTGCGTCTTGCAACCCCGTTGCTCCATCGACCTTCTAGCGACGAGGTGAAGCTCTACGCAAATGCTCTGGCGGCGGAGCTTTCGCGATGGCGCACACGCAACGGCGGCGTGGGCGCGCTGGATGTGACGGCTGTTGTTGAGAATAAGGATGGATTCTTCGGCGCGGTGCAAGTTAAGCTGAGCTCGAAGAATGAGGATCGAGTTAACCTATCGTCTTCAGACTCTGCGTTTCGCCATTTGCTTCGTGAGCTGCAGGCGAGTCTTCAAGAACAGGCGAACAGCTCCGATGCGGAAGATCTTTTCAAGATTCCAAACCTCATGGTGGTAGCGGGAGATGCGTTCTTTTTCGTGAAGCCGATGCGCCGTCGGTTTTGGCTCGAGCGGTCTGCATTGGCCGATGCAGACCACATTGTCCAGACCATTCATTCCGCGGCATGGGCAGCGCAGAGCAATAAATGAATTCGACGCTGTCGTTGAACTGGTTCAATGTCTTCCCCGGCCCCCGAATCGGTGACGTCATGCAATACGTCTTCGACACCTGGGGAGAGCTTCAGGGGATGCATGCATCTGCCGTGACGTTCGATCACGACGAGACCGAACTCACTGACAACTTGTGCGAGGCGCTGGAAGACAGCGCACGCCGGCAGCGTCACGGAATGGATTGCGACTTCCAACCCGAGACGTGGGAGATCCGAAGGCAGCCTGATGGCAGCACACGGCGAGTTGCACGCGCCGATATCAGAGTAATTCTCGGCGCGCCGGGAACACCGCATCTCGTGATGGAGTTCAAGAAGCTTGATGGCACTCCCAACAGCAGATGGCGCTACTGCTTCGATGGGATGAATCGCTTCCTTGAGGGGAAGTACGCGGAAGGACATGAATTCGGCGTAATGTGCGGTTTTTGCCCGAATGACCTCAACATTGAAGCGAGCGCACTGGATCAGTACATCTCAACTGGCGGAGCTGGTGAATACTGCACGCGGCTCAGCTGTGTCAAAGACATCAGCGGAAACGTTGTGGTCTCGCCATCTGGCTTGGCGTCGCCTCATGTGAAGTTTGACACACTGCATCAGCGGCCAGCTCCAGCGACGGCTATCAAGCTTCTACATGCCTTGATAGCGTGTCATGTGTCCCCGGCGGCCTTGACTCCTGCCACCCCGGTGCTCCCTGGACCAAAGAAGCGCCGAGCTAGCCCGCGCCAAACGGGAAAGTCCGCTGGACGCGTTTCGAGCTAGGGATGGCTTAGTGTCGATGGCTGGAGGCTCGGCGTCGGAAGTTACACCTGATGCATCGACGTCACGGGCAGTGCAGAAGAGCTGGCCGAGCCGCCCCCGTCACACATGCTAGACGTGCGCGCGGGCCTACCTCGGACGCATCGACTACGCAGCGGATCCCCTCTGCTGGCTCGCCACCGCTAACGTGGCGACATCTGGACCTCGCCGCCGCGGCACCCATGTCCGCTTCAAATATGCGTTCGCGCGCCTCTGTCGGCCCCTTCGCAGTCGCCCTCAGAGGGTTAACTCACGACGTGAAGCGGGCAGACGCGTTCCAAGAGGTTCAATGTCAGGTTTCGAAAATAGCTGACAGTCAGCGCCGCAACGCCGAGCGACTGCAGTCAGCCTGAATCCGCCACCTGAAGCAGTCGTCGGCGGGGACGGCTTCGCAGCGAATGCTGTCACTCGCTACAAAAAACTGAACGCGCAGTATCGCCCCCCTTGCAGCCCTCCATGCCTTCCAACAAAGCCTTGGGTGTTATTGCTGAGCTTGAAGTGATCAGTTGAGCGCACTTATGCCAACGCCAAACTGATCAGTCGTATCTGCCTTAAGAGGGCATCCAACTTCGTTCCGCAAAGACTCGGCGTGGTTATGAAATTAATGGCGGTACTGGTCATTCTGCTGTCGGCATCAACATCAAGAGGACTTGGAGATTGATGTGAAGCATCTTTCGCAAATCCGTGATGGAAGCATATCTGTGCCGCACGTAACCATAAGCGTTCCGCTTTGAAAATCGCTTTTGGATGAATCTGCGTCAGGAACGCGCTTTTCGGCAAAAAACTGCCGCATTCATAACTGAAATTGGAAGTTCTTGAAGTTTGGGAGTGGAAGCATAAATGTTCCGCCCCCAAAAAGAAGCATAAGCGTTCCGAAGCGGAACGGATATGGTTCCAGGGACACAGAACGTCAGCGAGGGGAATATTCATTGGTGCGGCTGGCGGGGATCGAACCCACGACCCTTGGCTTCGGAGGCCAATACTCTATCCACTGAGCTACAGCCGCAACGCAGGCGATTGTAGCCGCTGCGTACGAGGCCTTGCGCAGATACCCGGACGCCGCGCGAGACAAGGCCGGGTGAGGGGTGACGGGTATACTCGCGCGTTGAACAAAGCCCCCGATTTTTTTGAGGACATCATGAGCGCCAATTCCCACGATCATGCGGCCGAAGAAGCCCACACCGGCCCCATCAAAAACCCCAAGCAATTGCTGGTGGCGGTCTTCTTCTCGTTCGTTGTGCCTATTTTTGCCATCATTGGCCTGGTGTACTTCGTAGTGTCCGCCGCCAAACCTGCGGGTACCAATAACGAGGAGTCCATGACCCTGGGTGGCGTGACCGAGCAATCGCAAAACATCGCGGTCGCACAGCGCATCCAGAAGGTGGGCGCGGTCGAAATTCGCGACGCCAACCGCGAACTCAAATCGGGTGAAGAAGTGTTCAAGGCACAGTGCACCACCTGCCACAGCGCAGGCGTTGCTGGGGCTCCCAAATTCGGCGATGCCGCCGCCTGGGGTCCGCGCATTGCCACCGGTTTTGAATCGCTGCTGCATTCCGCGCTGACCGGCAAGGGCGCCATGGGCGCGCAGGGCGGCGGCGACTTTGAAGATACCGAAGTGGCCCGTGCCGTGGTGTATATGGCGAATGCAGGCGGCGCCAAATTCCCAATTCCCCAGAAGCCTGCGGCTGCGGCATCCGAACCAGCAGAAGCTGCGAAGTAAGCCGAGATTCCGGCACATCCGATAGGCCGGTATAACCGGCCTTCTTATTATCAAAATAGCTGTCAGCGCAGGATTTACCTGCGCTGACAGCTATTTTTTATGTAGCACCTGAGGACTCAGAACATACCCAAAACGGGCCGGCAGTTCTTGCGTCTCAAACGGCTGTGGCACCCACAGCCCCTGCTCCACCGCTTCAGCAGCAAACCCCATGTCCAGGCTGTGCACCAGACCGAAACCGATATCGGTCTCCAGATAAACACGCCCCTCGCCGTCGAGCACGCAACGCTGCACACGGGCCGCCTTGCCGGTATGGGCAATGACCGAGAAGTCGGGATGCACCCGCCATACCAGCGGCGCCACTTCCAGCTCCACATACACACGCTGCGGGCCATTCTGGAAAAACCACTGCCCGGCCGCATCGGCCTCGTAGTTGCGTTGAATGAAGTCGATCAGCTTGGTATGTTGCAAGCGGCTGCCTTTGCTGAGCGCATTGCCACCAGCAGATGCCGCAAACGGCCCCGCCGCCTGGGCCGCGTCGTCACGCATGTACCAGCTGCCGCGGGCATCCAGGCCCAGCCAGCCGTAGCAGTCGGGCACGTTCGGCCATTTGGCGATGGCTTGTCTGACAATGTCGTCCATGGCTTCAACCGCTCCCCGGCTCAGGCCTGGCTGGCCTGCAGCAACCATCCACCCACGGCATCCGGCAGGCTGCGCACATGGCCCGGAATCGGCCCTTGCGGAAAACCGACATGGCCGCCGTGCGCTGGCTGCCAAAGGGTGACGTGGTCGCCCACTGCGTCCTGGTGAGGCAAGCTCCATACCGGGACAAAAGGGTCGTTCATGGCGTTCACCACCAGGGCAGGAATCTGGATGCGTGCCAGGTGCGGCTTGGCCGATGCGCGGGCCCAGTAATCTTCCGTGCTGCTGAAGCCATGCAACGGGGCTGTGAACACGTTGTCGAACTCATAGAGGTCACGGGCCGCCAGCATCGCTTCGCGGTCAAATAGGCCCGGGTGCTGGTCCAGCTTTTGCAGGGCCTTGGGCTTCATGCTGCGCAGAAACATGCGGGTGTACACCTGCCGGTTCAGACCCCTGCCTATGGCCCAGCCTGCAGCCGCGAGATCCAGCGGCGCGCAGACCGAAGCCACCGCGCGCACGATGCGGCCGGCGCGCTCGCCCATTTCCTCGGCCCAGCGTAGCAAAGCATTACCGCCAAGCGACACGCCGACCGCAATGATCTCGCCCTGGTGGCGTGCCTTGAGGCGCTTCAAGACCCAGCCTATTTCCTCGTAATCGCCAGAGTGGTAGGCGCGAGGCGCCAGGTTCAGCTCGCCGCTACAGCCCCGAAAGTGCGGTACTGCATAGCCCATGCCGTGGGCTCGCGCGTAGTCACCAAAAGCCTCGGAATAGTGACTGGAGGACGAACCTTCCAGACCATGGAACAACACCAGCAAGGGGCGCACATCCTCGCTGAGCGCGGGATCGGCCACCATGGCCGGTGGGTCGCAGAAATCGACGTCCATGAAGTCCAGGTCAGGAGTGATCCAGCGTTCGCGCCTGAAGCGCAAAGACGGCCCAAACACCCGACGTGAATACAGCGCCGGCCAAATGGTCTGCGCGTGGCCACTGGGCAACCACCAGGGCGCTGCATAATTCATAGCACACCTCGCAGGTGAAATGTGCGGCAGAAGCCTAAAAGCGTTACGGGACGCATCAGTGCAGTACCTGGGGTGCGCCACTGCTTTCCTGCATCTCCAATCCAGTGCCGGGGCTGGCATGGTGGGCCACCATGCGCCAGCCCTGGGCCGTCTTGTGATAAACATTGGTGGCAATGGCAAAGGCTTGGCGCGGTCCGTCGGCTGTCATGACGTCAATACTCTCGACGACGTTGTGCATGGCACTGCCCAGCGATTCAACCTTGCGCACCTGTAGAGGCGTGGCGCGGATACTGCTCTGCGCAAACATGGCCTCGAAAGTCGTCCGCACGGCCGCTACACCGACCACCCGCAGCCCGCCGGGGTGCACGCAGACCACATCGTCTTCGTCGGCCCAGCAGGCCATCAGCTTGTCGATGTCGCCGTTTTGCAAGGCCTCGTAAAAAGCAGCTTCCGTATCGTCAGCACTGCCACCCATGGTGGCGGCGTGCAGCTTGGCTTTGGACATAAAACGCACCCGCGTGGAACAAGCTGTGATTTTGCCCTGCTTTACGCGGCCTGCGCGCATCGTCGCAGCCTGTACAAAACAAGGATCGATGGCGGCTGACGGGCCTGGTAGACGCGCACAAAAAAGCCGCTCGAAAGCGGCTATTTTGAAGATCGTCGTCCTTTTGGGGCTCAACGCTTTTGGCGAAATTTGCGCAGAGCAGAAATCTGGGCTGCCATGATGGCGAGCTCGGATTGCGCCTTGGCAATATCCAGTTCGCCCTTGGCGTTGCGCAGCGCGTCTTCGGCTGCGGCCTTGGCCGTGTTGGCTTTTTCTTCGTCCAGATCCTTGCCACGGATGGCGGTATCGGACAGCACGGTGACGCAGTTGGGCTGCACTTCCAAGATGCCACCGGCCACGAAAATGAACTCTTCTGTGCCGTCAGCCTTTTCGATGCGAACCGAACCGGGCTTGATCCGGGTGATCAGCGGGGTGTGACGTGGGTAAATGCCCAGCTCACCAGACTCACCTGGCAAAGCCACAAACTTGGCTTCGCCGGAGAAGATGGAGGCTTCGGCACTGACAACGTCCACATGAATGGTCGACATACGTTTCCTTTGGGGTCAGCGTGTTGAAGGGAAAAGGCAAGACGCTGGCAGAGCCACAACGGCACTGCCCACGCCCAAGACATTAAACCTTCTTGGCTTTTTCAATGGCTTCGTCGATTGTGCCCACCATGTAGAACGCTTGTTCTGGCATGTGGTCGCATTCGCCGCTGACAATCATCTTGAAACCACGGATGGTTTCCGACAATGGCACGTACTTGCCGGGCGAACCGGTAAACACTTCGGCCACGTGGAAAGGCTGGCTCAGGAAACGTTGGATCTTACGGGCGCGGGCCACCGCCAGCTTGTCCTCAGGAGCCAAGTCGTCCATACCCATGATGGCGATGATGTCGCGCAGTTCACGGTAGCGCTGCAGCGTACCTTGCACAGCACGGGCCGTGTTGTAGTGGTCTTCGCCAACGACCAGCGGGTCCAGCTGGCGGCTGGTCGAGTCGAGTGGATCGACCGCAGGGTAGATACCCAACGAAGCGATGTCACGGCTCAACACCACGGTGGAGTCCAAGTGGGCGAAAGTCGTTGCGGGCGATGGATCGGTCAAGTCATCCGCCGGCACGTATACGGCCTGGATGGAGGTGATCGAACCAACCTTGGTCGAGGTAATACGCTCTTGCAGACGGCCCATTTCCTCGGCCAGGGTAGGCTGGTAGCCGACGGCGGAAGGCATACGGCCCAGCAGTGCGGACACTTCGGTACCGGCCAAGGTGTAGCGATAGATGTTGTCCACAAAGAACAGCACGTCGCGGCCTTCGTCACGGAAGGATTCCGCAATGGTCAGACCGGTCAAAGCCACGCGCAGACGGTTACCTGGGGGTTCGTTCATCTGACCGTAAACCATGGCCACTTTGGACTCAGGCAGGTTTTCCAGATTCACCACACCGGAGTCGGCCATCTCGTGGTAGAAGTCGTTCCCTTCACGGGTACGCTCACCCACGCCAGCAAACACGGACAAGCCGCTGTGCGCCTTGGCGATGTTGTTGATCAACTCCATCATGTTCACGGTCTTGCCCACACCGGCACCACCGAACAGACCGACCTTACCGCCCTTGGCGAACGGGCAGATCAAGTCAATCACCTTGATGCCGGTTTCCAGCAGCTCTTGCGAGGGGCTGAGTTCGTCGTAGGCCGGGGCCTTGCGGTGGATGGTGGCGGTGAGTTCCTGGCCGACCGGACCACGTTCGTCGATGGGCGCGCCCAGCACGTCCATGATGCGACCCAGGGTGGCCTTGCCCACGGGAACCGTAATGCCAGCGCCAGTGTTGTAGACCATCAGACCGCGGCGCAGGCCGTCGGAAGAACCCAGCGCAATGGTACGAACGATGCCGTCACCTAATTGCTGTTGCACTTCCAGGGTCAGCGCGGAGCCTTCCATTTTCAGTGCGTCGTAAATGCGGGGCATGTGGTTGCGTGGGAATTCCACGTCCACCACGGCGCCAATACACTGGACAATTTTTCCCTGAACGCGGGCGTTCACTTCTGCATTTTCTTGAGCCATGTTTGCTCCAATAAATTGAATCTTTAAATCGACCGATGACTAACCGGGGCGGTTGACTGTTTAAACAGCCGCAGCACCTGCCACAATTTCGGACAGCTCTTTGGTGATCGCTGCCTGACGGGTCTTGTTGTAGACCAGTTTCAGCTCGCCAATCACACTACCTGCGTTATCCGTAGCAGCCTTCATGGCGACCATGCGCGCAGCATGTTCCGAAGCCATGTTTTCAGCGACCGCCTGGTAAGCCAGCGCCTCGACATAACGCACCAACAGGTCGTCAATCACCGATTGCGCATCCGGTTCGTAGATGTAATCCCAGGCATGCGCACCTGCAGCCTTGGTTTCCGCCAGCATCTTGGAAGCCGACAAAGGCAGCAACTGCTCAATCACCGGCTCTTGCTTCATCGTGCTGACAAACTTGTTGTAGACCAGATGCACGGCACTGATTTCGCCCTTTTCATAGGCGTCCAGCAAAACCTTCAACGGTCCGATCAGCTTGTCCAGATGCGGTTTGTCGCCCAGATGGGTGACATGGGACACCACCTTGGCACCAATACGAGTCAGGAAGCCCAAACCCTTACCACCAATGGCCACCGCTTGCGCACTATTGCCCGCAGCCTGCGAGTCACGCAGCTTGATGGTCAAGGCGCGAAACAGATTGGTGTTCAAACCACCGCACAAACCTTTATCGGTCGTGATGACCACAAAACCTTCGGCTTTGGCGCCGTTGGTTTGCATATAGGTATGCACGTACTCTGGATTCGCCTGACCCAGGTTTGCAGCGATGTCACGGATCTTCTCGCTGTACGGACGCGCTGCGCGCATCCGCTCCTGCGCTTTACGCATCTTGGAAACAGAGATCATCTCCATCGCCTTGGTGATCTTCTTGGTGTTTTCCACCGATTTGATCTTGCTGCGTAGTTCCTTGCCTGATGCCATGGGTGGCTCCTAGTTTGGAATTAAGCGAACGTCTTTTTGAACGCTGCCACAGCGGCGAGCAATTCAGCCTCAGCTTCCTTGTCCAACGCCTTGGAAGCTTCAACCTTGGACAACAAGGCAGCGTGTTTGTCTTTGAGGTAGCCGTGCAGGCCGTGCTCAAACGCCAACACCTTCTTGACCGCGATATCGTCCATGAAGCCCTTGTTCACTGCGAACAGCGTGGCGCCCATCAAGGAGATGGACAGCGGGCTGTACTGGGCTTGCTTGAGCAGCTCGGTCACGCGGGCACCTCGGTCCAATTGCTTACGGGTGGACTCATCCAGGTCAGAAGCGAACTGGGCGAAAGCCGCCAATTCACGGTACTGCGCCAGGTCGGTACGGATACCGCCGGACTGGCCCTTGATGATCTTGGTTTGTGCTGCGCTACCCACGCGAGACACCGAGATACCGGCGTTGATCGCGGGACGGATGCCAGCGTTGAACAACGAGGTTTCCAGGAAGATCTGGCCGTCGGTAATCGAAATCACGTTGGTCGGAACGAAAGCAGACACGTCACCGGCTTGCGTTTCAATGATAGGCAGAGCCGTCAAAGAACCGGTCTTGCCCTTGACTTCACCCTTGGTGAAGGCTTCGACGTAGTCGGCGTTCACGCGGGCGGCACGTTCCAGCAAGCGGCTGTGCAGATAGAACACGTCGCCAGGGTAGGCTTCGCGGCCTGGTGGGCGACGCAACAGCAAGGACACTTGACGGTAGGCCACGGCTTGCTTGGACAAGTCGTCGTACACGATCAGTGCGTCTTGGCCGCGGTCACGGAAGTATTCACCCATGGTGCAACCGGAGTAGGCGCTGACGTACTGCATGGCAGCCGATTCAGAAGCCGAAGCCGCCACGACAATGGTGTATTCCATCGCGCCAGCTTGTTCCAGAGCGCGCACCACGTTCTTGATCGACGAGGCTTTTTGGCCAATCGCGACGTAAACGCAGGACATGTTCTGTCCCTTTTGGTTGATGATGGCGTCGATAGCCACGGCGGTCTTACCCGTCTGGCGGTCGCCAATGATCAGTTCGCGCTGGCCACGACCCACAGGCACCATGGAGTCGATCGACTTCAGGCCGGTCTGCATGGGCTGGTCCACCGACTTACGGGCGATCACGCCCGGTGCGACCTTTTCGATCACGTCGGTGAGCTTGGCGTTGATAGGACCCTTGCCGTCGATAGGCTGGCCCAGTGCGTTCACCACACGGCCCAGCAATTCGGGGCCGACTGGCACTTCCAGAATACGACCCGTGCACTTCACGACGTCGCCTTCGGAAATGTGTTCGTATTCACCCAAGATCACGGAACCGACCGAGTCGCGCTCCAGATTCAAGGCCAGACCGTAGGTGGGTTGACCGTCGCTGCCGGCGGGGAATTCCAGCATTTCGCCTTGCATCACGTCGGACAGACCATGAATGCGGCAAATACCGTCGGTCACGGACACCACGGTGCCCTGGTTGCGGATGTCAGCCTGAGCCGTCAAGCCTTCAATACGGCTCTTGATCAGTTCAGAAATTTCTGCGGGATTGAGTTGCATGACTCTTTCCTTCTCTTTCTTTGGTTAGCAAACAACCGGAGCCACGGGCTCTGGCCGAAAACGCTGGCTCCGACCTTAGGCGGTCAGGGCCAATTTCATATGTTCCAGGCGGGCTTTGATCGAAGTGTCCAGCACCTCGTCACCCACCACGACGCGAATTCCGCCAATCAACTCCGGCTCTAACGCTACGGTGAGATTGAGCTTCCGTCCAAAACGCTTTTCCAAGGCTGAAGCCACGCCCGCCAAGGCCGCTGCATCCATCGCAAAGGCACTGAAGACCGTTGCATCGGAAGAGCCGCCCACCGCATTTTTCAATGCGCGGAACTGGGTAGCAATCTCGGGCAGCACGCTCAGGCGGCCGTTTTCAATGACCAGCTGCAGAAAATTCTTGGCAGCTTCTGGCAAGACCGACTTGGCCACACCAGCAATCACTTCAAACACCTGACCGGCTTCCACCTTGGGGTTATCGGCAAACTGCAACAGCTGCGAATTACCTGCAATTGCAGCCAATTCATCAAGCCATGCAGCTGTACCGGCCAAGTCGGACGCGCTTGCCTTGAACAGCGCTTCTGCGTAAGGACGGGCAATGGTTGCTATTTCAGCCATGGTCGTTCTGCCGCTCAGAGTTCAGTTTGGAGTCGGTTCAGCAAATCCGCATGGACACCGGCATTGACTTCCTTGCGGAGAATCTGCTCGGCACCCTTGACGGCCAGTGCGGCGACCTGCTCACGCAGTGCTTCACGGGCTTTCACGGTTTGCTGCTCGGCTTCGGCACGGGCTGCGGCGACGATCTTGTTGCCTTCTTCCGTCGCACGGGCTTTGGCTTCTTCGATGATGGCCTGGGCACGGCGGTCGGCATCAGCCAGACGCGATGCGGTCTCGGTGCGCGACTTGGCCAATTCTTCTTCCACGCGCTTATTGGCACTGGTGAGTTCAGACTTGGCTTTATCGGCGGCAGCAAGACCGTCAGAGATTTTCTGCGCCCGCTCGTCCAGTGCCTTGGTAATGGGAGGCCACACGAATTTCATCGTGAACCACACCAGAATCGCAAAGACAACGGCCTGCAGGAACAGGGTTGAATTAATGTTCACGGCTTAATTCCTTTCGGTCGTGAAAGGTCGGCCAAAAATTAAATCGCGAAAGGCTTGGCGAAAGCGAACAGCAGGGCAATAGCCACGCCGATCAGGAAAGCCGCGTCAATCAGACCGGCCAAAATGAACATCTTGGTTTGCAATTCGTTCATCAGCTCAGGTTGGCGAGCCGAAGACTCGAGGAACTTGCCGCCCATCAAAGCGATACCGATGGAGGCACCCAGCGCGCCCAGACCAACGATCAAACCACAAGCCAAAGCGACGAGACCCAGAATGTTTTCCATGATTGCTCCTAAAAATTACAGGTAAAAGAAAAAGAAAAGCGAAAACGAACCTTAGTGCGCCTCATGGGACTGGCCCACGTAAATCAGCGTCAGCATCATAAAGATGAAGGCTTGCAAGGTGATCACCAGAATGTGGAAGATGCTCCACGCTGCTCCAGCGATAACATGCCCAACACCCAGCCAGAACCCGCCCACCAGGGGGTTGAACTGCCAGGCCCACGTGCCGCCCATCAAGGCGATCAACATGAATACCAATTCACCAGCGAACATGTTGCCGAACAACCGCATGCCGTGCGAAACCGTTTTTGCCAGGTACTCGATCACTTGCATTAGCAAGTTGATGGGGTACAGGAACCAGTGGTCACCGAATGGCGCTGCCACCAATTCGTGCGCCCAGCCGCCCAGGCCCTTGATCTTGATGTTGTAGACCAGGCAAACAAACAAAACGCTGACTGACAGACCCAGGGTGGTCGACAAGTCGGCCGTGGGCACCACCCGCATGAACGCATGGTGTGCATCATTGCCAGCGGATACATAGGCATGCTCCCACAGCTTGGGCAACAAATCGACCGGCAGCATATCCATGCCGTTCATCATGAAGATCCAGACAAAAACGGTCAGTGCCAAAGGAGCAACCAGCTTGCGACTTTTGGCGTTATGGATCACACCCTTGGCCTGCGTATCAACCATCTCCGACAGGATTTCAACCGCCGCCTGGAAACGACCGGGCACGCCGGACGTAGCCTTGCGCGAGGCGCGCCACAAAAAGAAGCAACCAACGATACCGAGAATGATCGAATACAGCACGGAGTCCAGATTGAACAAGCTGAAATCCACGATATGGCTTTGCTTGACGCTCTGGAACGAAAAGTCTCTTTGCAAATGCTGCAAATGGTGAACGATATATTCGCCGGCCTTCGGGCCTTCTGTAGCAGCGTGTTCAGTCGACATATTTAGCAGTCCATCAATTATGTTGAGCCGGATGTGGGCGTTTGGAGCGGAACATAAGCGCCAACCAAACCACCTTCATCGTCACTACAAAGCCGGCCACCAGGGCCAACCAATTTAAATCCGTGACCCATTTCGGTGCCGCAAACAACATTGCGACGGTCAAAATGATCTTCACCAATTCCCACACAAAAAACCCCAGCATCGCAGCACCCGGTACAGCCCGCGCCAAACGTCCCGTGACGCCGCGCGCAAAAACCGCAGCAGGCAACACCACCGAAAGTGCGCCATAAGCGGCTGACCACCCCATGCTGGACTTGCCCGTCAGAAGCCAAGCTGCCATTGCAACCAGACATCCCGCCAGACTTTGCCCCATCAGCACCCGCCACATCGACAGTGGCGGATTGCGCCTGCGCCACTCTTGCGCCTCGGCTGCCGTCAGGGACTTGAAACCCTCGTCTTGCTCCCCATCTTCTTGGTCAAAGGTCATTGTTCACCTGTTTTATGACACCCAGGTTTACCCTGAACAATTTAGCAAAGCCTACTATTATATGTAGAAACTGCTGGCGACCAAATGACACTGACGGAGTGTGAGAAAAGGCTTGTTTTACGCAAGCTTTACACAGATCGTACCCGTCGCGGCTGGCGCCACGCTTACACGCACCCGCCGGGGGCAGATTGTGCCCTTATTCGGTGCATGCAAAACCCTGAAGCCCCTGAATCAATCCGGCCTCTCGCACAAGCACCAGGCCAACACCGCGTTTAGCGTATCCACGATTGGCGAGGCCCGTGCGTGAACTGCTCGCAGGAACAGTCCAAAATAGCCCCCTTAGCTTCTCCTTCCACTCCATGCATTCCCTGCCCGACTTTCCCTGCTACCTCAACGGCAACTACACACCGCTGTGCGACGCCAAGATCAGCGTTATGGACCGCGGCTTCATCTTCGGCGATGGCGTCTACGAGGTGGTGCCGGTCTACTCCGGCCGCCTGTTCCGCTTTGAGCAGCACATGGCGCGGCTGGACCGCAGCCTGGCCGAGCTGCGCATTCCCAACCCGCACACGCACGAGGCCTGGCATGCGATTGCTTCCAAATTAATAGCAGCACGCGCAGAACATACCAACGCCGAAGGCACAAAGACCGCACACAACAACCAACTGGTGTACATCCAGGTGAGCCGTGGTGTAGCCATGCGCGACCATGCCATGCTGGCCGATATGCAGCCCACGGTTTTCGCCATGGCCAACACCATGAACCTGCCTTCGGAAGCGCAGCGCCGCCTGGGCGTGATGTGCGTCACAGCCGAAGACTTCCGCTGGGAAAAGGCCCATATCAAAAGCACCAGCCTGCTGGGCGCGGTGTTTGCCCGGCAGATCGGCGTGGACGCGGGCGCGGTGGAGACCGTGATGTTCCGCGACGGCTTTCTGAGCGAGGCCGCCTCCAGCAATGTGTGGCTGGTCAAGGACGGCGCGGTCTACGGCCCGCCCAACGACAATCTGGTACTGGAAGGCATACGCTACGGCCTGATAGCAGAACTCTGCCAGGCCCAGGGCATTCCCTTCACGCTGCGCCGCATCAGTCGCGATGAGGTGCGGGCCGCAGACGAGCTTCTGCTATCCAGCGCCACCAAGGAAGTCCTGGCCATCACCAGCCTGGACGGCCGGCCGGTTGGCAACGGCCAGCCCGGGCCGGTCTACCAAAAACTGTATGCGGCATACACCGCCGCCAAAGAAAGCCTTTGAACCCCATGAGCACACCGACCACCGACACCCCCGCCGAGCCCACCGATCCACGCAAAGAGTCGCTGATCGAATACCCGTCCCAGTTCCCTATCAAGGTCATGGGCCTGCGGGTCGAGGGCTTCGTCCACGCCATCACCAGCATCGCCAAACAGTTCGACCCCAGCTATGACGCCAGCACGGTTGAGTTGCGCGAAAGCAAGGGCGGCAACTACCTGGGAATCACCGTCACCGTCACGGCCACCAGCCGCGAACAGCTGGACGAGCTGTACCGCACGCTGAGCACCCACCCCATGGTGAAGATGGTCCTGTAGGTTTTGGCTCACCCCCAGGCTACAGTGCTACGCACTTTCCGCCCACCCCCTTGCAGGGGGCAACAGCAGCAGCCCGGCAAAGCCGGTTCTGCGCTGTTCCCCGAAGGGACTGCTGCATGATCGACATCCGCCTTCTCGGCATGGTGGACTACCTGCCCACCGTCCAGGCCATGCAGGATTTCACCACCCAGCGCACGCCGGATGAGCGTGACCAGCTATGGATTTGTGAGCACCCGCCGGTGTTCACCCAAGGCCTGGCCGGCAAGGCCGAGCACCTGCTGCTGCCCGGCGACATCCCCGTAGTGCAAACCAACCGTGGCGGCCAGGTCACCTACCACGGGCCGGGCCAGGTAGTCGGCTACCCGTTGCTGGACCTCAAGCGGGCCGGCTACTTCGTCAAGGAATATGTGTTTCGCATCGAAGAAGCCGTGGTGCAAACCCTGGCGCACTTCGGTGTGACCGGCCTGCGCGTGCCGGGCGCGCCGGGCATCTACGTGCGCCTGCAAGACCCGTTTGGCCATGCGCGCCTGGAAGCCGGCTTTACCGCCAAGGAGCTGGAAACCCAGCCCCACTACCTGGGCAAAATTGCCGCGCTGGGCATCAAGGTCAGCCGGCACTGCACCTACCATGGCGTGGCGCTGAATGTGGCCATGGACCTGGAGCCCTTCCAGCGCATCAACCCCTGTGGCTACGCCGGACTGCAAACCGTGGACCTGGCCAGCCTGGGCGTGCAACTGCCCTGGCAGGACGCTGCCCTGGTGCTGGGCGAAAAGCTGGGCCGCTACCTGCCCGCCTGACGCGTTATCAAGCCTCGGCCGTCTTGAGCAACTGCGCCAAGGCCGTACCCGACACCAGCTGTATGCCCTGCTCCTGGGCAAATACACGGGCCTTGTCGCTCACATCGCCAGCGCTGAGATAGATGCAGGCATCGGCGCCACGGCGCTCCTTCTCAGCCGCCAGATCGCGCAGCGCCTCGACGCCGTGGTTTGCCGCCTTCCAGCGCTTGGCCGCCACCAAGGTGTTTTTACCGTCTTTCGCCAGCTGTAGATCTGCGGCCGGCACATTTAGCCGCGTCACCATATGGCCTTGGGCGCGGTAGGCCGCGTCCAAGCTGTCGGCAAAGTCGCGCCAGGGCATGGCGCCAGCGCGCTCCAGCAGCTCGGCCACACGGGCAGCGCTGGGCACATTCCATTGGCGCTGCAAGGCCATCAGGCCGATCACGAAGAAGGGCAGCGCGCCCATCACGCCGAACGGCACATAGGCCTTGGGCAGCAGGGCCGCCGAAGCCAGGCCGAAAGCCAGCACCAGCAGCATGCTGATCCACCACGGCGAACGCAGCAAGACTGCGAAAAGAGAGTTCTTGGCCATTTTGAGTTTCATGACCAGAAGTGTACGGGTCGTGGAAGGCTAAAGCGCCTGGTACACCCGCAGCGCCGCATAGGCATCGTTGGCCGCGTACAGCATCTGCGTCGGGCTGAGCTGGGGCTGGGCCCAGTTGGAGGTGGTGGTTTTCTTGGACTTGTGGAAGCGCTGGCGCAGCACCACGCCCACCGCCGCGCGCACCCCCATGGAGGTGCCATAGCCCTGCTGGCGGAAGATGCTGTTCAGGTCCAGCACGGCCTGCATCGTCACGCCCAGCCGGGCATGGATTTGCCCACGGTCCTGTTCCAGGCCGAAGCCCACTTTGCGCACCGCGGGTGACTGCAGTATCTGCACCAGGCAGGGCAGCGACTCCGGCCGATGCAACTGGAACAAGAAAGCCTGGGTGGGCAGCGCGAACTGCACCACGTGCGGCCCGCTGCTGACCTCGCCCGGCGCAAACGTGGGCTTGGCCTCGGTATCAAAACCCACGGCACCGGCCGCCAGGATCTGCGCCGTGGCATCCGCGAATTCAGCCTCGGTGTGGGGCACCAGAATGCGGTCCAGCGGCAGGCCCTGGAACGGCGGCAGCGCACCGGTTTCGGCTTTGGTGGGTGCGTTCTTTTTCATTTTTCAGTACCAAGAGGGAAGCAGCCGGTCTGCTACGATCAAATCACAACAATACACATTGGAGACAAGTAGCCATGCAATCTGCGCGCAGACAGCTGTTAGGAGGTTTGGTGGGCGGATTGCTGCCCGGATTGCTACCTTTGGGCGCCTTTTCCCAAATTGCGGAAAAGGGGGTGATCGGCATCTCCCTGCCCACCATCACCTCGCTACGCTGGGTGATCGAAGGCCTGGCCATGACGCGCTTTATGGACAAGCTGGGCTACCGCGCCATTTTGCAGTACGCCAACGACGACCTGGCCGCCCAGACCGCACAGATCGAGGACATGATCGCCAAAGGCGCCTCGGTGCTGGTGATTGGCGCCATAGACGGCACCAAGCTGGCCCCGGTGCTGCAGACCGCCGCCGACAAAAAGGTCAAGGTCATCGCCTACGACCGGCTAATTCGCGGCAGCAACCATGTGGACTACTACGCCACCTTCGACAACTTCCAGGTCGGCGTGCTGCAGGGCAGCGACATCGCCAACCGGCTGGGCCTGGCAACGGGCAAGGGGCCGTTCCGCATCGAGCTGTTCGCCGGCTCGCCCGACGACAACAACGCTCACTTCTTCTACAACGGCGCCATGTCGGTACTCAAACCATTCATCGACAAAGGCCAGTTGGTAGTGGGCTCGGGCCAGATGGGCATGGACAAGGTGTCCACCATGCGCTGGAGCGGCAGCGTGGCGCGCGCCCGCCTGGTCGGCATCCTGGAGCGCAACTACGCCAAGCAGCACCTGGACGCCATCCTCTCGCCCTACGACGGCATCACCATCGACCTGATAGAGGCGCTGAAAAAGGCCGGCTACGGCCAGGGCGGCCAGCCCCTGCCCGTCACCACCGGGCAGGACGCGGAGCTGCCCTCGGTACGCTCCATCATCCGGGGCGAGCAGACCTCCACCGTATTCAAGGACACGCGCGAACTGGCCCAGGTCACCGCCACCATGGTGGACGCCATCCTGTCCGGCAAGAAGCCCTCCATCAACGACGAGAAGACCTATAACAACGGTGAAAAAGTCGTGCCCGCCATGCTGCTCAAGCCGCTGCTGGTGGACGTGAAAAACTGGCGTACCGCCCTGGTGGACAGCGGCTTCTACAAACCCGAGCAGTTCCGCTAACGGCGTGTATACAACTTAGACGGCTGTGCGCAGCGGCGCACAATGTCACCGCGCCGTCACATCACGTACGCATGATGCGTCCTTTTTGCACCAAGGACACCCATGCGCTACCCGCACTCGCGTATCTCCCTGCTAACCGCGGCCCTGGTCTGCGCCCTTGCAGCCACGTCCGCCCAGGCCATCGATCTGGTGGCGATCGGCAAACTCTCCGCAAGCGCAACAGACCTGTCCGGCCAAAGCGGTGCACTGGAAAACGGTGTACGCGGCGACCTGCTGGGTGGCGTGGGATCCGGCCTCACCTGGGCCGGCGGCAGCACCTTTCTGGCCCTGCCCGACCGTGGCCCCAACGCCACCGCCTGGAACGCCAGCGTGGACAACACCGCCAGCTACATCCCCCGCTTCCATACCCTGAACCTGGCGCTGAGCCAAACGCCCGACGCCAGCACCGGCCTGCCCTTCACCCTCAGCCCCAGCCTGCTGGCTACCACGCTGCTGTACAGCCGCACAGCACTGCACTACGGCGAGCCGGTCGCCGGCTTCTCGGCCGTGCCAGCGGCCAACACGACGGGCAAGTTCTACTTCTCGGGCCGCTCGGACAACTTTGCCGCCGCCAGCACCTCCGCCGACGTGGCCGATGCCCGCTTCGACCCCGAAGGCATACGCCTGTCGCGCAGCGGCACCTCGGTGTATATCTCCGACGAGTACGGCCCCTACATCTACCAATTTGACCGCGCCAGCGGCGGCCGCGGCCGCACCATCACCCTGCCGGCCAGCCTGGCCATCGCCAAGAAATCCTCCTCCGGCGCTACCGAAATCAGCGGCAACACCAGCGGCCGCGTAGCCAACAAGGGCATGGAAGGCCTGGCTATCTCGCCCGACGGCACAACCCTGTTCGGCTTCATGCAAAGCCCGCTGATCCAGGACGGCGGCGACGGTGGCCGCGCCAACCGCATCCTGAGCATCAACATCGCCTCTGGCGCCACTCAGCAATACGTCTACGACAACTACCTGGCCGACATGGCCAAGGCCTACAACAGCAGCGAAATCCTGGCGCTGAACAGCCATGAAATCCTGGTGCTGGAGCGCGACGGCAAGGGCCTGGGCGACGACAGCAAAGCCGTGGTCAAGCGCGTCTACAAGATTGACTTGGCTGGCGCCACCGACGTCAGCAAGCTCAGCGGCGAAGCCAACCTGCTGCCCTATGCCGTGCCCAAGACCCTGTTCCTGGACATCGCCGCCAAGCTGCAAGCCGCCGGCCTGAAGAACACGCAAATCCCCGCCAAGCTCGAAGGCATGGCCTTTGGCCAGGACGTGGTGGTAGACCGCGCCGTCAAGCACACGCTGTACATCGGCAACGACAACGACTTCCTGCCCGTCACCGCCGGTGGCCTGGCCAACCCCAACCAGTGGTTCGTCTTCACCTTTGACGAGTCCGACCTGGGCGGCTCCAGCTTCGTGAATCAGACCCTGCCCAACTAAATACTTTTCAGCCCTTACACCATGCACTCCAAATTCCTCGCCATCTCCGCCCTGGCCCTCGGCCTGGCCGGCAGCGCCCACGCCGACTTCGTGCTGAACACAGCCCCCGCCAACTGGACCACGGCCAACAGCAACGGCGGCAACGGCACCGTGGCGGCCAACAGCAGCACGCTGACGCTGAACTCGTCCAACTTCAGCGACTTCAGCGGCGCGCCGCTGGACCCGACCACGCTGAGCTACAGCCTGCTTTTCAACCAGAACACCCTGCTGAGCTTCAACTGGAACTACAGCACAGCCGACGACGGCGGCTCCAGTAACGACAGCTTTGGCTACATCCTGGACGGCGTGCTGCACCAGCTCAGCACCGACGGCCTGTTCGACCCGCAATCAGGCAGCCTGTCGCTGCTGGTGAATGCCGGCAGCACCTTCGGGTTTGAAACCACGTCGGTGGACAGCCTGTTTGGCGGCGCCACCACCGTGGTGTCCAACTTCAGCGCCACCAACCAGATTCCCGAGCCCGGCAGCATGGTGCTGGTATTCACCGGCCTGCTGGCAGCGGGTGCCATCGCAAAGCGCCGTAACAAGCAGGCTTGAGGCTGCATCTACCGTTCGCCCTGAGCCTGTCGAAGGACCCTTCGACAGGCTCAGGGCGAACGGGAAGTTTCATTCTGCAGTCTTGACGGTTTTAGGCATGCAGCGCAGGTAATACCTGCGCAAGTAGCTATCAAATTAATAGCAGACTCAATCCACCAGCTTCAGCCCCACCGGCAGTGATTCGCCGAATACGCGCCGGGTATCAGCCTCGTCCAGCACCGTCACCTCGCGCACCATGGCCACCCAGGCGGGGGCGGCGCGGGCGGCCAGCAAACGGTCGACCACGCGCTGGCGCAGCGCATCGGGCACATCGCGGGCGCGGTCACCGGTGGCGCGGGCGATCTGGGTGGCGGCAAAGGCTGCCGGCTCCACCTTCGCCCAGTCTTGCGCCAGCACGGCCTCCAGCCACTGCACCGCCACCTCCGGCGGCACCACGTGGTGCAGGCTGGCGTACAGCGGCTGGCGCGCACCGATGCGGCCCAGCGCCCACCAGGCCTGCGGGTTCTCGCCCGGCTTTGCCAAGCGCTGCACCAGCCACTGGCCCAGCTGCACTTTGTTGGCTACGGAGATGCGTTCGAACGAAGCCGCCATGCGCAGCATCTCGTCCAGCGCCAGCATGGGCGGGCCGCCGGGCGCTTCAATGTCCTGCCCGCCCACGGGCTGCAGGTAGTAGGCGATGGCTTCATAGACCATGTCTTGCTGCTCGGCCGTCAGCCCACCGGCCACGCGGCGCCACAGCGTCCACCATTCGGACCACTGCTGTGGCTCGTGGCTGTGGGCGATGCCGGGCTCGAACAAGTCCCACAGCTGCTGCACGCGCCAGTCGTCCAGCGGGTGGCCAAAGCCCGGGCGCAACGCGTAGCCGGTCAGGTTGAACCACTGGCGTTCGTGCTGGGCGGTGCGGCGCCGGCGCTTGGCCGTGTCCAGCAGTTGGCCGAACAGGGTGCGCAGCAGCGGTGTGTCCCAGCTGTCGCGGCTGCCCAGCAGGCGTTCCAGCTGGCTGCGCAGCTGCTTGACTTCTTTGGCGTCCACGCCCTGGCTGCGGTCGCCGTAGACGCGGCCGATGGCGTTGCTGGCCTCCGCCAGGCGCGGGTGCGGCACGGCTTCGACGCTGGCCTCGGGGGCCTCGCCGCGCAGCTGGAATTCCAGCTGCCAGCGCTGCCTGGGGTCGGCTACCGCGACGCAATGCATCTCCAGCGTGCCGACCTCGGTGAGCGCAGTGCTGAGCTGCACCAGCACCTCGCTGGCGCTGCCCTGGACCACGGTGGAAATCGGTGGCAAGCGCACGAAGTGGCCCGTGGATAAATCGATCAGCTCGCCCGGCTGGTGCCGGGTATCGGTGACGCTGGAGGCCAGGTAGAAACGCACCGGCCGGCCCAGGCGCAGCGCAAATGTGCGGTCGGCCAGGGTGATGGCCCGGCCTTCTTCGGCGCCATGCGGCAGCACGCAGATGCCGCGCAGGCTGGTCAGGCCGTCATCGAGCACCAGGAAGTAGCTGCGCGCCGAGCCACCGCCGATGCGCGGTGCCTTGCCGGCGCGGGCCAGCGCATAGGCCACGGCGCCGCGGGCCACGGCGGCATCCAGTTGCGGGCTGTGCAGCAGCTGCAGCGGCTGGGCGCTCCAGCGGTTCAATGTGTCGTGCAGACGTTGGACCAAGGCCTCGGCATGGAATACGCCGCCATTCAGCAGCAGCGCATCCGGCCGCACGCTGGGGTGGCGCTGCAAAAAAGCGGCGATATGCCGGGTGATGGCCGCGTCGCTCGCATACGGCAGGCCGAAGGCCACCAGGCCACCACGTCCGCTATGGGCGCGCTGCGGCAGGGCGTCGGCGGCGACCGGGGGGAAGAAGCCGTCGACCAGCAGCTGCTGCAGATCGGCCTGGCTTAGCGGTGCCGAGCGCGCGCCACCTATGAGTCTGGAGCCGCTGCCCAGCAGGGTGACGGTCGTGCTGTCGGGCGCGCCCGGGCTCCACAGCAGCTCCTTGGCAGCGCGGCAGCGCTGGGTCAGCTGCGCCAGCTGGGTCGCGCTCAGGCGCTCGCTGCCCAGGCGCGACTCGACCAGATGCGCGAGCGCCAGGTCCATGTTGTCGCCGCCTAGCACTAGGTGGTCGCCCACGCCGCTGCGGGTGAGCTTGGGTTCGCCGCCGACGATCTCTACGTCGATCAGCGTCAGGTCGGTGGTGCCGCCGCCCACGTCGCAGACCAGCACGCGGCGGGTTTTCTTTAAATCTTCCGCCAGCGTGTCGCGGTGGCTGTAGACCCAGTCGTAGAACGCGGCCTGGGGTTCTTCGATCAGCCTGACGCCAGGCAAACCCGCCAGGCGTGCGGCTTCCAGCGTGAGTGCGCGCGCACCTTCGTCGAAGGACGCGGGCACGGTCAGCACCAGCTCTTGCTGTTCCAGCGGGGCTTTCGGGTGCTGGGCGTTCCAGGCGGCGCGCACATGGGTCAGGGTGCTGGCGCTGGCGGCCAGGGGCGAAACCTTGGCAATGTCGTCAGGCGCGCCCCAGGGCAGGATGGGCGCGGCGCGGTCCACCGCGGCGTGCGACAGCCAGCTTTTGGCACTGGCCACCAGCCGACCAGGCTGCTGCGCACCCAACTCCAGCGCGAAGCGGCCCAATACCGCAGATTCCGCCGACTCGGTAGACGGCCAGGGCAGCTGCACATCCGCCGGCGCCAGCGTGCCGGGCGCAGGGTGAAAGCGCACCGAAGCCAGCTGCGGCAGCGCCGCCACCTCGCCCGCGGCCACCAGCTGGGCGATGGGGAACAGCTGGATTTGCGCCGCCCCGCGTTCGGCAAACGCCACCACCGTGTGGGTGGTGCCCAGATCGATGCCAACGGTATAGCGCGGTTGCTTGCTTGCTACATTAAGCATAGCTGCTTGCGCAAATAACATCTGCGGCGGAGGCTTTTTTCATACTGGAAGTGTAATCAGCCCACGGCACCGGCCAGCCGGGCTGCGGCTCTCACTGCAGCGCGGCTTCCGGCTCACACTCGGGCCGCACACCCAGCGGCAGCACGCACAGCCGGACGCCGTCCAGGCTGAGCACCAGGCCCAGTTGACCGCCCAGCTGCACGACGCCGCAGGTGCTCGCAGGCGATGCTATCGTGGTTGCTATCGCCAGCGTGGACATAGCCGCCAAGGCGCTGATCGGTGGCTGGCGCAGTATCGCCCACAGGGTCTGCGGATCGCGCAGCTGCAGGGATTGCAGGTAGAGGCGGAACACGGTTTCTTGTTCCGCCGTTGGCTCCGTATCGGTCCCGGGGCCAGCCGCTTGGCGCAGCCGCAACACCGCCCGGCGCAGCTGCTGCCGACTCGCGGCTTCAGACCGGCCGCTGGCCTCGGCGATCTCGGCATGGGTGACCTCGAAGACCTCGTGCAGCAACAGGGCGGCGCCGTCCTCCGGTGCCAACTGGGCCGCGAGCCGGCGCAAGGCGTGGGTGGTTTCCTGCGCCAGCGCCGCATCCATCTCGGCCGAGGGGGATGTGGCGTCGTCAGCGTCCATCCCGGCCAGCCATTGCTGCATCCAGTCGCGGCGACGCAGGCGGTCTATGGCCAGGTTGCGCACCACGGTGAGCAGCCAGGCCTGGGCAACAAAGGGCGCCTGCGTGTCTGGCGTCAGCGCGCGCAGGTAGGCGTCCTGCACAGCGTCCTCGGCTTCCGCCGGGCCCAGCAAGCGGGAGGCAGCGCGCAGCAGGCGGCGGCGGTCGGAATCCAGCAGAACCCAATGGTGTTCGTCGTACATGTCTACATGGTGCCATAGGGTGGCTTGGGGGATGTCACAAAAGCTAAGCCCCATTCGTCAAAGCAGTTCAACTACCAGGACTCCAACATGGACACCCCAGACACCACCCCGCCATCCAGCGCCACCGAGCCGCGCACCTCTTACCTGGAGGAAAAAGCCTTCAAGTCGCGTACCTTGCTGATTTTCGGCACCGTCACCGACGTGATGGCCGCCGACGTGGCGCGCAGGCTGATCGCGCTGGACGCCGACAGCGCCGACCCGATTGACGTGCTGGTCAGCTCGCCGGGCGGCCACCTGGAGTCGGGCGATGCCATCCACGACATCCTGCGTTTCATTGCCGCGCCGGTGAACATGGTGGGCACCGGCTGGGTCGGCAGCGCCGCCACCCATTTGTTCCTGGCCGTGCCGCGTGCGCGGCGCTACTGCCTGCCGAACACGCGCTTTCTGATCCACCAGCCCAGCGGCGGCGCGGGCGGGCCGGCCAGCGACATCGCCATCCAGGCGCGCGAGATCGTCAAGGCCCGCGAGCGCATCGCCCGCACCATCGCGCGCGAAACCGGCAAGCCGCTGGAGGAGGTGCTGGTCGACATAGAGCGGGACCGCTGGCTGTCGGCCGAGGAAGCGGTGGAGTACGGCCTGGTGTCGCGGATCATCGAGCGCAAGACGGAGCTCAGGGAAGCGTGATGCTCACTTTTTAATAGCTGCTAGCGCAGGTGTTACCTGCGCTAGCAGCCTGTTTAACGTGAACATTCCCTGCCAGAGAACCCGTTGAACCGGCTTTGCCGGGCCACTGGGTTCGCCCCCTGCAAGGGGGTGGCGGAAACGCGCAGCGTGGAGCCTGGGGGTGAGCCTAATTCCTTACTTCGAACTCGATCTTCCAGCCGTCGCCACCGTTGCGCGGAATCGCGTGCAGCTCCAATGTGCCGGCTTCGGTGACGGCGGCGCGCAGTTTCACCGGCACCACCTCGCCGGGCGCGCGGCCGTCGGCTGGAAGGTTGGCTTCGATCTCGGCCAGCTCCTGCAGCTCGTCGGGTGACCAGAAATCCAGCAGCATGCCGACAGCATCCTCGCGCCGCACGGACGAGCCGAAGAAGCGGAAGCGCACGGCTTCGCCGACCACCAGGCCAAACTCCTGCGGCGGCAAGTCCGCTTGGCTGCCTTCTTCCATGCCGAAGGGCGCCACGCACAGGGCCTGCACCGGTGGCTCCAGGCCGGGCACGGCGGGCATGGCCGATTCAATGCCCACGTAGTAGGACTGGGCCGTGCCGCCGCGGATGCGGATGCCCTGGCCTTGGCGCACCGTACCGTAGTAGGCGGCGCCGCGGGCTACCGCGTAGTCCAGGTCGGCACCGTCGAGCAGGCGTGCAGCCGGCGCGCCTTCGGCTTCCAGCCAGCTGTTCAGCGTGGCCAGGGTGCGCTGCACCAGCAGGTCCGACTTGAACACGCCGCCGTTGAACAGCACGGCCGTGGGGTGCAGAAAACTCGCGTCCAGCGCGGGCGCAAAGCCACCCAGGGCCGCAGTGGCGCCGACCTGGCGGCCCAGCAGCGCGGCCAGGTGCCGGGTGACGGCCGCGTCCTGCGCATACGGCAGGCCCAGCTGGGTCAAGCCCGCACGGGCCCGGCTGATGGGGCGGGCGCTGCTGTCCACCTGCGGAAAGAAGCCTTCCAGGATGGTGGCGGTGAGCGCTTCGCGGCGCAGCTCGGCGCTGATGGAGCCGCCGATCAGGCGCGCGCCGCGGCTGGGGATGACCAGCGGAACCGACTGCACCTCGGCGTCGCTGAGCAGCTTTTCCTTGGCCAGCCGGCAGGCGTAGGTGAGGGCGCGCAACTGCCAGGCGTCCAGCGATTTGCCGTCCGCCGCCAGCTGGCGCGCCACACCGTGGGCCAGGGCCAGGTCCATGTTGTCGCCGCCGAGCAGGATGTGTTCGCCCACGGCCACGCGGTGCAGCTGCAGATTGCCTTCGGATTCGACCACGGCGATCAGCGAGAAGTCGCTGGTGCCGCCGCCTACGTCGACCACCAGGATCACGTCGCCCACCTTGACCTGTTTGCGCCAACCGCCGCCGCTTTGGGCGATCCAGCTGTACAGCGCGGCCTGCGGCTCTTCCAGCAGGGTGACACTGGTATAGCCAGCGGCCTGGGCGGCTTCTGCCGTGAGTTCGCGGGCGGCGGGGTCGAAGGACGCGGGGATGGTCACGGTCAGCGCCTGCTGGCCGAACGGGGCTTCGGGGTGGGCGCTGTTCCAGGCATCGCGCAGATGCGCCAGGTAGCGGGTGCTGGCCTCCAGCGGCGAGATGCGCGCCACCTCGTCCGCTGCAGCACCGGGCAGGTCCGGCGGCAAGATGGCCGCGCGCCGGTCCACGCCGGGGTGGCAGAGCCAGCTCTTGGCGCTGGACACCAGGCGGATCGGCGTTTGCGCGCCGTGGCTGCGCGCCCATTCGCCGACCACGCCCGTGGGCGCAGCGTCCCAGGGCAAAGCCAGGTCGCCGGGGGCGAATTCGCTGCCGTGGGGCAGATAAATGAAGGACGGCAGCAGCGCGTAGTCCTGCACCGCGCCAGGGCCGCTTTGCTGCGGTATGGGCAATATCTGCGGGGTGGCGCTGGGGTCGTTCAGGTCGGTGAACGACAGGGCGCAGTGGGTCGTGCCCAGGTCGATGCCGATGGCGTAGCGGGCAGCGTTTGGAGCTGCACTCACAGTTCCACCTCAGCGGCGGCGATGACGTGCGGGTCGTGGCCCTCGGTGGTGCGCGGCAGGCGCACGTCGGTAGCCTTCCAGCCGGGGTGGCGCAGCGTGCCACGGAACGGAGCCTGGCCGACCACATTGCCGGTAAGGCGCACGCTGCTGGCGTCAAAGCCGGCATCCAGCACGACGCGGCTGCCTTCGGCCTCAGTGCGGGCCGGCACCAGGGTGAAATGCTCTTGCAGCACCTTGCGGCAGCCGGTGTGCACCAGGCGCGCGGCGCCGCCAATGTCGGCGTCGGAATAGGCGGCCACGTCTTCCTGGATGAAGTCCACAAACCGGGCTTCGCGCTGCAGCAGGCCCAGCAGTTGCAGGGCGGCGTCCGGGGTGGAGACTTTCACCACAGGTGCGGGCGTTGGCACGGGCGCGGGTGGCGCAACGGGAGACGGGGCAGGCGCAGCCGGCACGCCGTCACGCAGTGCTTGCAGGCGGGCGGCCAGGGCACCATCGCCCAGCACGGCAAATGCCAGGGCCAGGCGGCTGAAAAAAGAGGGGCTTTGACTCGGCATTCATTTCTCCACAAATAATTTAGGCACAACGCACCCCTCCAAGGACACCGTAGAACCGGCTTTGCCGGGCTACTGGTGTCGCCCCCTGCAAGGGGGTTGGCGCAAGACGCGTAGCGCTGCAGCCTGGGGGTGAGTCAAGTCCTTCCACAAAGACAAACGGCCCGGTGATCCACCAGGCCGCAGGGCATATTTTGTCAGGGATGGACGCCGTAGCGCCCGGGTGCAGGGTTTAAGCCTTGGCTTCCAGCGTGGCTTCCACGGTTTCCACTGCCTTGTCGGTGGCTTTCTTGGCTACTTGTTGGGCGGATTCGATGGCGTTGGTGGCGGCAGCCACAGCCGACTTCACCAAGGCCACGGCGTTTTCACTGCCGGCTGGGGCATTTTTGGCGGCGGCTTCCACGAAGCTGCTGATTTCTGCCTTGGCATCGCTTGCAGCCGCTTCCACGTATTCGCGCACTTCGTTGCCGCTGGAGGTCACGATGGACTGCACATGGCGCAGGTAGGAGGCGGCTTTTTCAGGAGCAGCCTTCAGGGCCTGGCTTTGCAGGTCGGCGAAAGCCTGGGGGTTTTGGGCACCGGCCAGGGTCTGGCTGGCATCGGCGGCTTCTTGCAGCGTGGCCTTGGCGGCTTGCAGGTTCAGGCGAACCAGGCTTTCAGCGCTGCCGAACAGGGAGTTCGACAGATCGAACAGGCCGGCAACAGCGGATTTTTGGGTGGCGAGGATGTTTTCGAAATTCAGCATGGATAGCTCCAGTGGTAGTAAACGGTGGTAGTCAGGTCGGGCAGTACAACAATATGTTGCACTGCAACATAATCCAAACTATACGCCCCAAGTCATGGCAATACCAAGACAGGAAGCTCTAATCCGCAGCCCGGGCGATAATCCACCCCCTGGCAAACCATTCGAAGCACCACGCCCATGAGCACCAATGAAGTCGTCCGCGACGCGCAATCCGTAGAGTCCTACAACCCGCTGGCCAAGCAGAAAGCGGGCGCCAAGCTGTCGCGCATCCCGGTCAAGGTCGTGCAAGGCGAAGTGTTGAAGAAGCCCGAATGGATACGCGTGAAAGCCGGTTCGCCCAGCACCCGGTTTTACGAAATAAAACAAATTTTGCGTGAAAGCAATCTGCACACGGTGTGCGAAGAAGCCAGCTGCCCCAACATCGGCGAATGCTTCGGCAAGGGCACGGCCACCTTCATGATCATGGGCGACAAGTGCACGCGCCGCTGCCCGTTCTGCGATGTGGGCCATGGCCGCCCCGACCCGCTGGACGTGGACGAGCCGCTGAACCTGGCCAAGACCATCGCCAAGCTGAAGCTCAAATACGTGGTGATCACCAGCGTGGACCGCGACGACCTGCGCGACGGCGGCGCCCAGCACTTTGTGGACTGCATCAAGAACATCCGCGAACTCTCGCCGCAGACCCAGATCGAGGTGCTGGTGCCCGACTTCCGTGGCCGCGACGACCGCGCCCTGGAAATTTTGAAGCTGGCCCCGCCGGACGTGATGAACCACAACCTGGAAACCGCGCCGCGCCTGTACAAGGAAGCCCGCCCCGGCTCCGACTACCAGTTCAGCCTGAACCTGCTCAAAAAATTCAAGGCCCTGCACCCCAACGTGCCCACCAAGAGCGGCATCATGGTCGGCCTGGGCGAGACCGACGAAGAAATCCTGCAGGTGATGCAGGACATGCGCGACCACAACATCGACATGCTGACCATCGGCCAGTACCTGTCGCCCAGCAACAGCCACCTGCCGGTGAAGCGCTACGTGCACCCCGACACCTTCAAGATGTTCGAGGAAAAGGCCTACGCCATGGGTTTCAGCCACGCCGCCGTGGGCGCCATGGTGCGCTCCAGCTACCACGCCGACCAACAAGCCGAACACGCATTGGCAGCCCAGCAATAAATGGCAACTGTCGGGGGCCTATGGTTCAACCCTAGAAACCTGGGCAACTTCGTCTCCAGCGCGGTGCTGGAGCGGGGCCTGACCCTGTACCGGGGCCAGAAGGTGCTGGACATGGAAGTCCGCGCCATCGACAACGGACGCTGGCAGCTCAGCGGCACGGTACAGGGCAGCGAACGCAGCCCGTACACGCAAAACATCCGCCTGCACATCAATGTGCACGGCATGCTGACGCACTGGGACGCCGACTGCAGCTGCCCGGTGGGCGTTGACTGCAAGCACGCGGTCGCGCTATCGCTGAAGGCCGCCTACCGCACCCAGACCAGCAACACCCCGCCGCCTGCCAAACCGCCGACCGAGGCGGAGTTGGCCGCCGCCCGCCAGGCCGCAGCCGAGCGCAGCCGCGCTGCGGCGCAGGCCAAGGTGGGCCACTGGCTGGCCCAGTTCGATGCGCTGGAACGCGGCCCCTCGGCCGCCCATACCGAGCTGTGGGAGAGCTTTGTCTATGTGCTGAGCCCCAGCCCCGGCGCGCATCTGGCGGGCATGCTGGAGCTGCAGCTGCACAAGTCCCGGCCCAAGAAGAACGGCGACTGGAGCAAGCCCAAGAGCGTCTCCACCCTGCCCACGCCCGGCCACCCCATGTGGGACGACGCCAGCCCGCAAGACCAGGAACTGCTGCTACTGCTGAAGGGCCAGAGCGTAGCCTCGCCCAGCCCGTCCTACGGCATCAGCGCCGTGGTGGCTGGTGCGGCCGGCCTGCTGGCGCTGCAGCTGGCCTCCGCCACCGGGCGGCTGTTTGCGCTGGCCGACGGCGGCTTTCTGGGCAAAACCCTGCAATGGAGCCCGCCGCGCGACATGGCCTGGGAATGGCAGGCCAGCAAGGACAGCAAGGCCGATGAGCCGTTCTGGAACCTGCGCGCCAGGCTAGACGGCGGCCAGGACACTGCGCAGATCTACGCCAACCACCCGCCGCTGTACCTGGACCTGGCCCAGGGTGCCTGTGGCCTGGCACAGACCCAGGGCATACCCGCCGCCCAGTTGCCCCTGCTGTTGAATGCGCCACCCGTGCCACAGTCCGCCCTGCAGCCGCTGCAGGCACCGCTGTTGCGCCGCCTGGCCGCCGTGGCCATGCCGCCCACCTTGACACCCCTGCCCACGGCGCAAGGCGTGAAGCCCGTCGGCCATCTGCACATATCACCTGTCAGCCCCAAGAATGAGGCTACCGAGGGCCTGCTACGGGCGCAGCTGAGCTTCGACTATGCGGGCCTACGCGGCAGTTGGGACCACTACGAACACACGGTACTGGTGCAAAACGGCAGCACCCGCACCTTGCTCTTCCGTGACCTGGACACCGAAGCTGAGCTGCGGGGTCAGCTAGATCGCCTGGGCCTGCTGGGCTCACCCACGGAGGGCTACCGCATTCCGGGTCGCATGTCGCAACAACCCTGGCTGGACTGGGCCGATACCGACTTTGCCGTCTTCCGCACAGCCGGCTTCCAGGTCAGCCAGGACGACGCCCTGCAGCACTGGCTGCAGCGCGCCGATGTGCTGCAGGTGGAAATGCAACCCCAGGGCGCAGCCGACCCTGAGGCATCGCCCTGGTTCGACCTGTCGCTGGGCATGGAAATCAACGGCCAGCGGCACAACATCCTGCCCTGGCTGCCCAGCCTGCTGGCGCAGCTGGCCAATGCCCCGGTGGATGCGCACAGCGGCGAGCGCGTGCTGCCGCCCCATGTCTTTTTGCGCCAGCCCGAGGGCGAGGCCTTCATCCGCGTGCCCACCGAACCGCTGCGCCCCTGGCTCTCGGCCCTGCTGGAACTGGCGGGCAGCCGCCAGCACGACCTGGGCGGCGACAGCCTGCGCCTGAGCCGCATGGAGGCGCTGCGTGCCGGTGCAGCACTCGGCCAGGGCGCGGTATGGAGCGGAGCCCAGGCCCTGCAGGAGCTGGTAGCCCAGCTCGCCGGCCAGCAAGCCCTGCCCGAAGTGGCCCTGCCCGCCAGCGTGCAGGCCAGCCTGCGGCCCTACCAGCAGCAGGGCCTGAACTGGCTGCAGTTTCTGCGCCGTGCCGGGTTGAACGGCATCCTGGCCGACGACATGGGCCTGGGCAAGACGCTGCAGACCCTGGCCCACATCCAGGTCGAAAAAGACGCCGGCCGGCTGAGCAACCCGGCGCTGATCATTGCCCCGGTGAGCCTGATGGGCAACTGGCAGCGCGAGGCCCAGCGCTTCTGCCCCGGCCTACGCACCCTGGTGCTGCACGGCGCCGACCGCCACGAGGTGGCCGACACCACGCACGCCCACGACGTGGTGATTGCCCCGTATTCGCTGCTGCAGCGCGACCGCGACGGTTGGCTGCAAGCCCCCTGGCACACGGTGGTGCTGGACGAAGCCCAGAACATCAAGAACGCCAGCACCCAGGCCGCGCAGGTGGTGGGCGAGCTCAACACCCAGCACCGACTGGCGCTGAGCGGCACGCCCATGGAAAACCACCTGGGCGAGATCTGGAGCCTGTTCCACTTTCTGATGCCCGGATTTCTGGGCAGCCAGGCGCAGTTCAACACCCTGTTTCGCGCGCCCATCGAGAAGGCCGGCGACAGCGAGCGCCTGGCCCAGCTGCGCCGGCGCATCACGCCCTTCATGCTGCGCCGGACCAAGGCCCTGGTGGCGCACGAGCTGCCGCCCAAGGTGGAAACCGTGCTGCGCGTGGAGCTGGCCGGCGCCCAGGCCGACCTGTACGAAACCATACGCCTGAGCACCGAGAAAGCCGTGCGCGAAGCCCTCAGCGGCAAGGGCCTGGCCAAGTCACACATCACCATCCTCGACGCCCTGCTCAAGCTGCGCCAGGTCTGCTGCGACCCGCGGCTGCTACCGCTGGAAGCGGCGCAAAACATGCAGCAGTCGGCCAAGCTGGAGCAACTGATGGAAGTCCTGCCCGAGATGCTGGCCGAGGGCCGCCGGGTACTGCTGTTCTCGCAGTTCACCAGCATGCTGGCGCGCATCGAGGTCGAGCTGAAAAAACGCGGCATTGCCTGGGTCAAACTCACCGGCCAGTCGCAAAAACGCGACGAGATCATTGAGCAGTTCACCAGCGGCGCCGTGCCGCTGTTCCTGATCAGCCTGAAGGCCGGCGGCGTGGGCCTGAACCTGCCGCAGGCCGACACGGTGATCCATTACGACCCCTGGTGGAACCCGGCGGTGGAGGCCCAGGCTACCGACCGCGCCCACCGCATCGGCCAGACGCACAGCGTGTGGGTGGTGAAACTGGTGGCCCAGGGCACCATCGAAGAACGCATACTGGCCCTGCAGGACCGCAAGGCCGCACTGGCCGAGAGCATGTACAGCGGCGCCCAGGCCCGCAAAGAGCCGCTGTTCTCGGAGGATGATCTGCAGGAGCTGCTGAAACCGCTATCGAAATAAGAGCTGCCACCGCAGGTATTACCTGCGCCAGCGGCCTATTTCCTATAAATCCCCGACGACCGGACTGCGGCGCAGGTGGCCTAGCGCAGCCACAGCCGCTATCCTTGGCGGGTTGACCACCTACTTGCACGCAAAGGAATTGATATCCCATGACACCCGGTACACCGCCCAAGCCGTTTTCGATGATCCGCGAATTCCACTTGGCCGATTGGTTCACGCTGGCAAACGCCGTGTGCGGGGTGGGCGCGCTGTTCTCCATCATGACCTACCTGGAGATACGCGACGTGCGGCATGTGTACTTTGCCTGCTGGCTGGTGCTGGCGGCCTTTGTGTTCGACGTGCTGGACGGCAAGATCGCCCGCTGGCGGCAAAAGACCTCCATCATGGGCCGCGAGCTGGACTCGCTGGCCGACGTGATCTCCTTCGGCGTGGCCCCCGCCATCATTGCCTACGGCTGCGGCATGCAAGGCCTGTACGACCGCATCGTGCTGGCCTTCTTCGTGGCCTGCGGAGTGTCGCGCCTGGCCCGCTTCAACGTCACGGCGGAAATGCTGTCTGACGGCGGCGACAAGGTGAAGTACTTCGAGGGCACGCCCATTCCCACCTCCATCGTGCCGGTATTTGTGATGGCACTGGCCGCCTGGTCGGGTGCGCTGCGCGAGAACCTGTGGTTCGGCAGCATGGAGCTGGGCGGCTTCCACTTCCACCCGCTGGTGCTGATGTTTGCCGTGTCGGGCTCGCTGATGATCAGCCGCATCCGCATCCCTAAACCGTAGTCGCTACAAAATTAGGAGCTTCCCGCGCAGGTAATACGTGCGCCAGAGCCCGATTTCTCTTAAATTCCGCAGGCTAGCGCCAGAGCTTCTGCGATACCCAGTAGCCGTAGTCCACCTCGATGTTTTCCTGCAGGCCCACCAGGTTGGTGGCCTGCTGGCTGAGCAGTTGGCCGAACTGGGCGGCCAGGTTGTACTGCTGCTCGACCAGCTTGGACATGGTATTGGCGCGCTTGCCCTCCTGGTACTCCTTGGCCAGGCCGGTGCAGCCAACCACCCAGGCCTGTTGCTGCTGTTGCAGGCGGCGCAGCACGGCCGCCTGCATCTGACCCATCTCCTGCCAGATGTCGGTGCTCCAGGCCTGGGGCAGCAGCGCCGCGGTACTGGCCGCATTGCCACTGATGCGGGCAAACCACTGGCCCATCAGGATCTGGAAGGTCTGCATATGCTGCACCGGTCCCGGGGTGGCGGCTCGGGTCGCATGGGCGGTCTGGGCCATGGCGATGGGCACGACCTCGGTGATGGCAGTGACCGGCGTAAGCGCGGCTGCAGAAGGTGTGGCAGGTGCTGGCACCAGGGCAACAGCGTTGGTGGTGTTGCTGGCGGCAGTGGAAGAATCGGCTTTCTTGGGCATGGTGGGCTCCTGGTGTGTGGGTATAGACCGTGACTTAGCCGCCCAGGCGGCTAAGCATGCTGTGGATGGCCTTGATCTGGATGGCCTCGCGCGAGTAGTAGTCGGGCTTTTGTGCGTCGGGGCTGGAGTAGCCCCACCAGTCCCAACAGCCCTCAGGGTTCTGCGTTTCACCGTCGTCACGGCCCTCGGCCTGGGGGTAGAGCACGATGATGTTGTTGCTATCGGCCATGTGGTTGTAGCCGGTGGTGGTGAAGTAGCGGTTGCCGTAGGGCGGCTGGTTGCTGATGTCGGCCCGGCCGTAAACATAGTCCACGTAGTTGTAGCCCTGCTTGCAGCCATGCAGGGCAATATGCACGCGGGCCGGCGCACCCTCTTCCACCGCCTTGGGCATGTAGGCATAGCCAAAGTCGCTCATACTGGCGCGCTTCTGCTTGCCAAAAAATTCGGTCTGGTCAAAGCGCAACATACGCCCGGTCAGCTGTTCGGCCGGCGGGTTCAGCGGGCCGTAGATATGCTGCAGGATGTGGTGCGACTGCATGAAGCCGCCGTTGTTGATGTAGGGCGGCTGGTTGGTATGCAGCACCGAGTCTTCGGGGTTGTCGGTCAGGATGGAGTGGCCGGCGTCCAGGCTGTTGTCGTAGAAGATCTGCGCGGGCTTCACGCCCAGCAACTCGTAGAAGCGGCGGGTGCGCTCCACCACGTCGGAATACACCACGGTGTCGGCCTTGCCTGTGAACAGGTAGACCTTGTCGTCGGCCAGGTTGTCTATGGCGTCAATCTGGTTGGCCGAAGCGGTTTCGCGCGCCAGCTGGGCCAGCAGCGCCGGGTTCGGCCCGGCATTGGGCAGCAGCGGGTTCATGCAGATGTAGAGCGCGTTCTGCGCAAAAGCGTCTTCGTCCAGCGTGGCCGGCGCGTGGTAAGACTCGACACAGCGAAACGGCCCGCCCGCAATAATGCCCGCGCCGCAAAAGCTGGCCGAATGCGCCAGGTGCAGCTGCACCGTCATGAAAGCCCCGGACGACAGGCCAGAAACCGAGCTCTGCCCTTTCTGCACCGCGTAGTCCCCGAGCTGGACTATCTGTGAATTTAAGCTGACGACCATATCTGCTTACCTCCCGCCGTTACGGACCGAAGTCGGCAAATTTCAGGCCACAGCCGGGACGGTCACACCACCCGGTCAGGGCACAGGCCGCCCCTGTGCCGGGGTACGGCGCCGCGATGTTGCAATGCAGCAATTTGCGCCATCGCACTCTAGCATGGCGAAAGATTTTTGTGGGGACAAAACCCGGCGCGGGCCAGGATTTCAGTAGGTGCTCAGCGGCCCCATGCCGGAATCCCACTCCACGCCTTCGCTACGGGCGCTCAGCGGGAGGTTGATGGCCTCCGACGGTTCTTCGGATTGCAGCACGCCCAGCGCCCAGGGTGCCAGGCGCGAGGTGTCGGCGCGCAACACCTCCTGCTTCACGGCCAGAATCTGCGCCGGGTGCATGGAGAAGCTGCGCAGGCCCAGGCCCAGCAGCAACCGGGTCATGGACACATCACCCGCCATTTCGCCGCAGACACTGACGCCCTTGCCCTGCGCATGGCAGGCCTGGATGGTGTCGGCCAGCAGGCGCAGCACAGCCGGGTGCAGCGGGTCGTACAGGTGGGCCACCGACTCGTCGGCACGGTCGATCGCCAGGGTGTACTGGATCAGGTCGTTGGTGCCGACCGACAAAAAGTCAAAGTACTTCAGGAATAGCGGCAGAGACAGGGCGGCAGCCGGAATCTCGATCATGGCGCCCAGCTTGAGCGGGCCGTAGGCAATGCCCCGGTTGTCCAGCTCGGCCCGGGCGAAATCCAACAGCGACAGGGTCTGGCGGATCTCGCTGCCGTGCGCCAGCATGGGGATCAGCAGATTCACCTGGCCGTGCACGGCGGCCCGCAGAATAGCGCGCAACTGGGTCAGGAACATGGCCGGATCGGCCAGGCTCCAGCGGATGGCACGCAGGCCCAGCGCGGGGTTGAGGTGGGTGTCTTCCTTCTGGCCCTTGTCCAACGGCTTGTCGGAGCCGATATCCACCGTGCGGATGGTGACCGGCATGCCCTGCATGCCCTCCACCGCGCGGCGGTAGGCCTGGTACTGTTCTTCCTCGTCGGGCAGGCGGCCCTGGCGCCCCATGAACAGGAATTCGCTACGGAACAGGCCAACGCCCAGGGCGCCGGCCTCCACCGCGCCGACAGCGTCTTCGGGCATCTCGATATTGGCCAGCAGCTCGACCTTCTGGCCGTCCAGGGTGATGGCCGGGGTATGGCGCAGGCGCACCAAACGCTCGCGCTCCAGCGTGCCCTGGCGCTGCTTGAAGCCGTATTCGGCCAGGATGATGGTGGACGGGTCGATGATGACCACGCCGGCGTCGCCGTCGATGATCACCCAATCGTCCTGGCGCACCAGCTGGCTGGCGGTGCGCGCGCCCACCACGGCGGGGATGTCCATGCTGCGCGCCACGATGGCGGTGTGCGAGGTCTTGCCGCCCACATCGGTAACAAAGCCGGCGAACACGCTTTGCTTGAACTGCAGCATGTCGGCCGGCGAAAGGTCGTGCGCGATCAACACCAGCGGCACGGCCAGGTTTTCGTCGGGGAACAGGCCTTCACCAGACTTGCGCCGCGCCGGCACGGGTGGTGCAACGGGCGACACCACGCCCTTCATGTAGCGCAGGATACGCTCGACCACCTGCTCCAGGTCGGCTTTGCGCTCGCGCAGGTATTCGTCCTCCATCTCGTCGAACTGGCGCGAGATGATCTCCAGCTGGGTGGTCAGCGCCCATTCGGCGTTGTACAGGCGGTCGGTAATCCAGTGCTTGATGCCGATGGTCAGGGTTTCGTCTTCCAGCAGCATCAGGTGCACGTCAAGCAGGGCCGCGAGCTCGTGCGGCGCGTCCTTGGGCATGTCGTGCTGCAGGCGCTGTAGCTCGTCCACCACCGCATTGCGGCCAACGCGCACGCGGTTGATCTCGGCCTCGACCTGGTCGGGCGTGATGAAGTAATGCGCCACCTCGACCCGGCTGGAGCCCACCAGCACGGCACGCCCGATGGCAATGCCGCGGGCAACAGGAAGACCGTGGATGGAAAAAGTCATGGATGAATTATCAGCAGTAAAAGTGACGCGGCCATGCCGTCAATTACTGTCCTTCACCAAACTTGTCGTCAATCAACGCCAACAGCGCGTCCATGGCTTCTTGCTCTTGCGGGCCGTCGGTGTCGATGACCACGGTGGAGCCTATGCCTGCGGCCAGCATCATCACGCCCATGATGCTCTTGGCGTTCACGCGGCGTTCGCCCCGGGCGATCCAGACCTCGCAGGGAAAACTGCCCGCCAGCTTGGTGAGCTTGGCGGACGCGCGGGCATGCAGGCCCAATTTATTGCTGATGGTCGTAGTGGCTTTGATCATGCTTCTTGCGGGCTTGGTTCTGGGGTGCGGTGATGGCGACTTGCATGATGCCCTGCGAACCGCCAATCAGCGCACGGGACACCAGGGCCTCCAGCGATTCATGGCGATAGCTGACAGTGCGCAGCAGCATGGGCAGGTTGACGCCAGTGATGAGCTTGGACTTGACGCCATCCACCAGCTTCTGCGCCACATTGCAGGGCGTGGCACCGAACACGTCGGTCAGCACCAAAAAATGGGAAGAACGCATCTGCTCCATGGCGATGCGCGCCATGGAGAAGGTCTCTTCGGGAGATGTATGGGGCTGTACGTCCAGCGCTACCACGCCCTCCGCGCAGTCGGGGAACACGTGCAACGCGCATTCGCGCAAGGCATGGGCCAACGGAGCGTGGGCGATGATGAGGATGCTGTTCATAGCGCTTTATTATGGTCTGAGCCGGTTTGGCTCATTCAAGTTTCAATCCGGCGAAAAAAGTATCGGCTACGGCGGTATCCGGCTGGTCGGCCAGTACCAGCGCGTGGAACAGGTCCACGCCGGCTGGGCTGCTACGGGCAAACCACACAGCCTGGGCGCTAAAGATACGGCCGTCCACCCGCTGGCCTTGGGCCTGCAAGCGCAAGCCAACGGGCTGGGGCGCACTGCCAGGCAGGGCAAACGGCTGCTCCTGCACCGCGCTGGCGTGCCAATTCGCCAGCGCGGCGCTCTTCCAGCCGGCCAGGGCCTCATCGGCCCGCGACGGATCGGCCAAGCGTACATGGGAGACGGCAAAGGTGGCGCCACCGGCCTCGCAGCCTTGCATGTCCAGCGACACGCTAGTGCCGGCCATGGGCACCTCGCGGCTGCCTTTGTCGGGTTTGCAGGGCAGCAGCATCTGCAAGGCATGCTGGTCAGATCGCACGCTGCGCCAGTTCAGCGTGGGGCTGCAGGCCGCCAGGGCCAGCACAAACACGGGCAAACAGCGCATTCAGGAAGCGCCAAACACCTTTTTCAACAGCGCACTGCCGGTACCCACAGGGTCCTGACGGATGTTCTTTTCCTGCTCGCCAATCATCACGTACAGACCGTCCAGGGTTTTGCGGGTGATGTACTGCTGGATGGAGGCATCCTCCTGCTTCAGCAGACCCAGGCCCACGGCCTTGCCAGCCAGCTGGTTGTATTTCTCGGCGGCGCCCACGCGCTCTGTGGCCTGGGTGACCACCGGCAGAAACTTGCCAAACAGCGGCTCACGGGTTTTCTCGGCGAAAAATGTGGTCATGGCGGTGTCGCCGCCGCTCAGGATGTTCTTGGCATCGGTAAAGCTCATACTCTTCACTGCGCTGACCAACTGGTCCTTGGCCAGGGGCACGGCGGCCTCGGCGGCGCGGTTCATGGCGGTGACAAGCTCGTCCACGCGCTGGCCCTGGCCCAGCTTTTTCAGCCATTTGGCGGCGTCATCCAAAAAACCAGGTAGGGGAATGCGAACTTTTTCATTGCCCAGGAATCCATCGGTGCGGCCCAGCAAGCCAACGGCCGCTACAGCGGACTTCTCCAGTGCGGCCTTCAGTCCCTGGGAAGCCTCTTTGTCACTCAGGTCGGACAGCGACAGGGCATGCACCTGCTGCGCCGTGCCCCAAAGCAGCATGGCCAGCGCAGAAAGTGAAGCGGAATTAAAATCGCGGCGTTCCATAGGGTCCCCTTGAAATGAAAAAAGCCATCTACATAGCCGGTATCGCAGCCATTCTGGCCGCAGGTTCAGGGGCCTATTATCTGACTGCAGGCAGCAGCAATGCGGCGCCCATGGCCACCTATGTGCTGCTGGACGGCAGCCAGAAGACCACCGCCGACCTCAAGGGCCGGGTCACCCTGGTGAACTTCTGGGCCACCAGCTGCGTCACCTGCGTGGGTGAAATGCCCAAGATCATCGCCACCTACAACAAATACCATACCCAGGGCTTTGACACCCTGGCGGTGGCCATGTCCTACGACCCGCCCAGCTACGTGGTGAATTACGCGGAAACCCGCAAGCTGCCCTTCCAGGTGGCCATAGACAACACCGGTGCGGCCGCCAACGCCTGGGGTCAGATACAGCTCACACCCACCACCTTTCTGGTCAACAAGCGCGGTGAAATCGTCAAACGCTTCGTGGGTGAGCCTGATTTTGACGACCTGCACCGCCTGATCGAAAAACTGCTGGCAGAAGCCTGAGGCACCTCCAGCGCAGACAGCAACTGCGGCGGAAGCTACAAAAACAATAGCACGCCGCATTCTTGGACGGAAGCCCACTGCACAGGACTAAACTGGCGGCGTTGCTTTTCTCTAACGCCCGCCTTGACCACTCCATTGATTGAGATCGTGACGCCCACGTCCGAGGGTGCGCTGGACGCCACCCGCAGCATCTTCCAGGAATATGCGGCCCAGTTGGGTATCGATCTGTGCTTCCAGTCTTTTGACGAAGAACTGGCCCAGCTACCCTGGGACTATGCTGCGCCGCGCGGCAGCTTGCTGCTGGCCCTGGTGGACGGCGAAATCGCCGGCTGCTGTGCCCTGCGCCCACTGGACAATGTGGACTATGCCAATGCCTGCGAAATGAAGCGCCTGTTTGTGCGCAAGGCCTTCCGAGGCTTCGGCCTGGGACGCCAACTGGTCGAGGCCACCCTGGACAGCGCACGCTCGATTGGCTACAGCTATGTGCTACTGGACACACTGGACGACATGGAGGCCGCCCGCACCTTGTACGAAGACCTGGGCTTTCAGGGCATTCCCCCGTACTACCACAACCCCATTCCCGGCGCGCACTATCTGATGGCAAGTATTTGAAGCTGAAGCCGCGCCAGCCCGCCAAGCACCGCGCGTATTACGTATTAATATCCCACAGCGTTCTGCCCAGCGCACCTCCACCAAGATCACCAACATGCGCTTACCTTTGCTGTTCGGCTCCCTGCTTTGTGCCGCTGCGCCCGCGCTGGCGGCCAAGCTGCAGGTACAAGTGCAGGATGACACCGGGCGGCCGCTGAGCGAAGCCGTGGTGTTCCTGGAGTCGCGCGAGGCACAGGCTGCCGTCAAACCGCTACAGGGCGTCGAAGTGGCGCAGATCAACAAGCAATTCGACCCGCAGGTCCGCGTGGTCACCGTGGGCACCGCCGTCAGCTTCCCCAACCAGGACACGGTACGCCACCAGGTGTACTCGTTCTCGCCCACCAAGACCTTTGAGCTCAAGCTGTATGCGGGCACCACCGCCAACCCGGTGGTCTTCGACAAGCCCGGCATCGCCGTGCTGGGCTGCAATATCCACGACAAGATGGTGGCCTGGATCGTGGTGGTGGAGACGCCCTATTTCGGCCGCAGCGGTGCGGCTGGCAAGTTCCAGCTCGACAACATTCCGCCTGGCAACTACCGCCTGCGCATCTGGCATGCCAACCTGCCCGTGGGCGCGCCCGCGCTGGACCAGCCCCTGGCGCTAGCTGCCGCCGGTGGCAACCTGAGCGTGCGTGTGCCAGGACTGGTTCCATGAAGCGACGCTGGACCTGGTGGCCAGACATAGGCGGTTGGCGCCTGTCCACCCGCATCGTGATGATGTCGCTGGTATTGCTGCTGGTAGTGCAAGCTGCCGGTCTGCTGGTCGTGCGCGCCAGCATTGAGCACAATGCCCGCAGCCAGATTGCCAACGAACTCCAGCTGGGCGAACGCGTATGGCGTCGCCTGCTGGACCAGAACGCTGAAAAACTGCGCCAGGGCGCGGGCCTGCTGGCCGGAGACTTCGGCTTTCGCGCCGCCGTCAACTCCGATGACGTAGAAACCATTCGCTCGGCCCTGGACAACCAGGGCGCCCGCATCGGCGCCACGGTATCGGCGCTGCTGGACAACCAGCTGGCGCTGCGCGCCACCAACTACACGCCAGACACCCCGGCCCTGAGCGATGTGCTGGCCCAGATCGCCACGCCACTGTCACGCAGCGAATCGGGGGGCACCGTGGCGCTGGTAGGCAACACGGCCTACCAGTTCGTGATGGTGCCGCTGCGTGCCCCGCTGGTGATTGGCTGGGTACTGATGGGCTTCCCCATCGACCAGTCGCTGGCCAACGACATGCTGGCGCTGTCCGGCCTGCATCTGGCCATGCTGACGCAAGCCCACGGCCAAGCCGTCCAGGTCGGCATTTCCACCCTGTCGCCTACGGTGCTGCAAACCCTGCAGACCACGGGTGTCAGCGCAAGCGAGCTGCAGGACGACGGCGACACCCTGGTCATCCGGCACGTCAATCTGCATGCAGTGACGGGCAATGTGCAGGTGCTGCTGCTGCGCTCGCTGAGCGAGGTGGTCGCCCCGTTCCAGAAGGTGCAGCTGGTGCTGCTGGTCATTAGCCTGCTGGGTGTGGTCCTGTTCGGCCTGGGCAGCACCTGGGCTGCGCGCCGCGTGACCACGCCATTGCGTTCCCTGGTCGAAGGTGCGGACCGCCTGGGCCGCGGCAACTACGAACAGCGCATGCTCTACACCGAGCGGCGCGATGAGATCGGCGACCTGGCGAACGCGTTTGACCGCATGCGCAAGAGCATCTCCATCAACCGCAACGAGATCCAGCAGCTGGCCTACTGGGACCGGCTGACGCGCCTGCCCAACCGGGTGCGCTTCCGCACCGAAATCCAGGACATCATTGCCCAGCGCAGCCCCAGCGGCAGCAACACGCAGTCCCTGGCCGTCATCACGCTGAACCTGGACCGCTTCAAACACGTCAACGACATCCTGGGCTACGCCGTGGGCGATCGCCTGCTGGTGGCCGTAGCCGAGCGCCTGCTGCTACGCATGGGCGAGCAGGTGCTGGTGGCCCGCCTGGGCGGCGACGAATTTGCCGTGCTGCTGCCCCAGGCCAATGCCGCCAGTGCCATGGTGGTGGCGCAGGCAATTGGCACCTCGTTCGAAGCTCCGCTGACCTACGACGAGCACACGGTGGACCTCAGCGCCAGCCTGGGCGTGGCCTGCTGGCCCCAGCACGCCACCGACGTAGACACCCTGCTGGGCCGGGCCGAAGTCGCCATGTACGCGGCCAAGCGCAAGACCACCGTGACCCAGCTGTACGACCCGGCGCTGGACTCCAGCAGCAAGCAAACCCTGTCGCTGCTGTCCGAGCTGCGCCACGCGGTGGAACACAACGAGCTGCGGCTGTTCCTGCAGCCCAAGATTTCCCTGGCCACCGGCCGGGTAGTGGCCGCCGAAGCCCTGGTGCGCTGGCAGCATCCGCAACGCGGCCTGGTGCCGCCGGACAGCTTCATTCCTTTTTGCGAGCAGACCGGCTTTGTGCGCCAGCTGACGCTGTGGATGTTCAATGAAGCCGCCCGCCAATGGGCCCAGCTGCAGCTGCCCAACCAGCCGCTGCGCATCGCCGTCAACCTGTCAACCCGCGACCTGCTGGACCTGGACTTTCCGGCCCGGCTGGAGGCCCTGCTGTCCAAACACGGCGTGGCGCCCGAAGGCTTCTGCCTGGAGATCACCGAAAGCGCCATCATGGACGATCCGCTGCGCGCCGAAAGCACGCTCAAACGCCTGTCCGACCGGGGCTTCAAGCTGTCCATCGACGACTTCGGCACCGGCTACTCGTCCCTGGCCTACCTGAAGCGCCTGCCGGTGGACGAGTTGAAGATCGACAAGTCCTTTGTGATGGCCATGGAGCGCGAGGTAGATGACGCCAAGATCGTGCGCTCCACCATCGACCTGGCCCACAACATGGGCCTGACCGTGGTCGCCGAGGGCGTGGAAAACGCCGCCATCTGGGACCTGCTACGCGAGCAGGGCTGCGACGAGGCCCAGGGCTACCACATGAGCCGCCCCGTGCCGGTGGCCGATTTCATGCTCTGGCGCGAACGCTGGATGCAACGCGCCGAAGCCTGAGCCAGCACCCACGCCGCATGGCGCAAAATGGCATCTAGCGCGGGCTCTCCAAGCCCGCATTGCCACCCTCCAGAAAGTCCCTCCATGAACGCAGTCAAACTGTTTGCCATTGTCCTCATCGCCGCCGGCACCCTGGCCCTGGTGTACGGCAGCTTCAGCTACACCAAGGACACTACCGCCGTCAAAATCGGCCCGCTGGAGCTGTCGGTGAAAGAGAAGGAAACCATCAATGTCCCGGTCTGGGCCGGCGTGGGCGCCATCGTAGTGGGTGGCCTGTTGCTCGCCTTTGGTGGCAAAAAGGGCTGACCCAGCCACTATTAAAAACATAGCTGCCGACGCAGATATTGCCTGCGCCGGCAGCCTATTTCTCTTGCAGTTGTGAGGCCCACATGCTGACACTGGATACCTGTATCGCTTTCTTCACCCTGTCGCTGCTGCTGGGCTTCACCCCCGGGCCGGACAATATTTTTGTGCTGATGCAGTCCGCCACCCAGGGCCGCAAGGCGGGCTTTGTGGTCACGCTGGGTCTGTGCGCCGGCCTGGTGGTGCACACCCTGGCGGTAGCCTTTGGTCTGGCAGCCGTGTTCGCCGCGTCGGCCACGGCCTTCACCGTGCTCAAGGTGGTGGGCGCGGCCTATCTGGTGTACCTGGCCTGGCAGGCATTCCGCGCGCCGGTAGGCGCGCTGGCATCCAGCGTGGACCAGCAGCCCAGCATGCGCCGCATATTTTTGCGCGGCTGGATCATGAATCTGACCAACCCCAAGATCGTGTTCTTCTTTCTGGCCCTGCTGCCGCAATTTGTGCACGCCGAACGCGGCGCAGTAGCGCTGCAGCTGTGCGCCTTGGGCGGCATCTTCATCCTGACCACGCTGATCGCGTTTGGCACCATCACCTACTTCGCCGCCACGGTCAGCAGCCGGCTGCGCGGCTCCGAATCAGCCCAGCGCTGGCTGAACCGGATGGCGGGCACGGTGTTCCTGGGCATGGCGGCGCGGCTGGCGCTGGCGCAGCGCTGAAAATCAGATTGCTATTGAAATAATAGCTCTCAGCGCAGGTATTTCCTGTACTGGAGACCCAAAAGGCACGGACTTCTAAATCGCCAACACGGCTGCGTCGCGCACCGCCAAGGGCGCCATGCTGGCCTTGCCCTTGCCATTGCGTTTGCTCTCATACAAGGCCTGGTCGGCGCGGTCCATCAGATTGGGCAGGCTCTCCACCGTGCCGCCCAGGAACATCGCAACACCGATGCTGGCGCCCATGGACACGTGCTCGCCGTTGTCCAGCCCCACCGGGGTCAGCATGGTTTGCAACACCTTGTGGGCCACCTCCATCGCAGCCTCGGGTGAAGCCACGGCATTCAGCACCAAGGCAAACTCGTCACCACCAATCCCGGCCGCCGTGTCATTGGCGCGGGCCAGGCCCTGCAAGCGTTGCCCCACACGCACCAGCACCTGGTCGCCACTGCGGTGTCCCAGGCTGTCGTTGACGGGCTTGAAGCCATCCAGGTCGATCAACAGCAAAGCCCCTGGACGGTGGTCACGGTGCGCCGTCAGCACCGCCTGCGACAGGCGGTCTTCAAACAAGCGGCGGTTGGGCAGGCCGGTCAGGCGGTCGTGGCTAGCCAGTGCCAGCACCTGCTGGTGCGCACGCATCAGGCGCGCACTCAATAAGCCCAGCAGCACAGCAAAAGCGTATGACAGCCAAACCACCAGCGTTGGGGCGCTGCCCGCAGCACGCCAGCCGCCGGTGGGCACAGCCCCCAATAGCCAGCTACCGCCACCGGGCAGGGGTACCTCCAGCGTAGCCGGGTTTTCATTGAACAGCTCGGCGCGCCCCAAAAACACCGCGCCACCGGCACCGGTGGCATCTCGGCCCCGCGCCGCCACCTGAAAGCCCATTTGCTCGGTGGTCAAGCCCACGTCGGCGAACAAGATGTCGGCATTTACCGTCAGCGACACAATGCCCCAGTAGGCGGGCTCGGGGTTGTGCTTGCCGTCCAGCACCGGCGCCAGGAACACCGGTGTGCGGCTGGTAATGCCCAGCCCGCCCTGCACCAGCTGTATCGGCCCAGCCACCACGGTGCGGCGGGTCTGGATGGCGCGCTCCACCGCGCCGCGCTGCTGCGGGTTGTCCATGTAGCGCAGGCCCAGGGCCTTCTCGTTGCCCAGGCGCGGATAGATGTCGGCAATGACATTGTCTGGCGCCAGTGCCAGGTTGCGGATATTGCGCTGGTGCTCCAGCAGACGCCCCACCACCGTGGCAAAAATGTCCGGCGGCATACGCCCCTGTGCGGCCACAAAAGCAGCCACCGTTTCCGGTACGGACAGGGTGCTCTGCAGCTGCCGGTCCATGCGGTCGCGTATCTGCAGCAAGTGGCTTTGCGCCTGCACGGCAATTTCGGCCTGCGCCTTGTGGTGCGAGATATTGATCACCAGCCAGGCCAACGCGGCAGCCAGGGCCCCGCTGACGACACCCACGGCCAAGGGCAAATGGCGGTTGCGGATCCAGTTCGGAGGAAGGCGGTTGGAGGGCATCGGGCGTGGCGTGGTCAAAACCCCAGTTTATGCGGCACAGATCTAGCCGCCCGCCCATGCACTCCGTAGTCCGAACCTGTCAAAACCTACCAGCGCCGCGACCACCAACACGGCCGCTGCGGGGCCAGCCGCGGGGTGCAGGATGGAAGCCAGAATGGGTACAACCAGGATCAGCTGTTTCAGTCCCCAGCTGTACAAAATGCCGGCCCGACGCACGTAGACGCTGCCCACTGTGTGCCAGCGCTCGCGGGTAGCAGAGCCGACGGGCATGGCGCAAATAAAGCTGGCATGGTGGTAGTAGCGCACCGCCGTGACCGACGCCACCAGCGACGCCAGCAGCACGGCCAGCAAAAGCAACTCCAGCGCCAGCCGGGCAGTAAAAATGGGCCAGTCGGCTGCGGCGTCGATGCTGGTGTGCAGGGCCGGCACGGCCAGCGTGGCGGTGCCCATCAGCCCCAGCGCGGAGGTAGAGGCCACCATGGTGGCCGACATCAGCGAATTGCGCAGCGTCTGCACCGCCAGCAGCTCTGAGCCGCTGAGCGCGGACACCGCCGCAAACCACTCCTCGCGCAGCGCAGCATGGGCGCTGCGGGCCAGGCGCTCGGGGTAGCGCCGCTGGGCCTGCGCCAATGCCACCTCATAGCCCACCAGAATCAGCACGGTAGTGAGCGCGGCCAGCCAGCTTGCGTTATCGGTCATGGCTGCTTGGCTGAACGCCGTTCCAGCCACTCAAACAAGCCCATACCCACCAGCATGGCCGCCACGAACGCCATGGCCTTGGCCAGGCCCATACCCACGCCGACCAAGGCCGGGCCCGGGCAGAAGCCCGCTACCCCCCAGCCCACGCCAAACAGCAGACTGCCCAGCACCAGGCGGCGATCGATGTGGCGGGCGCTGGGCAGGCGCATGGGGGCACCCAGCAGCGACGCGCTGCGCCGCTTGGCAACCGCAAAGGCCACGGCCCCCACGGCGATGGCACCACCCATCACGAACGCCAGCGACGGGTCCCACAGGCCGGCCAGGTCCAGAAAACCCAGCACCTTGGCCGGGTTGGCCATGCCGGAAACGATCAGGCCCAGGCCAAACACCAGGCCCGACAGCAATGCAGAGATAAACACCATGGCCAACTCCTTACCAGCCTAAAACGTGGCGCACCACGAACACCGTGGCAAAGCCCGCAACCATGAAGGCCGCCGTCGCCACCAGAGAACGCGGCGACAAGCGCGACAGACCGCACACGCCGTGCCCGCTGGTGCAGCCCGCGCCATAGCGCGTGCCGATACCCACCAGCAGACCGGCCAGCAACAAGGCTCCGTAGCCCGCGTCGATCTGCGGCGTGGGCAGCACGGCGAACAGCCGGTACACCAGGGGTGCGCCCACCAGGCCCAACACAAAAGCCAGCCGCCAAGCGACATCACCCCGCGTGGGCACCAGCAGACCGCCCAGCACACCACTGATGCCGGCAATGCGCCCGTTCAGCAGCACAAACAGCGCTGCGGCCAGGCCGATCAACGCGCCGCCCACCAGCGCAGCCAGCGGGGTGAAATGGTTCCAGTCCAGGGTCATCACGCCTCCTTGGGGCAGTACAGGCGGTACAGCACCGCCAGGATTTCCAGCATCGCGGGGTCGGCCACGCTGTAGTAGATGTTCTTGCCCTCACGGCGCGGGGCGATCACGCCCTCATTGCGCAGCACGCCCAGTTGCTGCGACAAGGTGGGCTGGCGGATATCCAACCGCTGCTCCAGGTCACCCACGCACATCTCGCCTTGCGACAGCTGGCACAACAGCAGCAAACGGTCTTCATTGGCCAGCACCTTCATGGCGGCCACCGCACGGTAGGCGGCACCGCGCAGCACGGCGGGTTCGATGGCATCGGAGGCTTGTGTCATGGCTAGATATCGAAAGTGGCTCTTGTTTTATTATACAAATTTATATAATATTTATCAAACAACTGTAGAACCCAGTCATGACCACCCGCTTGCATACCGAAGGCTTTTTCGATCCCGCCACCTGGACCGTGTCGTACGTCGCCTGGTGCCCCACCACCCGCCGCGCCGCCGCCATCGACCCGGTGCTGGACTACGACTTCAAGTCCGGCCATACCTCCACCACGTCAGCCGACCGGCTAGTCGCCTATGTGCAGGCACACGGCCTGCAACTGGACTGGATTCTGGAAACCCATGCCCATGCCGACCACTTGTCCGGCGCGCGCTACCTGCAAAACAAGTTGGGCGGCCGCATCGCCATTGGCGAGCGCATCCGCGGCGTGCAGGCCACGTTCAAAAAACTGTTCAACCTGGAGCGCAACTTCCTGCCCGACGGCAGCCAGTTCGACCACCTGTTCCGCGATGGCGAAAGATTCCATATCGGTGAGATTGAGGCCACCGCCCTGTTGGTGCCTGGCCACACCCCGGCCGACATGGCGTACTACATCGACGGTGACGTAGACGGCGCGGTGTTCGTGGGTGACACCCTGTTCATGCCCGACGTAGGCACGGCCCGCGCCGACTTCCCCGGCGGTGACGCGCACCAGCTCTACGCCTCCATCCACCGCCTGCTGGCCCTGCCGCCCGACACCACGGTGTACGTGTGCCACGACTACCCGCCCAGCAGCCGTGCGCCCGCATGGCAGACCACGGTGGCCGCGCAGCGCGCCCACAACATCCATGTGCGCGACGGCATCTCCGAAGCCGAATTCGTCGCCATGCGTACCGCCCGCGACGCCACACTGGACGTGCCCACGCTGATCCTGCCGTCCATCCAGGTCAACGTGCGCGCGGGCCATATGCCGCCAGCGGACGACAACGGTGTGGCCTATCTGCGCATTCCGCTGAACGCGCTACCGGTGCATGGCTAACGGTCGCGGCGGCCAGGTGCAAGCGCACCCGTTGAAAGCCTGGCTCAAGAACGGTCTTTGCTGGCCTCAAAAGCTGGCGCATCGCTTTTGAACAGCGCGATGTCACGGGTGTTCTTCTGCACCGCGACCGCGCCAAACAGGCTGAGCAGGAAGGACATGGCATAGAAGCCCTTCTCGCTTTGCGCCAGCGTGGCATTCACAAGCCCCACCGACAGCAGCACCACCACGATCGCCAGCGACAGCCAGCACAGGCCAAAGTAGATGCCGGTGACAGGAATGCCTTCCATCCGATCACGCACCGACTTTTGCAGGGACACGGCGGCAAACAGGCCGTACAGCAGCACGGTCAGGTAGTAGCCCTTCTCGTTCAGCTGCATGGTCGCGTTGGACAGGCCAAACATGTAGACGGCGGCCCCGACCAGGAGCGCAATCCAGGATGCGCCCACAAATGCGGCGGTAGGCCGTTGAGTCTGTATCGCCATGGTTTTCCTTTGAAGAGTAGTGGTTTGAAATGAGGTGCATGCCCGAAGGCAGTGATGCGCCCGCGCGCGTGGCAATCCGTACGGCGTGGATAGGCCAGACGGCGGGCCGCCAACTTTACTGCGACTATGGCCCATGCCTGTAGCGGACGATGCACCGCGCCAGGCCAAAAAGTGCGCGCGTACAGAGTCCACAGAAAGCCAGCATACGCTATATAAAACATAGCTGCTTGCGCAGTATTTATATGCGCTGGAGTGCCATTTCTCTTGATGCCGAGCTGTGTGCATTCGGTCCTTGATGGAGCGGGGCGCAATGCCGTATCACAGGATCCTCTACATGCTCAACATTGTTGATAACCGGTCAGCGCAAGCCAGTCGACCAGCAGCTGAGGCATAGCGGTACTCGCTGCCGAGACAGCACCACATGCGTAGCCCATGCTGAGGCTTCGTGCTGGACGCAGGCATGGCCAAGGCCAGAAGATGCACCCCGTTGAAGAGCCGCTCACCGGAGCCGAGCGGGACCGGCGATATGGCTATGTGCATCTCGTCGATCAGGCGCTGACGAAGATACTGTTAGATGGCATTTACGCCGCCACCCAGGCGAACATCCTGGCCTTTGGCGACTGAAACTCTCACCGCGCAGCTTGGACATGGTGCCTATCTGTTCTGCGGGCAACGACGGAACCCGGTTTGAGACGCCTACCCGCAGACGCCCCCCAAAGCCCCCCCGCATTTTTACGCTTTCTTTATACCCCCGCCCCCGCTCTCTACCCCATTTTTACGCCTGCTTACATAAGCTTCCCCCATCAATTTCTGAAAAAAGAGGTGTCGTATGGACGTGGTCTATCTGGCGGGCGCAGGCCTGCTGTGGGGTGTGATGGTATTGCTGGTGAAGGGCTTCCAGAAGCTCGAAAAACCAAAGGGAGGCCGCGCATGATCCCGCTCGACATGCTCTATGGCCTGGGTGGTGTGTGCGCCGTGCTGTTGCTGGCGTACCTGGTCTACGCGCTGATCTGCGCCGAGGAGTTCTGATGAACGCCAATGCCTGGGGCCTGCTGGCCCTGTATCTCGTGGTGCTGCTTGCCACCGCCTGGCCGCTGGGCCTGTGGCTGGCGCGGCTGGCCGAGGGGCGCATTCCCGGCTGGATGCGCCGCATGGAAGCTCCGCTGTACCGCCTGGCCGGTACCGACCCCGACAAGTCCATGCACTGGGCCCACTACACGCTGGCCCTGCTGGCCTTCAACACCCTGGGCGTGCTGGTGGTCTACGCGCTGCAGCGCCTGCAGCTGTGGCTGCCGCTGAACCCGCAAGCCCTGGCGCCCATCAGCCCCGACTCGGCTTTCAACACCGCTGTGAGCTTTGTGACCAACACCAACTGGCAAGGTTACGCAGGCGAGTCCACCATGGGCTACCTGACGCAGATGCTGGCACTGGCGGTACAGAACTTCTTCTCGGCCGCCACCGGTGTGGCCGTGGTGTTTGCGCTGATGCGCGGCTTTGCGGCGCGCTCCACTGCCGTCATCGGCAACTTCTGGGTCGACATGGTGCGCGTCACCGCCTGGGTGCTGGTGCCGCTGTCGCTGGTGTTCGCGGTGTTCCTCATCGGCCAGGGCGTGGTGCAGAACTTTGACAGCTACAAGGATGTGACCACGCTTGAAGTCACCGCCTTCCAGCAACCCAAGGTGGATGCGGCCGGCCAGCCCGTGCTAGATGCCAAGGGCCAACCGGTATTGGAAGACGCCAAGACCCAGACGCAAACCCTGCCCATGGGCCCGGTGGCGTCGCAAGAGGCCATCAAGATGGTGGGCACCAATGGTGGCGGCTTCTTCAACGCCAACTCGGCCCACCCGTACGAGAACCCCACGGCGCTGAGCAACTTCTTTCAGATGCTGTCCATCTTCCTGATCCCGGCCGCACTGTGCTTCACCTTTGGTAGCGTGGTGGGCGACAAGCGCCAGGGCTGGGCCGTGCTGGCGGCCATGACCGTGATGTTCGTGGTGGCGGTCATCGCCATCATCCCCGCAGAGCAAGCTGGCAACCCGCTGCTCACACCGCTGGGTGTGGACCAGGTGTCTAGCAGCCTGCAGGCCGGCGGCAATATGGAAGGCAAGGAACTGCGCTATGGCATCAACGCCAGCAGCCTGTTCGCGGTGATCACCACCGCGGCATCCTGCGGCGCGGTGAACGCCATGCACGACTCGTTCACGCCTCTGGGTGGCATGGTGCCGCTGGTGATGATCCAGCTGGGCGAGGTGGTGTTTGGTGGCGTGGGTTCGGGCCTGTACGGCATGCTGATCTTCGCCATCCTGGCGGTGTTCATCGCCGGGCTGATGATTGGCCGCACGCCCGAATACCTGGGCAAGAAGATCGAGGTGCATGAGATGAAGCTCACCTCCATCGCCATCCTGGTCACACCCATCGTGGTGCTGGCGGGCACGGCGGTGGCGGTGCTGTCCGGTGCGGGCGTGGCGGGCATCGCCAACCCTGGGGCACATGGCTTCAGCGAAATTTTGTATGCGCTGAGCTCGGCAGCCAACAACAACGGCAGCGCCTTCGCCGGGCTGTCGGCCAACACACCGTTCTACAACGTGCTGCTGGGCATTGCCGTGTGGCTGGGCCGCTTTGGCGTGATCGTGCCGGTGCTGGCGATCGCTGGTGCACTGGCCGCCAAGCAGCGCCTGCCAGTGACCAGCGGCACCCTGCCCACGCACGGCCCGCTGTTCGTCACCCTGCTGATCGGCACGGTGCTGCTGGTAGGCCTTTTGAACTACGTCCCAGCCTTAGCCCTGGGCCCGGTGATCGAACACCTGACGCTGTGGGCCGGTCGATGAATGCTACATATTTCATAGCCACCAGCGCAGGTAGTACCTGCGCTACAGACCTTAATTGTTTAAATTTCAGAAAGTCATTGGTATGACTACATCCAAGTCCCTGGTGCTGCTGGACCCGGCTTTGCTCAAGCCGGCGCTGAGCGCCGCCTTCACCAAGCTAAAGCCTAGCGTGCAATGGCGCAATCCGGTGATGTTCGTGGTCTACATCGGCAGCCTATTGACCACCTTGTTCGGCGCGCTGGCGCTGCAAAGCGGCGACGGCACGGCCAGCTTCGTGCTGAACGTGGCGGTGTGGCTGTGGTTTACCGTGCTGTTCGCCAACTTTGCCGAAGCCCTGGCCGAAGGCCGGGCCCAGGCCCAAGCCGCATCGCTACGTGGCCTGAAGAAAAGCACGGTGGCCAAAAAGCTGAGCAAACCCAAACATGGTTCCACCTGGCTGCCCGAAGAAGCCGAGAACTTGCGCAAGGGCGACGTGGTGCTGGTGGAAACCGGCGACCTGATCCCGCTGGACGGCGAGGTCATCGAAGGCGTGGCCTCGGTGGACGAAAGCGCCATCACCGGCGAGTCGGCACCAGTGGTGCGCGAGTCGGGTGGCGACTTTGCATCGGTCACCGGCGGCACCCGCGTGCTGTCCGACTGGCTAGTAGTGCGCATCGCCGTGAACCCCGGCGAGTCCTTCCTGGACCGCATGATCAGCATGGTCGAAGGCGCCAAGCGCCAGAAGACACCCAATGAGATCGCGCTGACGATTCTGCTGGTGGCGCTGACCATCGTCTTCCTGGTGGTCACCGTAACCCTGTTGCCGTTCTCGGTGTTCAGCGTACAGGCAGCGGGCGCGGGCACCGTCGTCAGCATGACGGCGCTGATCGCACTGCTGGTATGCCTGATCCCCACCACCATCGGCGGCCTGCTGTCGGCCGTGGGCGTGGCCGGCATGAGCCGCATGATGCAGGCGAACGTGATCGCCACCTCGGGCCGCGCGGTGGAAGCCGCTGGCGACGTGGACGTGCTGCTGCTGGACAAGACCGGCACCATCACCCACGGCAACCGCCAAGCCTCGGCCTTCTTCCCCGCCCCCGGCGTGGGCGATACCCAACTGGCGACCTGCGCCGCGCAGGCCTCGCAGGCCGATGAAACCCCCGAAGGCCGCAGCATCGTGGCCCTGGCCCAGCGCCTGGGTGCGGTACAGCCGCTGGTCGGCAACATCATCGAAGTGCCCTTCACCGCGCAGACCCGCATGAGCGGCGTGGACGTGCACAGCGCCGACGGCAACCTGCGCGTGCTGCGCAAGGGCGCGGTGGATGCCATGCGCAAATACGTGCAGGCCCAGAACGGCCGCATGCCCACCGAGGTAGCACGCCATGCCGACGACGTAGCCCGCCGTGGCAGCACGCCGCTGGTGGTTGCAGAGGGCAACACCGTGCTGGGCGTGGTGGAACTGAAGGACATCGTCAAGTCCGGTATCAAGGAGCGCTTTGGCGAGCTGCGCCGCATGGGCATCAAGACGGTGATGATCACCGGCGACAACAAACTCACGGCCTCCGCCATCGCCGCCGAAGCCGGTGTGGACGACTTCCTGGCCGAAGCCACGCCCGAGCAAAAGCTGGCCCTGATCCGCCAGTACCAGAGCGAAGGCCGCCTGGTGGCCATGACCGGTGACGGCACCAACGACGCGCCTGCGCTGGCCCAGGCCGACGTGGCCGTGGCCATGAACAGCGGCACGCAGGCCGCCAAGGAAGCCGGCAATATGGTGGACCTAGATTCCAACCCCACCAAGCTGCTGGAAATCGTGGAAACCGGCAAGGCGCTGCTGATGACGCGCGGCTCGCTGACCACCTTCTCGATTGCCAACGACGTGGCCAAGTACTTCGCCATCATCCCGGCGATCTTCGTCACCACCTACCCGCAGCTCGCGGCGCTGAACGTGATGCGGCTGGGCAGCCCGTCCTCGGCCATCTTGTCGGCGGTGATCTTCAACGCCCTGGTCATCATGTTCCTGGTGCCGCTGGCCCTGAAGGGGGTGCGCTACCGGCCCGTGGGTGCCGCCGCTCTGCTGCGCCGCAACCTGCTGGTCTACGGCCTGGGCGGGCTGGTCGTGCCCTTCATCGGCATCAAGATCATCGACCTGATTTTGGTCGCCCTGCACCTTGTTTAAGGAATTCAAATGAGCTCCATTCTTCGCCCCACTTTGGTTTTATTCACTGCGCTGACCGTGCTCACCGGCGTGGCCTATCCGTTAGTCGTCACCGGTGTGGGCCAGGCGGTGTTTCCCACCCAAGCCGCAGGCAGCCTGGTGCTGCGTGACGGCAAGCCGGTAGGTTCCACACTGATTGGCCAAAACTTCAGCGACCCCAAGCACTTCTGGGGCCGCCCCTCGGCCACCGGCCCACAGCCGTATAACGGCACGGCCTCCAGCGGCTCCAACCAGGGCCCACTGAACCCCGCGCTGGTGGACGCGGTGAAAGGCCGTATCCAGGCCCTGCGCGATGCCGACCCCGGCAACACCGCGCCGGTGCCGGTGGACCTGGTGACGGCATCCGCTAGCGGGCTGGACCCGCACATCAGCCCGGCGGCGGCCCGATTCCAGATTGCCCGCGTGGCCAAGGCACGCGGCCTGGAACTGGCCAAGATAGAGGCGCTGGTAGGCCAATATACCGAGCACCCGCTGCTGGGTATTCTGGGTGAGGCGCAGGTGAATGTGCTGCAACTGAACCTGGCGCTGGACGCCCTACAGTAATGCCATGCAGTAACCTCTGCGAATGACCGAAAACCGCCCCGACCCCGACGCCCTGCTGCAGCGCCTGCAGGAGCAGGATGTAGCGCGCACGCGGGGCCGCTTGCGCATCTACTTCGGTGCCAATGCCGGGGTGGGAAAAACCTACGCCATGCTCAGTGCGGCACAACAGGCCCAGAAATCCGGCAAAGAAGTGCTGGTGGGCGTGGTGGAAACCCACGGTCGCAGTGAAACTGCTGCACTGCTGCTTGGCCTGGATCAACTCCCCCTGCGCCAGCTGCCTTACCGAGGCAAGTCGCTGCCCGAATTTGATCTGGATGCGGCGCTGGCACGCAAGCCCGCCATCCTGCTGGTGGACGAACTGGCCCACACCAACGTGGAGGGCTCGCGTCACCCCAAGCGCTGGCAAGACGTGCAGGAGCTATTGGCCGCTGGCATCGACGTCTGGTCAGCCATCAATGTGCAGCACCTGGAAAGCCTGAATGGCACGGTGGGCGCCATCACCGGCATCCGCGTGCATGAGACCGTGCCCGACACCGTGCTGGACAGTGCCGACGAAGTCATCCTGGTCGATGTGACACCGGACGAGCTCACCGCCCGGCTGCAGGCGGGCAAGGTCTATATGCCGCAGCAGGCCGCGCGCGCCACGCAGAACTTCTTCCGCAAGGGCAACCTGATAGCCCTGCGCGAAATCGCCCTGCGCCGTACCGCCGAGCATGTGGAAGACGATGTGCGCAGCTACCGGGTGGAGCAGTCTGGCGGCGGCCAACAGGCCGTATGGAACACCTCGGGCGCCATCCTGGCCTGCATCGGCCCGCAGGAAGGCGCGGAGCACACGGTGCGCAGCGCCGCCCGCCTGGCCGGCCAGTTGAACGTGCGCTGGTATGCAGCCTATGTGGAAACCCCGCAACTGCAGCTGCTGGTGGCGACCGAACGCGACCGCATCCTCACCGTGCTGCAACTGGCCGAAACCCTGGGAGCAGACACCGCGGTGCTCACCGGCAACAACCCCGCCGTGGAACTGGTGCGCCAAGCGCAAACCCTGAACTGCGCCACCCTGGTGCTGGGCCGACCCAGCGTACCGCCACGCTGGCAAGTCTGGCGTCGCTGGGAGCGCTCCATGACGCGCCAGTTGGCCACCCTGGCGCCCACGCTGGAGCTGGTGGAGGTAGGCCAAAGCCACAGTGCACGCCGCCTACCCATCAGCCTGGTGCGCAATGTGGAGGACGAGGAACAGGCCGCGCAGCGCCACCCCTGGCTGCCGCACGCCTGGGCCGCCGGCAGCTCTGCCTTGGTCACCCTGTTGGTGCTGCCTCTGGCCAACCGGCTGGACCTGGCCAATATCGTGATGCTGTTCCTGGCCGCCGTGGTGCTGGTGGCGCTGCGCTTTGGCCGTGGCCCGGCGGCGCTGGCGGCGGTACTGAACGTAGTGGCCTTTGACTTCTTTTTCGTGTCGCCACGCTTCTCGTTTGCGGTGAGCGACATCCAGTACCTGGTGACCTTTGCCGTCATGCTGGCGATTGGCCTGCTGATCGGCCAGCTGACGGCCGGACTGCGGTTTGCCGCGCGCATCTCAGCCAGCCGCGAGCGCCGCGCCCAGGCGCTGTTCGACCTGAGCCGGGAGCTGTCGGGTGCGCTGCTGACCAGCCAGGTGGTGGAGATCGGCCAGGCCGCCGTGCAGCGCCTGTTCACGCAGGTAGAGGGCCTGGTCTACGACCCGGTCAAAGGCGGCAAGGTGATGGTGCTGGTCGCCGAACACGGCGATGCCGCGCAAGGCGGTGCCAGCCATCTACAGCTGCCCACCCTGCTGCCGCACGACTTCGACCCCGGCATTGCCGACTGGGCGCTACGCACCGGTCAGAGCGCTGGCCTGGCCACCACCACCCTGCCCGCCCACCCCTGGCATTGCGTACCACTGCAAGCCCCCATGCGGGTGCGCGGCGTGCTGGCACTCAAACCCACGCAGGCGCGCTGGCTGTTGATACCCGAACAGCAGCAGCTGCTGCAGACCCTGGCCCGGCAGATCGCCATTGCGCTGGAGCGCGTGCACTACGTGGAGGTAGCGCAACAGGCCGTGGTGCATATGGAGTCCGAGCGCCTGCGCAACACCTTGCTGGCCGCCATCTCGCACGATGTGCGCACACCGCTGACGGCGCTCATGGGCCTGGCCGAGTCGCTGCAAAGCTCGCAGCCACCACTGGCCTCCGCGCAGATCGGCATGGCCCAGTCCATGGTGGTGCAGGCGCGCGAGTTGTCGGCCCTGGTCACCAATTTACTGGACATGGCACGGCTGCAGAACGATGGCGTGGCGCTGCGCAGCGAATGGCAGTCGGTGGAGGAACTGGTGGGCGCGGCCATTCGCGCGGCCGCCCCGGCCTTGCAGGGCATCGGCGTGCAGACCCAAGTGCCCGCTGATCTGCCGCTGGTGGAATTCGATGCCGTGCTGATGGAGCGCGTGCTGGTGAACCTGCTGGAAAATGCCGCCAAATACGGCCGCCCCTCCATCGTGCTGCGCGCCCACGCCACGCCCACCAGCCTGGTACTGGCCGTACGCGACCACGGCCCCGGCCTGCCCAAAGCCGTGCTGGGCCGCGAGGCCGCGCTGTTCGACAAATTCACCCGCGGCAACGCCGAGTCCGCCACGCCCGGCGTGGGCCTGGGCCTGGCCATCTGCAAAGCCATCGTGGACGCCCACCGTGGGCAAATCATTGCCACCAACGCCGTCGGCGGTGGGGCAGAATTCAGCATTACCCTGCCACGCCGGCCCGCACCGGATTTACCTTGAGCACACCTGTCGCCGTTCTCATCGAAGACGAACCCCACATCCGCCGCTTCGTGCGCAGCGCGCTGGAGGGTGAGGGCTGGCAGGTGTTCGAGGCCGACACCGCCCAGCGCGGCCTGACCGAGGCCGGCACGCGCAAGCCCGACCTGTTGGTGCTGGACCTGGGCCTGCCGGATGGCGACGGGCTGGACGTGATACGCGACGTGCGCGGCTGGTCCGCCGTGCCCATCATCGTGCTGTCAGCGCGCAGCGACGAGGCCGACAAAATCGCCGCACTCGACGCCGGTGCCGACGACTACCTGACCAAGCCCTTTGGCGTGGGCGAGCTGCTGGCCCGCGTGCGCGCCAACCGCCGCCGCCCGCGGGCCGCCACGGCCGACGGCAGCGTAGAGGCCGACCCCGTATTCCGCTTCGGGACGGTGGAGGTGGACCGCACCGCCCGCCTGGTGCGCCGCGATGGCGCAGAGGTGCACCTGACCCCCATCGAGTACCGCCTGCTGGCCGTGCTGATCGCCAATGCCGGCCGGGTACTGACACAGCGCCAGCTGCTGCGCGAGGTCTGGGGCCCGGCACACACCCAGCAAAGCCACTACCTGCGCATCTACATGGGCCATCTGCGGCAAAAACTGGAGGCCGACCCGACGCAGCCGCAGCACCTGCTGACCGAAACCGCGGTGGGCTACCGGCTGGTCGCTTGAATAAATGTGGGTTTCACGCTTTTAGATATTGCGCCGACCGCTACTTAATTTGTAGCAAACTTTATTTCACGGCTCTCTTTCTTGGGCGGTGGAGCGGTGCCATTGCTGGCTTTTAGACCTGAGATCTATCCTCAATGTCCTCTGAATTTAATCTTTTTGGTGAAGTGCCTACCCCTTCGAAGCAAGCTGCACCCGTACCCGCAGCAACAGCCCGCCTCAAAGTGGCTGCCAGCCCCAGGGTCAAACTCTCGCCTGCGCAGCAACGGTTTAACAAGCTGCTCAGCCGCATCGAAAACCTGACAGCGCAGAACCAGCATGTCAACACCATGCTGGACCGCTTTAGGCCGGGACATTTACAGGCGGTAGCCGCACTAGAGCAGCAAACGGCAGACACCCAAAAGAATATGCTGCTATTCCTGCACGAAAGACTGCAGCGCAAAGGACTCACGGCGCCCCAGCAAAAATCGGTGCGCAGCATCGTGAAAAGCTTGCTGATGGTGCTGGAACCGCAGGAGTATCCCGAGGTTGAGGCCTTGTTCGACCTGTACCACACGCCAGAAGAGCAAGCCGAATTGGAAGAGGAAGAGGCCCAGTCCAAACAGGAGCTCAAGGCCATGCTGGAGCAAATGGCCGGGCGCCCACTCGACCATATCGATACCGACCAATCGCACGAAGAAATGGTGCAAGCAGCGCTGGGCCACATCCAGCAAGCGCAAGCAGCACAAGAAAACAAACGCGAAGCCCGCAAGGCCAAGCGTGCGCCCACAGCCAAACAACGCGCGGCAGAGCAACAACAAGTGGATGCAAAAACGACTCTGCGCACCATCTTCCGGCAACTGGCCAGCGCTTTGCACCCAGACCGCGAGCCAGACCCCGCCGAGCGCGCACGCAAGACCACGCTGATGAGCGAAGTCAACGCCGCGTATGAGCGCAACGACCTGACCACCTTGCTGCGTCTGCAAATGCAGATCGAGCAACTCGACGCCGACAGCATTGCCCGTATGGCGGACGAAAAGCTGGCTGCCATGTCGTTGTTGCTCAAAGAACAGGTGAGTGCACTGGAAGAAGATCTGGCCATGACACTCCACCGTGTCGAGGCCGAGCTAGGTCTGTGGATCAGCCCCGAAACACCCGAAACCATGTGGGCCCGCTATTTGGAAAACATCCAGCTTGATATGCGGGAGACCGTGCACTCCATGCAGGAAGACCTGCTGCGCGTGCAGTCCGATGAGGAACTCAAGCGTTGGCTAAAAGAGCAGACCCGCATGGCCAAAGAGATCGCTCGCGAGCGTGCCGACTGGGAGAGATTTGGCGGGTTCTAAAGCGCGGGTGCTTGGGGCCACTCTCCCTAGCCGTATACGGCCAGAGGGCGAAGCTTTAAAATCCATGCTCAATCGGCTTTCGCCGCCCGTTCTTTCTACATGAGTAGCTACGCTATTCATAGCATCCGATGACCACACCACCCAAGCCGCTGTCCGATCAGCCTTTTCGCCGCGCCGCGCCACCCGCCGGGCCCGCCGCCAGCAACGAGCCCACACGGCTCAACAAGCGCATGGCCGAGCTGAACATGTGCTCGCGCCGCGAGGCCGACGAATGGATCGCCAAGGGCTGGGTCAAGGTGAATGGCGCCGTGGCCGAAATGGGCGTCAAGGTCACGCCCAGCGACCGCATCCAGATCGACAAGGCCGCCACCGGCCAGCAGGCCAACCAGGTCACCATACTGATCAACAAACCTCTGGGCTTTGTGAGCGGCCAGGCCGAAGACGGGCACGAACCGGCCATCACCCTGGTGCAGCCGCAAAACCGCTGGCGCGACGACAACGCCCGCTTCTTCTTCCACGGCAGCCAGCTCAAGAGCCTGGTGCCGGCCGGCCGGCTGGACATCGACTCCACCGGCCTGCTGGTGCTGACGCAGGACGGCCGCATCGCCCGCCAGCTGATCGGCGAAGACGCGGTGATGGAAAAGGAATACCTGGTGCGCGTGGCCTACACCGGTGTGGCCAACCCCGCTGCCGCCAACTCGGCCGCCGCCACCTATGGCGGCCTGCAGTCCGGCAGCAAGATCCAGCAGCTGGTGCGCATTGACGATGACGATCCGGTCACCAGCGATGTGCAAAGCGCCTTCCCCCCAGCCATGCTGGCGCGCCTGCGCCACGGCCTGAGCCTGGACGGCCAAGCCCTCAAACCCGCCAAGGTGAGCTGGCAAAACCCCGAGCAATTACGCTTTGTGTTGACCGAGGGCAAGAAGCGCCAGATCCGCCGCATGTGCGAGCTGGTGGGCCTGAAGGTGGTCGGCCTAAAGCGAGTGCGCGTCGGCAATGTGATGCTGGGCAACCTGCCGGTAGGCCAGTGGCGCTACCTGGCACCGCACGAGAAGTTTTAAGCAAAAAAGCCGCAGAAAATTACGCACACCCCCAGGCTATAGCGCAAGCGCTATTCGCCAACCCCCTTGCAGGGGGCAACACCAGCAGCCTGGCAAAGCCAGTTCTGCGGTGTTTCTGGGTGGCGCTTGTTCCACCTGTCTGCGTGAGGGGGCGCGTCCTTTAGTTGGACAGCTTAGGCGCTTCGTTCATGATCGCCGGGTCCCAATGCTCGACAGCCTTGCCATCCTTGATGCGCCAGGTGTCGAACCAGGCTGTGCTGTAGCTCCCGTTGGGGTGCTTGGGGTCGATCACCCGGCGCGGGTACACCACCGTCACCAGATCGCCTTCGGCCATGACCTCGGCGACCGGCAGGCCCAGTTTTTCCGGAATCGGCGTGGGCTGGACCTTGAGTATCTGGGTGAAGAAATACACCACGGCATCCCGTCCATTGCGTGCATTGGGGTTGTGCTGGATGTAGTCCTTGTCGATGTAGCGCTCGGCTAGTTCCCAGTGGTTGGCTTCCAGCAAGTCCTTGACGATGTGGTAGGCCACCTGCTTGTTGGCGTGCAGCTTGGGGTCGGGGCTGGTAAACAGTGCGTCGGCGTTGGCTGCGCTGCGCACGGCCTCCTGGGCCAGGGCCGGCAACGCGCAGGCGGCGGCCAGCATGCCAGCCAGTAGGGATGTCTTCATTCAAGTCCTTTCAGGTTTCTGGAACCGGGCAGTAGAGCCGCCCGGGTGGGGATTGAATGTAGGCATATCACTTACTTTCTGCAAGTACACACAAAATAGTAAGTGCTAGCGCAGAGCGCGTATCTACAATCCAGGCTGTGTTCTCAAGGAGCTAAACATGGGAATTGCCGCCAAGTTCCAGCGGGGCGACGTGCTGGTTGCCGCCTGCCCCTCGCGGGAGGTGCTGCAGCACATCACCAGCCGCTGGGGCGTATTGGTGCTGATCGCGCTGGAGTCGGGCACGCTGCGTTTTGGCGAGCTGCGGCGCAAGGTCAATGGCGTGAGCGAGCGCATGCTGGTCCAGACGCTTCAGTGCCTGGAGGGCGATGGCCTGGTAAATCGCGTCGCTTTGGAGGTCGTGCCACCGCACGTGGAATACAGCCTCACTCCGCTGGGGCGCGAAGCCGCCGAGAAGGTGCGCCTGCTGACAGACTGGATCGAAGGCAATATTCCGCGCCTGCTCAAAGCCAAGGCGGCTCCATAAGCATCCGCCTATGGAGGCACGAGCCGGTTTAGTCGTCGCTGAGCAAGACGTTGTAAATCAACGCACCCAGAACCGCGCCGACAATGGGCGCCACCCAGAACAACCACAGATCACCCATGGCACCGGGCACAAACAGCGCGGGGCCGGTGCTGCGCGCCGGATTCACCGAGGTGTTGGAGACCGGGATCGAGATCAAATGGATCAGCGTCAGGCACAGGCCGATGCTGAGGCCGCCAAAGGCACCGGCCGCGCGCTTGGCCGTGCTGCCCAGGATGACGATCAGGAAGATGGCCGTCATCACCACCTCGGTGATCAGCACCGACTGCATGCTGAAACCGCCGGGCGAATGGGGGCCGTAACCATTGGTGGCAAACGCGCCGGCACCGGAGAAGGCCTTGGCCGCGTCGAAGTCCGCCTTACCCGACACTATCAGGTACAGCACGCCGGCCGCCGCGCAGGCGCCCAGCACCTGGGCCACGATGTAGCCCAACAGACCAGACGCCGGGAAACGCTTGCCAACGGCCAGGCCAATCGACACGGCGGGGTTGAAATGCCCGCCAGAAATCGGCCCCAAGGCATAGGCGCCCGTCACCACCGTCAGGCCGAAGGCCAGCGACACACCCAGCAGGCCGATGCCCACGCCAGGGAAGGCGGCTGCAAGCACCGCGCTACCGCAGCCGCCCAGCGTCAGCCAGAACGTACCAATGAACTCGGCCGTGCATTTCTTCAGATTGCTATCCATATATTTACCCCTTGTTTGGATGTTTGCGCGCGAGCGGACCAGCGCCAGCACGCGCTTTTGCAGTGGGCGATAGTCGCAAGCGGCTATGACAAAAGCAATTTTTTTAACAATCCATCAATAAATTTGTACGCAATCTGCATGAAAACCGGCCGGGGCTTGAAGTTTGCGGCTCCGGCCATAATTAAAGGCTGCCCGGCACCTGGCTGCCGGAGTTCAGTTTTTTTGATATTTCCAAGGCATTTATCCCAACATGACCAAGCAAACCATGAATTTCCAGGCCGAAGTAGCCCAGCTGCTGCACCTGGTAACCCACGCGCTGTATTCCAACAAAGAAATCTTCATGCGCGAGCTGGTGTCCAACGCATCGGACGCTTGCGACAAGCTGCGCTATGAAGCCATCAGCAACAGCGCCCTGCTGGAAGACGCACCCAACCTGGAAGTGCGCGTGTCCTTCGACAAGGATGCCAAGACCCTGACCATCACCGACAACGGCATCGGTCTGTCGCAACAAGAAGCCATCGACAACCTGGGCACCATCGCCAAGAGCGGCACCAAGGACTTCGTCAGCAAACTGTCTGGCGACCAGAAGGCCGACTCGCAGCTCATTGGCCAGTTCGGCGTGGGCTTTTACTCCGGCTTCATCGTGGCCGACCGCATCACCGTGGAATCGCGCCGCGCCGGCTTGCCCGCCAATGAAGGCGTGCGCTGGACAAGCGATGGTGGCGCCAGCGGTGGCGGCGCCTTCGAGGTAGAAAACATTAGCCGTGAAAAGCGCGGCACCAGCGTGATCCTGCACCTGCGCGACGACGCCCTGGAATACGCCAGCGCCTGGAAGCTCAAGGCCATCATCAGCAAATACTCTGACCACATCAGCCTGCCCATCCTGATGGAAAAGGAAGAGTGGAAAGACGGCGATCTGATCGACCCTTCGAACGAAGAAGGTGGCCGCCAGCCCGGCGGCATGGTCGCCACCGGCGAATGGGAAGCCGTCAACAAGGCCAGCGCCATCTGGACGCGCGCCAAGAAGGACATCAGCCAAGAGCAGTACGACGACTTCTACAAGCAGATCAGCCACGACTTCGAAGCGCCGCTGGCCCACACCCACAACCGCGTAGAAGGCAGCACCGAATACACCCAGCTGCTGTACGTGCCGGCCAAGGCCCCGCAAGACCTGTGGAACCGCGACCACAAGGGTGGCCTGAAGCTGTACGTGAAGCGCGTCTTCATCATGGACGACGCCGAAGCCCTGCTGCCCAGCTACCTGCGCTTTGTGAAGGGCGTGGTCGATTCCGCCGACCTGCCGCTGAACGTCAGCCGCGAGCTGCTGCAGGAAAGCCGCGACGTCAAAGCCATCCGCGAAGGCTGCACCAAGCGCGTCTTGGGCATGCTGGAAGACCTGGCCAAGCACAACGCCTTGCCCGAAGCCTCGGCGGACGGCGTGACCGACGTAGTGAGCGATGAAGACAAGGCCCTGGTCGGCAAGTACACCCAGTTCTACGCCGAATTCGGCGCCGTGCTGAAGGAAGGCCTGGGCGAAGACTTCGCCAACCGCGACCGCCTGGCCAAGCTGCTGCGCTTTGCCAGCAGCACCACCGACAGCACCACCGTGTCGCTGGCCGACTACAAGGCGCGCATGAAAGAAGGCCAGGAAGCCATTTACTACATCACCGCCGACAACGCCGCCGCCGCCAAGAGCAGCCCGCAACTCGAAGTCTTCAAGAAGAAGGGTATCGAAGTGCTGCTGATGACCGACCGCGTGGACGAGTGGGCGCTGAACTACCTGCACGACTTCGACGGCACGCCAATGCAGTCCGTCGCCAAGGGCGCTGTGGACCTGGGCAAGCTGCTCGACGAAGACGAAAAGAAGGCCGCTGAAGAAGCCGCCGAAACCTTCAAGCCCCTGCTGGCCAAACTGAAAGAAGCGCTGAAGGACAAAGCCGAAGACGTGCGCGTCACTACCCGCCTGGTGGACAGCCCTGCCTGCCTGGTGGTGCAAGATGGCGGCATGAGCACCCAGTTGGCCCGCATGCTCAAGCAAGCCGGCCAGACAGCGCCTGAAACCAAGCCGGTGCTGGAAGTGAACGCTGAACATGCCCTGGTGAAGAAGCTCGAAGGCTCGGTGCACTTCAACGACCTGGCGCACATTCTGTTCGACCAGGCGCTGCTGGCTGAGGGTGGTTTGCCTGCTGATCCGGCAGCCTACGTGAAGCGCGTGAATGCGCTGCTGGTGTAAGCCGGTTTGAAAGAAATGCGCCTCTGGCGCAGATAGATATTGCGCTGGCAGCTATTGAATAAATAGCAAAGGTGCAATCTAAAAAGCCCCGCAGTTGTGAGACTGGCGGGGCTTTTTTATGCCAGGTGGGCTAGCTCGTTTCACGAGGCCAACCGGTAGGGGGATAAGCCGGTCGCACTGCCGCAATTGCTTACAAGAGACTGTCCGCATCCTGTTAGTCTTACCTCGATGTCCAACACACATACTGTCACTGTCGTCGTCTCCAGCCTTCTGCTCAGCGCCTGCAGTTCGGTGGGCGTAGGCGTCAGCGTACCGCTGTTCCCCGGGGTCAGCGTGGGGGTGGGCGCAAGCTCGGGCGGGGTGCATTTGGGCGTGGGGACCGGGGTAGGGCCGGTGGGAGTTGGAGTGGGGGTGAACCAGCGCGGCCAGGTGGGTGCCGGGGTGGGGGTGGGTACCAGCACCAATGTCGGCGGCGCACAGGTGGGGGTTGGCGTGGGGACCGGCACCACAATCTATGACCCGGACCAGCCAAAGGCGCACCGCTAGCCATGCCCTACATCTTCACCATCCATACGGCTGGCGCCGAAGACGTGCCCGAGGTCGCCGCCATGGTGGGCGAATTGCTGGCCGAGATCATGCAGGCCATTGGCGTGCAGGCCTTCAATTTCGACCTGGGCGCCACCACGTCCCGGCTGCAGGACTTTATCCAGCAGGGGAAATATTTTGTGTTTGTGGCCCGCGACAGCGACCGGCATCCGGCCGGTTTTATCGCCGTGTATGAAAGCTATGCCTTGTATGCGGAGGGTGCGTTTGGCACCATCCCCGAGTTATATGTGCGGCCAGATCAACGCAAGCATGGCGTGGGCCAACAGTTAGTGGCGCAGGCCCAGGCTTTTGGCGCGGCGCGGGGCTGGACGCGGCTGGAGGTGACCACGCCACCGTTGCCGCAATTCGACCGGACGCTGGCGTTTTATGAGCGCGAGGGTTTTACCATCAGCGGTGGCCGTAAGCTGAAAATCAGCCTGTGAATAGCCTGCCCACCATCGATAACTCCGCATTGGGAATATGCCACCAGCGCAATAGGAATCTGCACCATTAGCTTCTAAATTTATAGCAACAAGCTCACAAAAGAGCCCTGGAATACCCCGCGCATTCCGGGCTTTTTGCATGTGGCGTCAGAGGTTGTTGCGGAAGAAGCGTGTCACGCGTTCGCGGGACTTATAGGCCTGGGCCACATCAGGAATGGCGATGACATTGGGCATGGCTGACAAGCCCAGCAGATAGCTGCCCTGGTTGGCGAATGGATCGGGTGCGGTGATGGGCACCATCAGGCGGTCAAAGTCATGGTAGGCGCCGGGGTACTCCGCCACGCTTACCACGCCGCCATTACTGGGGTTGACGCCAGCCGCCAGCGCCTGGCAGGGTGCGGCGCTGTTGTCATAGCTGTCCTTGCTGCCGATCTGGATCAGCACCGGGGCGCCGGTGAGGTTCAGGTACTGGGTGCCGGCCTGGGCTGGCGCCACGCCAAATGCGTGCAGGATGGCCGCGTTATTGGCACCGTAGCAGACAGGGTAGTTGGCCACGTGGGCCGCGAACTTGCGGCCTCCGCCGAACTGGCCCGCATACAGGCGCTCCGATGTGCCCAGGCTGATCACGCCGCCCCAGGAGAAGCCCAGCACGCCGATGCGCTCCGGGTCGATATTGGCCTGGCTGCTCAAGAAGGCCAGCGCCGAAAAGGCGTCGGGGTAGGTCAGGATGGGCAGTTGCGGGCGGTTGGCCAGCCCGGTCACGCCGCGCGCTTCCCACATATCGATCTGCAGGGTGGCAATGCCGGCGGCGTTCAGTGCCTCTTCATAAAAATTGCCACGCGCATCGATGCCGGCGGTGCCGTGCAATAGAACCACCGCCGGCAGCTTGTCATGGCGGTACTTTTTATTGCCAAAGGGGAAGCAGTTCCAGCGGCCGTCCACCTTGCCGGGCAGGCTGAGCTTGCCCTTGATGGTCAGCGGGCTGGCCGGCGCGGCGAGGTTGGGCGACTGGAACTGGATGAAGCTGATCTGCGGCTGCCCACGCTCCCTGCAGCCCTCGTCATCGGCGTGGGCCGCCGCCGCCATACCTGCCACGAACGTCAAAGCCAAGGCCCGAAGCCACTTGGGATGCAGCATGCAATTCTCCTGTGTAGAAATAATGGGTGAATGATGGGATTGCCAAACGGGTCGCTGTGCCCGCCCCGATGCGCGGCCCACATTAACCATCGCCCCAGGGTGTGTCAACGCACGGCAGATGGCAGCGCAGCTGCTGAAAACGTGCTGACCGGCAGGCTGTTAGCAACCGCCAACAAGGGCCGCCACTCACGAATCAGAAATAGCTGTATCGCACATGGATACTGCGCTTAAAGCTATCAAATTAGAAGCATGGAGATAGCGCATCTAGAGCTATTTGCGGCGTGGGCGACAGCACCCAACGGGGCACCTTGGGCACGCCAACCGCGCTCCAAAGCTTCATACATATTGGGTATCTCAGTGCCCGAAGCGGCGCTGCTCCCAACGCGCCCGCTGCAAGGCCCACAGCTCCGCCAGGCCCCAGGCCAGGCAGGCGGGCACGGCGAATAAGCGCATCAGCGTGGTTCTGCGAAGCAGCATGTCGGGACTCCCCTTGTGTGGTGTGCAAACCACCTTAGGCATGCCATGTGACAGTGGCGTGTCAGCCGTGTAATAGCCGCACACCAGACCATATTTCGCACCGCGCAAGCGCCTGTGTGGCTATGCTGCGGTGCTGTGCCTGCCACTTCCTCCACCGCTCCTGAACTGCCCGAACTGGTGGCGTTGGAGCGCACCATCGCGCTGGGTGGGCAGCATCTGCAGGCTCGCACCGTGTGCACGGTGCACCTGCCCAGCGGCACCCGCTACCCGGTGCATGCCATCACGCTTGGCAACCCCTCGCCGGACGTGCCGGCCGTGGGCTACTTTGGCGGCGTGCATGGGCTGGAGCGCATAGGCGCGGGCGTCGTCATCGCCTATCTGCACAGCCTGGTGACGCGCCTGCAGTGGGACAGCGCGCTGCACCGCCAGCTGGAAGCCGTGCGCCTGGTGTTCATGCCCATCATCAACCCCGGCGGCATGGCCCTGGGCACGCGGGCCAACCCACAGGGGGTGGACCTGATGCGCAATGCGCCCGTGGAGGCGCGCGACCCCGTGCCCTTTCTGGTAGGGGGCCAACGTCTGAGCGCCCGCCTGCCCTGGTACCGTGGCCGCTATGCGGCGGCCATGGAAGCCGAGAACCAGGCGGTATGCGAAGTGGTGCAAGCCGAGCTGCTGTCGCGCGCCTTCAGCGTATCGGTGGACTGCCATTCGGGCTTTGGCGTAAGCGACCGGCTGTGGTTCCCGTATGCGCATACCCGCACACCGATTGCACACCTGGCGGAAATGCATGCGCTCAAACGCATCTTCATGGAGTCGCACAGCCACTACCGTTATATTTTTGAGCCGCAAAGCCTGCAGTACCTGGCGCATGGCGACCTGTGGGACCACCTGTACCAGCAAGCCTGCAGCCAGTCGCCCGAGCGCATCTTTCTGCCGCTGACGCTAGAGATGGGGTCCTGGCTATGGGTGAAGAAGAACCCGCGCCAGCTGTTCTCGCGCCACGGCATCTTCAACCCGCAAATTGCCCACCGCCAGCAGCGGGTGCTGCGCCAACACCAGTCCTTGCTGGACTTTCTGGGCCGCGCCGCGCAGGGGCACAGGCTGTGGCTGCCAAACGTGGATGCGCGCACCTACCACCACGCCCAGGCCCGGCACGACTGGTACGGCCCCAAATGAAGACCTGGCTACTGCTGCGCGGCCTGACGCGCGAGAGCGGCCACTGGGGCGGCTTCGTAGCGCAGCTCCAGGCCGCGCAGCCGGACAGCCGCATCGTGGCACTGGACCTGCCAGGCAACGGCAGCCTGTATGCACAGCGCAGCCCCAGCCATATCAGCGCCATGGTGGCGCACAGCCGGGCTGCGCTACAAGCGCAGCAGATCACTGGCCCGGTGCACATCCTGGCCATGTCCCTGGGTGCGATGGTGGCAGCCAGTTGGGCCAGCAGCGCCCCGCAGGAGGTGGCTGCCCAGGTGCTGGTCAACACCAGCCTGCGGCCGTTCAGCCCGTTCTACCAGCGCTTGCGGCCGCGCCACTACGGCCTGCTGCTGCGCCTGGCATTGGGGGGGGCATCCGCGCTGGACTGGGAACGCAGCATTCTGCGCATCACCAGCCACGGCCAGCATCCAGACGTATTAGCGCAATGGCTGAGGCTGCGCCAACAGCATCCGGTCACGCGGGGCAATGCGTTGCGCCAATTGCTGGCGGCGGCGCGCTACCAGGCCCCTGCCAGCCCGCCGCAGACACCCACCCTGCTGCTGGCCAGCGCACAGGATGGTCTGGTGTCGGTAAATTGCTCGCGTAGCCTGGCGCTGCAATGGGGCTGCACCCTGCAGGAGCACCCTTGGGCCGGGCACGACCTGCCACTGGACGACGGCGCCTGGGTAGCCCGCCAAGTGCGAGATTGGCTGCAGCACATAGCGCAGAAGTAAGTCAATTTAACGACTTTACAAAGAGACTCGGCAAATCTGGCTAATATGCGCGACTTGCCTGCGGGTGGCGCCCTCCTCCTTCTGGCCGCCCACAGGCTGTATTCCACGCAACAACCACGGGCCCATGGATCACTTTGCGTTTAACGAGCCAGCGATTGATGTCGTCTACCTGTGGGTCGATGGCAACGACCCCGTATGGCGTGCCAAACGGCAGCGTGCGGCCGCTGCCCTGAGCAGCGACACCCTGGACCACATGGCCTTGTACGGCAATGTGGAGGGCCGCTACCGCGACAACGATGAGCTGCGCTACAGCCTGCGGGCGCTGGAGCGGTTCTTTCCGCAGCACGGCCATGTGTACATCGTGACCGACGGCCAGACGCCCTCCTGGCTGGAGCCCAACGACGGCCTGACGGTGGTGGACCACCGCACGCTGATGCCTGCGACGCAGCTGCCCACGTTTGACTCGGGCCATATCGAGTCCTATGTACACCGCATTCCGGGCCTGTCCGAGCGCTACTTCTACCTCAACGACGACGTGTTCTTTGGTGCACCTGTACACACCGCAGACTGGTTCTCGGCCGACGGCGTGTTTGTTGCCTGGTCGGACGAGCCCGCCGTCAGCGACGAGGCGCTGCGCCCCGATGCCACCGCGCTGGAAAACGCCTGCCGGCTGTCGCACCAGTGGCTGCGGGCGCATCCACCGCTGAAGCCGGGCTACCAGCACGCCTTCCGCACCTTTGCCCATGCGCCGCGCCCACTGCGCAAGTCGCTGCTGAGCCTGCTGGAGCGCGAGGCGCCGGAGATGTTTGCCAGCGTGCGCTCCACCGTGTTCCGCTGCTGGGACAAGCCGGCCATCGTGTCCGACTTCGTGCTGCGCTGGGCGCTGGCCCATGGCAGGGCGCAGCTGCGCGAATACCGGCATATGCACCTGTCCACCGGCGACAGCAACAGCCAGGTCGGCCTGGCCCAGCTAGAGGCCGCCATAGGCGCGGTGGACTTCTTTTGCCTGAACGACACCACCGACAACGCCATGCCGCAGGACCCGCGTCTGGCCCGCGTACGCAAAAGCCTGCAGCGCATGTTCCCCACGCCCTCGGGCTTTGAGCGCACTGCGCTGGGGCGTGCAGATGCTCGGACGGCGCAGATGCAGGGCGCTTATTCCTGAACACCTGCTGAAAGCGTTTGCCCCCCCGCAAGTACCGCTTATGCGGCCGCGCCTCGTGCCGCTGGCTTTGCAGGTGTTGCCCCACGCGGCGTCATGCGCGCAAAGAAAACCACCACTGCGGCGAGGATGGACATCGCAGCCAGCCCGGTCATGCCGCCCTCGATCGAGCCGCTTTTCTGCTCCAGGTAGCCAAAGGTGGCTGGCGCCACAAAGCCGCCGAGATTGCCGATGGAGTTGATCAGCGCCAGTACCGCCGCCGCAATGCGTGCGTCCAGATAGCCCTGTGGAATCGGCCAGAACAAGGAAGACGCTGCCTTGAAGCCGATGGCCGCGAAACAGATGGCGACAAACGAGAACGCCGGGCTGCCCTTGCCTGCGGCGTACATGCCCAGCGCCGCAATAACCAGCACGCAGGACACCCAGGCTTGCTGGAATTTGAAGCGCCCCGCCATGCCGGCGAAGAAATACATCGCCACGATGGAGATCAGCCAGGGAATCGAGTTGTACAGCCCCACCTGGAAGTCGTTCAATTGGCCCATCTTGCGGATGATGCTGGGCAGCCAGAAGGTGGCGCCGTAAATGGTCAGAGAGATCGAGAAATAGATCAGGCAGAAGATCAGTATTTGTGGATCACGCAGCAAGCTCCAGACCGAGGGCTTGGCCGTGTGCATGGCGTCACGCTCGCGCTGCTCCTCGGCGATCTCATCCACCACCGCGTCCTGCTCCGCGCGGCTCAGCCATTGCGCATCCTGTGGCTTGGAGTCCAGCCAGAACCACACAAAGCCAGCCAGCACCACCGAGGCCATGCCTTCGATAAGAAACATCCACTGCCAGCCATGCAGGCCTGCGCCGTTGATCAGCATCAGCCCACCCGAAATCGGCCCAGACAGAACCGACGCCAGCGCAGATCCGCTGAGAAAGATCGCCATGGCCTTGCCGCGCTGGTCGCGTGGCAACCACTGGGTGAAGTAGTACAGCACGCCCGGGAAAAAACCCGCCTCGGCTGCGCCCAGCAGCAGCCGCATCACATAGAACGAAGTCTCGCCCTGCACGAAAGCCATGCCGGTGGCGGCCAGCCCCCAGGTGACCATGATGCGGGTCAACCACACCTTCGCACCAAAGCGCTGCAGCATCATGTTGGACGGCACTTCAAACAGCGCATAGCTGACAAAAAACAGCCCGGCACCCAGTCCGTAGGCTGCCGCGCCTATGCCCAGGTCTGTCGCCAGATGCTGGCGGACAAAGCCGATGTTCACCCGGTCGATGTAGTTCACTATGAACATCACGACAAATAGTGGCAGCACATGCCACTTGATCTTGCTGACCGCGCGGGCCAGCGTATCGGCCCTGGCGGACCGGGACGCGGACGGATTGGATGTATTCATGGACTGGTTTCCTTATTGGCACGGGTGAGGCACTGATGGCCCTTGTCTCTGCTTAAAAACGCGGGTTCTTGCCGGTGAAGCTAGGCTCGTACTTCTGCATCTGCTTCAGGTCGTCGCGGTTGCGTACGCCACAGGACAGGTACTGCGCATGCAACTCGGCCAGGCGCTCGCGGTCCAGTTCCACACCCAGGCCGGGCGTGGTGGGTACGCGTACCGCGCCGTTGTCGAACACCACGCGGCCGCCCTGGATGACCTCTTCCTCCTGCCAGGGGTAGTGGGTATCGCAGGCATAGGTCAGGTTGGGAATACTCGCGGCCACATGGGTCATGGCCATCAGGCTGATGCCCAGATGCGAGTTGGAATGCATGGACATGCCCAGCCCCCACAGCGCACACATGCGGGCCAGGGTCTGCGTCACACGCAGGCCTCCCCAGTAGTGGTGGTCAGACAGCAAAACCTTGACCGAACCCATCTCGGCACCACGGCGGAAGTCCTCCATGGTGGTGATCACCATATTCGTGGCCAAGGGCAAACGGGTATGCGTGGCCAGCGTCGCCATGCCGGCCAGACCGGGGCAGGGGTCTTCGTAATACTCCAACAATTCGTCCAGCTCGGGTGCGGCCTGGATGCTGGTTTGCAGCGACCAGTTGGCGTTTGGGTCCAGGCGCAGAGGCAGGCCGGGGAAGGCCTGGTGCAGCGCGCGCATGCAGGCGATCTCGTGCGCCGGTTCAAACACGCCGCCCTTCAGCTTGATGCTTTGAAAGCCATACAGATCGATCATGCGGCGTGCCTGGGCCACGATTTGTTCCGGGCTCAGGCCTTCACCCCAGGCATCCGGCGCATAGGGCTTGTCCACGTGCTCGGCGTACTTGAAGAAGAGGTAGGCGCTGTAGGGCACGGCATCACGCACTTTGCCACCGAGCAGATCCACGATGGGCGCGCCGACGATCTGGCCCTGCAAATCCAACATGGCGACCTCGAAAGTGCTGATCACCTTGGCTGCGTTCTTCGCGGTGTGCGAGCCCGGGGCCAGTTCAAACTCGATGGCCCCGACGCTGGGCTGGATGGTGGCACGTACCCGCTGCTCCATGGCGTTCAGGTCAAACGGCGACAGCCCCAACACCAGGGATTTAGCCTGCTCCAGCACGCGCAGCATGGGCTCATCGCCATAGGTCTCGGAAATGCCGACCCGCCCGTCGCTGGTCTCGCATTCAACGATGGAGCGCAGCGCCCACGGTTCGTGGATGCCGGCAGCATTTAGCAAGGGGCCGTCACGAAAGGCGATCGGGGTGATGCGGACATGGGCAATGGTGGTTTGGCGTGTCATGGAACGTGGCAGTAGTAGTGGTGGGGCATTTGCGCTAGACCCCTTATTAAAGTACTAATGTATTAGTGCGTCAGCAGGGTAAGTACTACCTATAATCCGCCTGGTTATTTCTGTAATAAGTGCTTATGCCAGCCAGCGATTCCCCACTACCGGTCACCCGCCTGGACCGTTCCCGCCACGCGGCGCCACAGGTTTTCGAGCGTTTGCGCGACATGATCTTGTCTCTGGAACTCGCCCCCGGCACGGTACTGTCCCGTGCCGAGCTAGCCAGCCGCTATGGTCTGAGCCAGACGCCGGTGCGCGATGCGCTCATGAAACTGGGCGAAGAGGGGCTGGTAGACATCTTTCCGCAGCACGCCACCGTGGTCAGCCAGATCAACGTGACCTCGGCACTGCAGGCGCACTTCCTGCGCCGCTCCATCGAGCTGGAAGTGGTGCGCACCCTGTCGGAACGGCGCGACGCCGGCTTGATCACGCAGCTGCGCACAACCATTGCGCGTCAGACCGAGCTGTGCGACCTGAAGAACTACGAGCAATTCGCGCTGTACGACCAGGCTTTTCACCGCCAAATGTATGAAGCCGCCGGCGTGCCCGAGTTGTGGAACCTGGTACGCAGACTGAGCGGCCACATCGACCGGTTGCGCCGCCTGCATCTTCCAGTCGAGGGCAAGACCTTGGCGGTGGTGCGCGACCATACCGAGATCGTGGATGCCATTGAACAAGGCGATGCCACAGCCGCCCAAGCGGCGCTGCGCAAGCATTTGTCAGGTACGCTCAACCAGGTGGACCAGATCCGCACCAGCCATCCAGCCTATCTGGCAAACGACTGAGCGGTTGAACGGTTGAACGTTCAAAAATTCACTGCCAAAATGACCTGCAGCGCAGGGCGAACTCAAATCTGAAGTGCAACACCTTATTCAACTAAGGTGCAGAAATGACAAAACCCCGCCAGTACCAGCAACTGCAGCCAGACGAACGCATCGCGCTGGCGCAGTACCGAGAGCAAGGCTTTAGCATCCGCGCCATTGCCCGCATGCTGCACCGTTCGCCCTCTACCGTCAGCCGCGAGATTGAGCGCAATGCACCTGTGGCCGCTTACAGTGGCACCTTTGCCCAGCAGCGCTGCACCCGCAGGCGCAAGCGCTCGCGTCCAGCACCTAAACTTGTCCACACCGGGGCTTTGTTTGTCCAGGTCTGTTCACTCCTCAAACGCAAATGGTCTCCTGAACAGATATCCCTTTACTTGGCCCGTCAATTCCCTCTGGATGGGACGCAACGCGTGTCCTCTGAAACCATCTACAACGCCATCTACGCCCAGCCCCGAGGCGAGCTGCGCAAAGAGCTGATTGCCTGCTTGCGCTATGCGCGCTCCAAGCGCATGCCACGCACCCGAGGCACGCAGCAGCGGGCCCGCATCGCTGACATGCTCAGCATCCACGTGCGCCCGCCGGAGGTGAATGACCGGCTCTTTCCCGGCCACTGGGAAGGGGACTTGATCAAGGGCCAGGCCAATGCCAGTGCCGTGGGCACGCTGGTGGAGCGTTCCTCGCGTTTGCTGATTCTGGTGCACCTGCCCCACCCCAAGCCCGGCTGTGCGGCCAACGTGTTGCAGGCTTTTACAGACAAGCTGCGCTCCATTGCCCAGCCTATGCGCCACAGCATGACCTATGACCAGGGCAGTGAGATGGCCCGCCACAAGGAGCTGAGCGCCAATACCGGTATTGCGGTGTACTTCTGCGATCCCCACAGCCCTTGGCAACGGGGTACCAACGAGAACACCAATGGGCTGGTGCGCCAGTATCTGCCCAAGGGCATGGATCTGTCTGAAGTGACCCAGGAGCAACTCGATGCGATTGCCGACGAGATCAACAACCGCCCGCGTAAGACCTTGAATGCGCATTCGCCTATCGAGGTCTATCGCGACTTCTTGCTCAACCACCATCCCCAGCACGCTACTATTCAATGACCCTTGCGTTGCACTTGGGATTGAATCCGCCCAGGTTCTATCTGCGCAAGCAGCTCTCAATTCAATAGCATTCAGGCCTGCGCCTGCTCCAGCTGTTGCAGCGCAGCCCCGAAGTCGTAGCGCGCTATCGCAGCGGCGATGCCGGCGTAGGCGTCTTGCAGGCCATGGCGCAGCAGGCTGGCGTGCTGCTGCAGCAACTCAATGGCTTCGGCATCGTCCTCCCGCAGCAGGCGGGCCAGTTGCGCACGCACGGCTTGGGCCTGCTCCAGATCCACCACCAGCGGCTCCGCTGGCGCACGCTCTGCCGGCAACAGCGGAGTGATGGCGGCAACCAGGGCGTCCAGCTGTTGGCGGGTGCGGTCGGCCAGGGCCTGCACCGTATCTGCGGGTTGGTGGTGAAGAGCCTGCTCCAGCGCCTCGGCCGCCGTCTGCAGAGCCGTGGCGCCAATATTGCCCGCCGTGCCCTTCAGCGTGTGGGCAGCACGCTCGGCGCTGGCGAGATCACCGGCCCGCAAGCGCTCCAGTACCACATCCACCGCCCCGCCCTGGCCGGCGGCAAAGCTGCGCAACATGTCGAAGTAGCGCTGCGGCTTGCCCATGGCGCGGCGCAGGCCGGATGCCACATCCAACCCGGAAATCGCACGCAAGGCGGCCATGTGGGCCTCGTCGGTCGGACTGCCAAAAGTGCCCTCGGTGCGCAGTACCTGGCCCAGGCCACGGTGCGGGCGTATCCAGCGGGCCAGAACGCGCCACAGCTCTTCGGGTTCTACGGGTTTGGTCACAAAGTCGTTCATGCCGGCATCCAGGCAGCGCTGGCGATCGGTGGCCATGGCATTGGCCGTCATGGCAATAACCGGCAGCGCGGTGCTACGGCTATCCTGGCGGATCAGACGGGTGGCGCTCACACCGTCAAGCTCCGGCATCTGCATGTCCATCAGCACCAGGTCGTAGGTTTGGGTGGCATGCGACTGGGCAATCATGTCCAGCGCCTGCTGGCCGTTGTCGGCCAGGACCACCAGCATGCCGGCCTCGGCCAGCAGCTCGCTGGCGACCTGCTGGTTGAGGTCGTTGTCTTCCACCAGCAAGACCCGGGCACCGGCCAGGGGGGCCAGCGCATCCAGCCCGGCGCGGGCATCGTCCACCACGCGGGCCGACTGCACGCCGCGCCCCATAGCCTGCATCAGGGTGTCGAACAGCAGCGAGGCGTTAACCGGCTTGATCAGCAGATCCTGGATGCCGGCGTCATGCGCGTTGGGTACCAATTCCTCGCGGCCGTAGGCGGTCACGAGTATGGGCTTGGGCTGTTTGGGTAAGGGCAGTGCAGCGATGGCGCGGGCGGTTTGCAGGCCGTCCATGCCGGGCATCTGCCAGTCCAGCAGAGCGATGTCGAAAGCCTGGGCCCGGGCCGCGGCGTCTCTGACCGCAGCCACCGCCAGCGCCCCGGAATGCACGGCCTCCACCTCGAAACCCATGGCCTGCAGCATCTCGGCCAGCACCTGGGCGGCGTGCGCGTTGTCGTCCACCACCAGCACCCGGCGGCCGCGCAGGTCCAGGTCGGCCCGGCGCTGAGACGGGCGCGTGCTATCCAGGCCGACGCGGGCGGTGAACCAGAAGGTCGAGCCCTCGCCAAATTCGCTGCTGACCCCCACCGCGCCGCCCATGGCCTCGGCCAGCGCCTTGCTGATGGCCAGGCCCAGGCCGGTGCCGCCGTATTTGCGGGTGATGGAGCTATCGGCCTGGCTGAAGCTCTGGAACAGGCGGCCTTGCTGCTCGGCCGTCATGCCAATGCCGGTATCACGCACCTCAAAGCGCAACAGGATGTGCTCGGCCGTGCTGTCCTGCACGCGCACGGTAATGCTGATCTCGCCCTGCTCGGTGAACTTGACGGCGTTGTTGACCAGATTGATCAAGACCTGGCCCAGGCGCAGCACGTCACCGCTCAGACTTTGCGGCACGTCGGAGCGCACATCGCAGACCAGCTCCAGGCCCTTGGCGCTGGCCTTCTCGGCCACCACATTGGCTACGTTGTTCAGCAGGTCGTCCAGCGTAAAGGGCTGGTTTTCTACCGTCAGCTTGCCGGCCTCGACCTTGGAGAAGTCCAGAATGTCGTTGATCACGCCCAGCAGGTGCTGGCCGGACTGGTGGATCTTGCCCAGGTAGTCGCGCTGGCGCGGCGACAGGTCGGTCTTCAGGGCCAGGTAGGACATGCCGATGACGGCGTTCATGGGCGTACGGATTTCATGGCTCATATTGGCCAGAAAGTCGCTCTTGAAACGGTTGGTGTCCTCGGCCAGCTCTTTGGCGCGACGCATCTCGGCTTCGGCGTGTTTGCGCTCGCTGATGTCATCCAGCAACCAGATTACCGCCTCCACATAGGCCGCCACGGCAACCCGCAAGCCGACCAGACGCCCCTCGAACGTACTGCCATCGGCCCGGCAGAAGCTGCGCTCCAGCTCCACCCGCTCGCCATTGGCCAGCGGCAGCCCCACCTCGGCCTCAAACTCGGCAAAAGCCTGCGACGTGTCAAACAGCATGGCCAGGCTGCGCTCGCCCAGGTCCACGCCGGGCAGGCCGACGATGCTGGCAAAACCGGCGTTGTACTGGCGAATCAGGCCGTCAGCGGCGAACACTACGCCCGAGGGGATGTTGTCAAAAATGACTTGCTGCTGCTCGGTCACCTCGCGCAGGCGGTTTTCACGCTCCTTGATGGCGTCCACCACCTGTAGATAGCCGGTGAACAGCACCGAGCCATCAGGCAAGGCCCGGGGTACCGAGGCGCAGTGCACCCAGTGCGTGTTGCCGTTCGGATGCCAGATGCGCAGGTCCTGCGCGGCGGGCTGCATATGCAGCAGGGCCTGGGCTTCCAGCCGCACCCGATCAGCCCGGTCGGCGGCATGCACCACGCGGTCCAGTTCCGCAGGATCGCGCAACACCGCGTCCACCGAGATACCCAGAATCTCCTGCGCCCGATCGCTCATATAGGTGTAGCGGCGGCGGCCGTCGGGAAAGCACTGCAGACGGTACACCACCAGGGGCAGCGCGGCCGTAATCTCCTGCAGATCGGCCTGGGCAGCGCGCTGCACGGCCTCGGTCTCCAACCGGGCGCCCGCCTCCAGCACTTGCAGGCGCTGCGTCTGCGCCTGTTGACGGGCCGCCTCACGCTGGCGGTACTGCAGATAGAACGCCAGCACCAGGCCAAAGGTCAGCAATGCCTGGAACAGCGTCAACAGCCGGGTGGTGGTGGTCTGGCGATGCACCTCCACCGTACGCCGGTCCACCACCTCGGATGCGGACTGCGAGGCCTCCAGCGACAGATTGCGTATGGGCTCGCGCAACGTGGCCACATGGCTTTGCAATGCCAGCAGCTGCTCTCGGGTTGGAGGCCTGGCCGCCGGGTCCAATACCGCATCGGCCTCCGCGACAAACTGCTGTACCGAAGAGCGCACCTCTTGCATCAGCTTCTGGTTCCTCAGCAAGGCCGCTGACTCGCCGGTGTAGAGCGAAGCCACGCGGCTCACAAACAGGTCGTAGCGCAGCTGCAGCTCATCCTGGGCGGCATCCTGGGGACTGAAGATGCGGTGGTCCAGCGCAGCAGAGAAACGGAAATACTCAACCTCCAGCTGCACCACGCTCCACACCACGTCCCGGTCACCGCGCCGGCTGACCTGGCTCAAACCATCCTGCTGCTTCAGCTGGACGACCGCAATGGCCGCGTAAACGGCCAACAGTACGGCGATCAACAGGGCCAGGATTTTGCTACTACGAGCCATAGAAAGAGATCAAACAGGCCCACGCGGGCGAATCCACACATTGTGGCGTACGGTGCCACCCCATGGCGATTGTCAAATTACTAATGCCTATTTGCAACAATGTGCAAGAGCGCAATCGCGCTTGTAATTCATGCGCGGCGCTTGTACAAAGCAACACCTTCTACGCTACAAGGACCCCGCCATGGCAGTCTCCAGTTCCAACCTCTCCATCACCAAGCGCCTGGGTTTGGGATTCGCGTTCATTCTGCTGCTTTCGCTGATCTCCATGCTGGTAGGTATCAGCAAGCTCAACAGCTCGGCGGACTCGACCCAATACATGCTGAACAACCCGATCCAGACAGAGCGCATCATCAGCGACTGGTACCGGGACATCCACACCAGCGTGCGCCGCACCATGGCGATAGCCAAGAGTAGCGATCCCTCCTTGGTAACCTATTTCGCACAAGACATTGCCGAGGCGACTGAACGCTCCAGCAAGGCCCAGAAGGCGGTGGAAGCACTGATGCGCACCGACGAAGAAAAGAAGCTGTTTGCCGCCATTCTCGAGGCACGCAAGACCTATGTCGCGAACCGCGACGCGGTATCCGCGCTGAAGAAAGAAGACAAATCGGACGAAGCCAACCAGTTGCTGGCGCAAAAAGTCACTCCAGCGGGCAAGGCGTATATGGACACACTGGACGCCCTGATGCAGGCCCAGCGTAAGGAAATCGACCGACACGCTCAAGGCCTAGCCGACAGCAGCACCCAGGGCCGCAACCTGCTGATCGGGCTGGGCCTGTTCGGCGTGGTGTTTGGCGTGGGCTGCGCGTGGTGGCTGTCGCGCTCCATCATCCGTCCGCTGGCCCAGGCCAATGGTGCGGCACGCCAGGTAGCCACCGGTGACCTGACCGGGCATATCGAGAAAAGTGGTAACGACGAAGTCGGCCAGCTGCTGTCCAGCCTGCAGGACATGCAGGCCAACCTGGTCAAGGTGGTGTCCAGCGTACGCCAGGGGGCAGACGGTGTATCCACCGCCAGCGCCGAAATCGCCCAGGGCAATAACGACCTGAGCGCGCGCACCGAGAACCAGGCCAGCGCACTGGAGCAGACCGCCGCGTCCATGGAAGAGCTGAACTCCACCGTCAAGCAAAACGCCGACAACGCGCGCCAAGCCAACCAGTTGGCCATGCAGGCCTCCACCGTGGCCATACAGGGCGGCGAGGTCGTGGGCCAGGTGGTGCAGACCATGAAGGGCATCAACGAAAGCTCGCAGAAGATCGCCGACATCATCAGCGTGATCGACGGCATCGCCTTCCAGACCAACATCCTGGCACTCAATGCCGCCGTGGAAGCCGCCCGGGCCGGCGAGCAAGGCCGTGGTTTCGCCGTGGTGGCCAGCGAGGTGCGCAGCCTGGCCGGGCGCAGCGCCGAGGCCGCCAAGGAGATCAAACAACTCATCAATGCCAGCGTGGAACGCGTGGCCCAGGGCACGGTACTGGTGGACCAGGCCGGCACCACCATGACCGAGGTGGTCAGCTCCATCCGCCGCGTGACCGACATCGTGGGTGAAATCAGCGCCGCCAGCAGTGAGCAGAGCCAGGGCGTATCCCAGGTAGGCGAGGCCATCAACCAGATCGACCAGGTCACGCAGCAAAACGCCGCCCTGGTGGAACAGATGGCCGCTGCGGCAGGCAGCCTGCAAACCCAGGCCGCCGACTTGGTACAAGTGGTGTCGCTGTTCAAGCTGGAAGGCAGCCACATGGTGTCTGCGCCCTCGCGGCCCGCAGTGGCGGCGCCGCACCGCCCGGCCATGCCCAAGCCGCCAGCGGCACCCAAGGCATTGGCCAAAAAGCCTGCAGGCCCGCCACTGGCCGCCCCGCGCGCCGCGGCACCGGTGGCCAAGCCCAACGATGACGACTGGGCTGCGTTTTAAGACGTAGTCTGCTGCGCCTGCGCCTGCGTCTGCGTCTGCGTCTGCGTCTGCGTCTGCGTTTGCGTTTGCGTTTGTGTCTGCATCGGAGCCGGCGCATCCGCCGGCCCTGGCTGGCGCGCCTGCAGCACCACGCAGTGAATGAACTGCAGCTTGGCCACCACGGCCGGCGTCAGCACAAAGGGGTAGAAGTCTGGCTCGCCCATGCTGCGCGACATCTCGTTGAGCACGCCGGTCAACTCCACCCAACCATTGACGATCTGTAGAAAACCCTCAGCATCCGGGTTTTGCGGGCGCCATAGCGCATCGACCGTGAACGGCGCGTAGGGCAGCTCCACATCTTTCGCGTCCAGGCCAAAGCGCATGGCCGTGCCCAGGGTATCCACCATGTGCAGGTAGTGCGCCCAGGTCTCGGCCCAGTCTTCCCAAGGGTGGGTGCTGGCATAGCTGCTGACAAAATGCTGCGCCCAGTCGGGCGGCGGGCCCTGGGTGTAGTTGCGCTGCAGGGCCTCGGCATAGTTGGCCCGCTCGTCGCCAAACAGGCTGCGGTAGTCGTCCAGCCAGGTGCTGTTCAGCACCAGCCGGTCCCAGTAGTAGTGGCCCACCTCGTGCCGAAAATGCCCTAGCAGCGTACGGTAGGACTCGCCCATCTGCGTGCGCATCTGCTCGCGACGGGCGTCGTCGGCCTCGTCCATATTCAGCGTGATCAGGCCATGGTCGTGGCCGGTCAGCACCGGCTGCTCGGGCGTGGGCCGCAGGAAGTCAAACGCCAGGCCCAAAACCTCCGGCGCTTGCGCGTTGCGTGGCTCCACCGGCAAGCCCATGGCCAACAGCTGCGCCACCAGGTGGCGCTTGGCCATCTCCAACGCACGCCAGGCGGCCAGGTTCATGGGGTCCGACGGGTTGGACACTGTGCGGTTCAGGCTGCAGGCCAGGCACACCGTGCCGGGCGCTGCATCGCCCGACACCAACCAGTTGCAGCCCACCATGTCCAGATTGGCACAACGCCGAAAACGCGGTCCGTCAGGGGTACTCCACAGCGTCCATTGGCCCGGCGCATCGGCCACTTGCGCCAATGGCTCCAGACGCGAGCTTTCAACCACAAAACCCAGCGGCGTGCCGCAGGACAGGCAGGCACTGTTGCGAAAGAAGACCGGCCGCCCGCATTGGCACAGATAGGCACGCGAGGCACGGATGGCGCCGTAGTCCTCCGTGCGCTGGGTCCAGAAGCTGTCATGGGGGGCAAAGGGGCGGAAGACGGTGGTGAAGAAGTCCATGGCCGCAGTCTAGGGGTAATTAGGCGGCAGCTTTGCGTTCTGCGACATAGCCCCAAAACAGCTCAGTAGATTCCCTATGCGCCTGGCATGGCTTTTGCAATATCGTCGGCACTTCTTGACCATTTGGTCAGGATTTGGACGCCCCCAGCCAATTCCGGGCATGGCGTGCTGCAGATTGGTGCAGTACGCCCCACCTGGGAACCACAGCCACAGGAGTTACCGTGCCAGAACTATCCACACCGGCCGCACCGGACATCCGCGCCGGCCGCCTCAGCGCCGCGCAGTACGCGCAGCACTTTGCCGACGCCACGCCCCCCCTGAACGCTTCCCAGGCCATGCTCGAGTCCGAGCGCTGCCTGTACTGCTTCGACGCGCCCTGCCAGACCGCCTGCCCTACCGACATCGACGTGCCCAGCTTCATCAAAAGCATCTCCGATGGCAACCTGCGCGGCGCGGCACGCACGATTCTGGAAGCCAACCCCCTGGGCGGCATGTGCGCCCGGGTCTGCCCCACCGAGGTGCTTTGCGAGCAGTCCTGTGTGCGCAACACCCAGACCGACACCCCGATCCAGATCGGCCGCCTGCAGCGCCACGCCGTCGATGCGCTGATGGCCAGCCCCCAGCCACAGCTGTTTACCCGCGCAGCCCCCACCGGCAAGCGCATCGCCGTGGTCGGCTCCGGCCCGGCCGGCCTGGCCTGCGCGCACCGCCTGGCGCGACTGGGCAACGATGTGGTGATTTTTGAAGCCAAGCCCAAGGCCGGCGGCCTGAACGAATACGGCCTGGCCAGCTACAAGACGGTGGACGACTTCGCACAGAAGGAAGTGCAGTGGCTGCTGGACATTGGCGGCATCAGCATCCAAAACGACTGGCGCTTTGACGGCCCGGCCTCGCTCGACAAGCTGCAGACCGAATACGACGCCGTGTTTCTGGGCCTGGGCCTGTCCAAGGTGCAAGCCCTGGGCGTGCCCGGTGAGGCACTGGCAAACGTGCGCAACGCGGTGGACTTCATCGCCGAGCTGCGCCAGATCGAACACGTGAACCAGCTGCCCGTGGGCCGCCGCGTAGTGGTGATCGGCGGCGGCATGACCGCTGTGGACGCCGCCGTGCAGGCCAAGCTGCTGGGCGCTGAAGAAGTGCACATGGTGTACCGCCGTGGCGTGGAAACCATGGGCGCATCGGCAGCCGAGCAAGAGTGGGCGCAAACCAACGGCGTGGTGCTGCACCACTGGCTGGCCCCGGTCGAAGTACTCGGCAGCAGCCACGCCAGCGGCGTACGCTTTGCCGAGCAAGCCCTGGTGGACGGCAAGCTGCAAGCCACCGGCAAAGAGCTGGTGCTAGGCGCCGACATGGTGTTCAAAGCCATCGGCCAGAAGCTGGACGACAGCCCGCTGCAAGCCACCGGCCTGACCCTGCAGGGCGGCCGCATCGTGACCGCAGAGGACGGCAAGACCAACCTGCAGGGTGTCTGGGCCGGCGGCGACTGCCGCGCCGGTGGCCGCGACCTGACCGTAGAAGCCGTAGAGCACGGCAAACGCGCCGCTGAAAGCATGCACAAGGAATTGAACCATGGCTGATCTGTCCACCACCTTCGCCGGCGTGAAGACGCCCAACCCCTTCTGGCTGGCCTCTGCGCCGCCCACCGACAAGGCCTACAACGTCAACCGCGCTTTCGAAGCCGGCTGGGGCGGCGTGGTCTGGAAGACGCTGGGCGAGGCCGGCCCGCCGGTCGTCAACGTCAACGGCCCGCGCTACGGCGCGCTGCTGTCGAATGACCGCCGCATGCTGGGGTTCAACAACATCGAGCTGATCACCGACCGGGATCTGGAATTGAACCTGCGCGAGATCACCGAGGTGAAGCGCCTGTGGCCCGACCGCGCCATGATCGTCTCGCTGATGGTGCCCTGCGTCGAAGAATCCTGGAAGGCCATCCTGCCGCGCGTCGAAGACACCGGCGCCGACGCCATCGAGCTGAACTTCGGCTGCCCGCACGGCATGAGCGAGCGCGGCATGGGCGCTGCCGTGGGCCAGGTGCCCGAGTACATCGAGATGGTCACCGCCTGGTGCAAGCAGTACAGCAAGCTGCCGGTGATCGTGAAGCTCACGCCCAATATCACCGACATCCGCATGCCCGCCCGCGCCGCCAAGCGTGGCGGGGCTGACGCGGTGTCGCTGATCAACACCATCAACTCCATCATCGGCGTGGACCCGGACACATTGATGATGTCGCCCACCACCGGCGGCCTGGGCTCGCACGGTGGCTACTGCGGCCCGGCGGTGAAACCCATCGCGCTGAACATGGTGGCCGAAATTGGCCGCGACGCCGAAACCCGCGGCCTGCCCATCAGCGGTATCGGCGGCGTGGGCAACTGGCGCGACGCGCTGGATTTCATCGCCCTGGGCGCCGGCACGGTGCAGGTCTGCACCGCCGCCATGGTGTTCGGCTTCAAGATCGTGCAGGAGATGGCCTCCGGTTTGTCGGACTACATGGACAGCAAGGGCTTCAAGAGCCTGGACGACTTCCGAGGTGCCGCCCTACCCACCGTCAAGGAGTGGAAAAACCTGAACCTGAACCACGTCAGCAAGGCCGTGATCAACCAGGACTCGTGCATCTCCTGCGGCCGCTGCCACATCGCCTGCGAAGACACCTCGCACCAGGCCATCACCAAGATGAAAGACGGTGTGCGCCACTTCGAGGTGATGGAAGACGAATGCGTGGGCTGCAACCTGTGCGTCACCGTCTGCCCCGTGCCCAACACCATTTCGCTGCGCGATTTGAAGCCCGGCGAAAAAGACTTGCGCACCGGCCTCATCGTGAGCGATAAACATGCGGATTGGACGACGCACGCCAATAACCCGATGCGTACCGCCGCTTAACCAAGGCCCTCCCCCGTTCGGGCTGAGCTTGTCGAAGCCTTTCCCGTTTGACCAGGCCCTTCGACAGGCTCAGGGCAGGCTCCTTCGACAAGCTCAGGGCGAACGGGGTAGATGGTAGGTTGAGGTCCAACAAAATAGGCATTAAACATGCTTGCAGCGCAGACATTACCTGCGTTAGCAGCTACTAATTTAGGAGCAACCATGTCCAGTGTTTTGATCCGAGGCGGCACGGTAGTTAACGCCGACCGCGCCTTTCGTGCCGATGTCCTGTGTATCGACGGCAAGATCGCCGAAGTCGGCGACAACCTTGCAGCACCCGCAGGCGCCCAGGTGGTGGACGCCGGCGGCCAGTACGTCATGCCCGGCGGCATCGACCCGCACACGCATATGCAGCTGCCGTTCATGGGCACGGTGACCATGGACGACTTCTACAGCGGCACGGCGGCCGGGCTGGCCGGCGGCACCACGACGATCATCGACTTTGTGATCCCCTCGCCGAAGCAGCCGCTGATGGACGCCTACCGCACCTGGCGCGAATGGGCCGAGAAGTCAGCCGCCGACTACAGCTTCCACGTCGCCGTGACCTGGTGGGACGAAAGCGTGCACCGCGACATGGGCACCCTGGTGCAAGACGAAGGCGTGAATAGCTTCAAGCACTTCATGGCCTATAAAAACGCCATCATGTGCGACGACGAAACCCTGGTGAACAGCTTCAAGCGCGCGCTGGAACTGGGCGCCATGCCCACGGTGCACGCCGAGAACGGCGAGCTGGTGTACCTGCTGCAGGCCGACATGAAAGCCAAGGGCATCCTCGGGCCCGAAGGCCATCCGCTGTCGCGCCCACCCGCGGTGGAGGCCGAGGCCGCGCAGCGCGCCATCGCCATCGCCAATGTGCTGAACGTGCCGATCTACGTGGTGCATGTGTCGTGTGCCGAATCGGCCGAGGCCATTGCCCGCGCCCGCGCCGCCGGCCAACGCGTGTACGGCGAGGTGCTGGCAGGGCATTTGACGGTGGACGACAGCGTGTACCGCAACCCCGACTTTGCCTACGCCGCCGGCCACGTGATGAGCCCGCCGTTCCGCAACAAGACCAACCAGGACGCGCTGTGGCACGGCCTGCAGGCCGGCCATCTGCACACCACGGCGACCGACCACTGCACCTTCTGCGCCGCCCAAAAAGCTGCCGGCAAAGACGACTTCAGCAAGATCCCCAACGGCTGCGGCGGCGTGGAAGAACGCCTGGCCGTGATCTGGGACGAAGGCGTGAACAGTGGCCGGCTCACGCCCAGCGAGTTCGTCGCCGTCACCTCGGCGAATGCCGCCAAGCTGTTCAACATCTACCCGCGCAAAGGTTGCGTGGTGGCCGGCGCCGATGCCGACTTGGTGGTGTGGGACCCGGCGGGCACCAAGACCTTGTCCGTCAAGACGCAGAAGTCGCTGGGCGACTTCAACATCTTCGAGGGCCGCACCGTCACCGGCGTGCCCAGCCACACACTGAGCCAGGGCAAGGTGGTCTACGCCAACGGCGACCTGCGCGCCGAGCGCGGCGTCGGCAAGTACGTGAAGCGCCCACCCTTCGGCCCGCAATTCGACGCGTTGGCCAAGAAGACCGCGCTGCATGCGCCCCACCCCGTCGCCCGCTAATCTGGAGTTTCAATATGGACACCGCACTCGCACCGCTTTCCGAAAAAATCCAGTCCCTGCGCATCAACGGCGACCGCTTGTGGTCCTCGCTGATGGAGCTGGCCCAGATCGGCGCCACGCCCAAGGGCGGCGTCTGCCGCCTGGCCCTGACCGAGCTGGACAAGCAAGGCCGTGACCTAGTCACCCGCTGGGCCACAGAGGCCGGCATGACCGTCACCATCGACAAGATCGGCAATGGCTTCATGCGCCGCCCAGGCCGAAACAACAGCCTGCCCCCCATCATGACCGGCAGCCACATCGACACCCAGCCGACAGGCGGCAAGTTCGACGGCAACTACGGCGTGCTGGCGGGCATTGAAGTGGTGCGCACGCTGAACGACCACGGCATCGAGACAGAGGCACCGATTGAAGTGGCCTTCTGGACCAATGAAGAAGGCTCACGCTTCGTGCCGGTGATGATGGGCTCTGGCGTGTTCGCCAAGGCCTTCACGCTGGAGCATGCCTACGCGGCGGTGGATACCGAGGGCAAGAGCGTGCAAAGCGAGCTGCAAAGCATTGGCTACATCGGCGACCAGGAGCCCGGCGACCACCCGATTGGTGCGTATTTCGAAACCCACATCGAGCAAGGCCCGGTGCTGGAAGACAACGACATCACCATCGGCGTGGTGCAGGGCGTACTCGGCATACGCTGGTTCGACTGCACCGTCACCGGCATGGAAGCACACGCCGGCCCCACGCCCATGGCGCTGCGCAAAGACTCCCTGCTGGCCGCCACCCGCATCATGCAGGACGTAGTGGCAGCAGCCCACCGCCATCCGCCGCACGGCCGTGGCACCGTGGGCATGGTCCAGGTGTTCCCGAACAGCCGCAACGTCATCCCAGGCCGCGTGAAGTTCAGCATCGACCTGCGCAACAGCACCGATGCGCTGGTGGACCAAATGGTCGAAGAAGTCAAAGCCTTTGCCGCCACCGTAGCCAAAGAGCACGGTGTGGACGTGAAGATCGAGATGGTCTCCAGCTACAACGCCATCGCCTTCCACGACAACTGCGTAGACGCCGTGGCCCGCGCCGCCAAAAGCCTGGGCTACTCCAACATGCCCGTCGTATCCGGCGCCGGCCACGACGCCGTCTACATGGCCAAGCTGACCTCCAGCGGCATGATCTTCATCCCCTGCAAGGATGGGATTAGCCACAACGAGATTGAAGATGCGAAGCCGGAGCACATCACCGCGGGGTGCAATGTACTGTTGCATGCGATGTTGGAGAGGGCGGGAGTGGTTTGATGGTCTAACGGGCGTTGCGAGGCAAATCGGCCTCTAGCGCCCGTATTCATTGCGCAAGCAGCTATTTAATTAGGAGTAAATGACGGCCCTGTCGGCCTACTCCACCTGCTTTTGGGTGTCTCAACAGGGCAGGGCTAAGGCCTAGAATCGATCAACCGGCGCTGAGGCGCCTTTTCTCTGCCAGTCTGATCGATTCACCCAGCCCATGCCCCCATCCCACTTCACCTACGACCAGCCCGCCAACAAGCCGAGTCACGTCGTCAAGGAAGAGCAGATCGAATATGGCTTTATCAGCAAGCTGCAAGGCCTTAAATACGAGTACCGCGCCGATATTCGTGACCGCGCCGCGCTGGAGCGCAACTTCCGCGAGAAGTTTGAAGCGCTGAACCGCGTGCATCTGAGCGATGGCGAATTTGCCCGCCTGCTGGACGAAATCGTTACCCCTGACGTATTCACTGCCGCCAAGACCCTGCGCAGCATCAACGCCTTCACCCGCAAAGACGGCACGCCGCTGAACTACACCCTCGTCAACATCAAAGACTGGTGCAAAAACACCTTCGAAGTCGTTAACCAACTGCGCATCAACACCGACTACAGCCACCACCGGTTCGACGTGCTCATCCTCATCAACGGCGTGCCGTGCGTGCAGATCGAGCTGAAAACACTGGGTATCAACCCGCGCCGCGCCATGGAGCAAATCGTTGACTACAAGAACGACCCCGGCAACGGCTACACCAAGACGCTGCTGGGCTTCCTGCAGCTCTTTATCGTCAGCAACCGCACCAACACCTACTACTTCGCCAACAACAACGCCCGCCACTTTGCGTTCAATGCAGACGAGCGCTTTTTGCCCATCTACCAGTTTGCGGACGAGGCCATCCTCTCCACCATCGTCACGCTGGACAGCCAAGAGCCCAAGACCGGTGTGAAACAACGGCTAGAAAGCGTGATGGACTTTGCGTGTGGATCTGGATCGCTGCTGCTGAACGTACGTAAGCGCATGGGGCCGCATGGCATTGGCAAGATTTACGGGCAAGAGAAGAACATCACTACCTACAACCTGGCACGCATGAACATGCTGCTGCACGGGGTGAAGGACACCGAGTTTGAAATCTTCCACGGCGATACGCTGACCAACGACTGGGACGCTTTGCGTGAGTTGAACCCAGCCAAGAAGCCGTCGTTCGACGCCATCGTGGCCAACCCACCGTTTAGCTACCGCTGGGAGCCTACCGACGCGCTGGCAGATGACGTGCGCTTCAAAAACCACGGCCTGGCCCCCAAATCCGCCGCCGACTTTGCCTTTTTGCTGCACGGTTTTCACTTCCTGAAAGACGAAGGCGTGATGGCCATCATCCTGCCGCACGGAGTGCTGTTCCGTGGCGGTGCAGAGGAGCGCATTCGCACCAAGCTGCTGAAAGATGGGCACATCGACACGGTGATTGGCCTGCCGTCCAACCTGTTTTACTCCACCGGCATCCCGGTGTGCATCTTGGTGCTGAAGAAGTGCAAGAAGCCCGATGACGTGCTGTTCATCAACGCGGCAGAGCACTTTGAGAAAGGCAAGCGCCAGAACCAGCTGACGGACGCGCACATCGCCAAGATCATCAAAACCTACCAGTTCCGCGAGGAAGAAACGCGCTATTCACGCCGGGTGGGGATGGCGGAGATTGAGAAAAACGAGTTCAACCTGAACATCTCGCGCTACATCAGTACGGCGGTGGGGGAGGCAGAGATTGACCTTGCGGCCACGCATGGCGAACTGGTTGAGATTGAGAAAGCGATTGCTGCAGCCAAAAACAAGCACAACGCCTTTTTGAAGGAGCTGGGTTTGAAGCTATTGCCGTGAGCGAAATAAACGTACTGCAATCGCCCCCAAAGCACTCCACAATTCCTTTAGGTCAAATCGTGCTCCAGCGTAGATAAAACCTGCGCAAGCAGCTCTCAAATTAAGAGCAATCGGATTCTTCCAAGCTAGCTAGGAGTCTGGGCGATGGAACCCCTATCGCACACACCTCGCTGCTGGGCAGCAAGGTGCCGCAATGGTCAATACATGCCGATCTTGGATTCGGCCATGCTGATAAAGATGTTTTTGCACTGAGAGTAGTGGTCCAGCATCATCTTGTGGTTCTCGCGGCCAATGCCGGATTTCTTGTAGCCGCCAAAAGGCGCGTGCGCGGGAAGTTGGTTGTAGGTGTTGACCCACATCCGCCCTGTTTCCACGCCCATGGCCACGCGCAATGCGCGGTTGAGGTCGCGGGTCCAGACGGCACCTGCCAGTCCGTATTCGCTGTCGTTGGCCATGGCGATGACTTCATCCACCTCGGTGAATTTGACCACCGTGGCCACGGGGCCGAAGATTTCCTCTTGCGAAAGCCGGGCCTGGTTGTTGCGCACCGCGATGAGCGTCGGGCGCATGAAACATCCCTTTGCCAGCTCGCCCTCGGTCACTGCCGAGCCGCCGGCCAGCACCTCACCTTCTTTGCGGCCAATGTCCACATATTCCAGGATGCCGTTGAGCTGCTTGCGGTTGACTTGCGGGCCCATCTGCGTGCCGCTGAGCCAGGGCAGATTGACATTGACCTTGTTGAACGCCTTGACGGTTTCGTCCACAAACTTGTTGTAGATATCAGCGTGCACGAACAGACGCGAGCCGGCGCAGCAGACCTGTCCCTGGTTGAAAAGAATGCCCAGTTGTACGCCTTCAATGGCCTTGTCCCACGGTGCATCGGGGAAGACGATGTTGGCCGATTTGCCACCCAGCTCCAGCGTGGCGGGGATGAGCTTTTTGGCGGCGGCCTCGGCCACGGTGTAGCCCACATCGGTAGAACCAGTGAACGCCAGCTTGCGGAAGCCCTCATGCTGCAGCATGTAGTCGCCAGTGGTGGAGCCCTTGCCCGTAACCACGTTAACCACGCCTTTGGGCAGGATGTCGGCCATGATCTTGGCCAGCTCCAGCAGGCTCAAAGGTGTGTCGGAAGAAGGCTTGATCACGATGCAATTGCCTGCGGCCAGCGCGGGCGAAATCTTCCACGCCGCCATCAGCAGCGGAAAGTTCCACGGAATGATTTGCCCAATCACGCCCAGCGGTTCGCGCATCACCAGGCTCAGCGTGTCTTTGTCCAGCAGCGTGGAGCTACCTTCTTCGGTGCGGATCGCCGCGGCAAAGTACCGAAAGTGGTCAATCGACAAGGGCACATCCGCGCCGGTGGTTTCGCGCAGCGGTTTGCCGTTGTCCAGCGTCTCCACCATGGCCAGGTGCTGGGCCTTGGCCTCCATTGCATCGGCGATTCTGGTGAGATAGGCAGCGCGCTCGGTGGGGCTGGTGTGCTTCCAGGTGGCAAATGCATCCCAGGCGGCTTTGACGGCGGCGTCCACGTCTTCTTTGTCAGCCGCGGCACAGGTGGCCAAGCGCTCGCCAGTGGAGGGGCTGAAGGTTTCGAAGGTCTTGCCCGAGGCGCCATCCACCCACTCACCGTTGATGAAAAGCTGGTAATTGCTATCGATATGGTCAGAAACTTTCACTGCATTCTCCAGACCTGCACGTTATAAAAAAACACGCCCATCGACTTGTGCAGGAAAGCAATGACGGGCGTCTCTAGCTCTTAGGCGACCAGCGCTACCTTGAAGATGTCCACGACCTGCGCCAGCGTGGCGGTGCGCGGGTTGGTCAGTTGGCAGGCATCCTTCTTGGCGTTGACGGCCATGACTTCCAGGTCTTTTTCCAGCACGCCCAAGGCGGTAAGGTTTGGGGGAATGCCCACATCCCGCGCCAGGCGGCGGATCGCACTGATGGCCTTCTCGGCTGCGGCGATGGTGGACAGGCCGCGGGTGTTCTCACCCAGGGCCTGCGCAATGTCAGCAAAGCGCTGCGGGCACGCAATCAGGTTGAAGGTGCACACCTCGGGCAAAAGCACGGCATTGCACACCCCATGCGGCAGGTTGTAGAAGCCACCCAACTGGTGCGCCATGGCGTGCACATAGCCCAAGCTGGCACTGTTGAAGGCCATGCCCGCCAGGTACTCGGCGTAAGCCATCTTGTCGCGCGCCTGCACGTTGGTGCCACAGGCCACGGCCGGGCGCAGCCATTCGGAAATCAGGCGGATGGCCTGCAACGCACACGCATCGGTAATAGGTGTGGCAATGGTGGACACATAGGCTTCGATAGCGTGTGTCAAAGCGTCCATGCCGGTGGCGGCTGTCAGGCCGGGGGGCATGTCTACCATCAGCAGCGGGTCGTTGATGGCGATATTGGGTGTGCAGCGCCAGTCCACCAGCGCCATCTTCACATGTGTGTCGGTGTTGGTGATGATGCAGAAACGCGTCATCTCTGCGGCGGTACCAGCTGTGGTGTTGACCGCCAGAAACGGCGGCATGGGCTTGGTCGTTTTGTCCAGACCTTCGTAGTCCCGAATGTGGCCGCCATTGCCAATCACCATGCCAATGCCCTTGCCACAGTCATGTGCACTGCCACCGCCCAGCGTAACGATGGAGTCACAGCCTTTAGCCTGGTACAGCTTCACGCCGTCATGCACATTGCGGTCCGTGGGGTTGGGCTCGGCACCACCAAAGAGAGTCACCTGGATGTCCGCCGCCTCCAGCATCTGCGTGACCTTGGCCGCCAGGCCCAGCTTCACCATGCCAGCGTCGGTGCACAGAAAGGTATGGCGGGCACCCAGGGACTTGGCTTGCAGTCCAATCTCCTTGGCGCAGCCCACACCCATCAAAGCTACCGTGGGCGTAAAAAAACCAAATGTTTGTTCAACAACTGACATATTCATCTCCAGTGACACACCGTTAAATCCCTTAGCTGGCCTGCCTTCACTGTGGCTTCGAGAAGCATCCAATGACCGCAGGCTTACTAGCCCGTAACGCGCTCTTTGCTACGCGCACCGTGTCACTTTAGGATTTCCACCAGCCTGCTTCAGTGACCTAGATCAACAAACGACGGTTCTGTGGAAATGGGGCAAGCGGGCCGGGTTTGTGCCCGCAGGATATAGGTCGAAATGGCCTCTGGCGCAGGATTTACCTACGGTAGTAGCTATCTATTTGGTAGCAATTGCAAAGACGAACCTCACTCGGCCACCCCGCAAACCTTTGGGCCAGGGGCAAGTAAAGATGGGGAGCGGAATGTCCGCACGGCGCTGGATGGGGGAGGGAGAGCATGCTCCCCGGGCCTGGATACGCCCGGGGATTCGGCTTGGTGGTCGCGACCTTTGTGGGGTCGGTGGGTGCGCTGCTGGCTTGTGACCAGGGTGGCGGGGGTCTGTGTGTTGCAGAGACTTCAGTGTAGGCCAAGGCTACGGGCAGAATATTGCGTTATTGGCTCTGAATTCTATATTCTTGGCATAATCTGCCAAAATTCTTAAAACTCAAGGCATACACATGGATTTAGACCGGTATGACAGGCAAATTCTGGATATTCTGCAGGTCGATGGCCGGGTCAACAACCAGGACCTGGCGGACCGCATTGGCTTATCGCCCTCGCCCTGCCTACGGCGGGTGCGGGCGCTGGAAGAGTCCGGCCTGATTCTGGGCTATCGGGCCCTGCTGGATGCGAAGAAGCTGGGGCTGTCATTGATGGCGCTGGTGCATATCTCCATGGACCGGCACACACCGGAACGCTTCGCCAACTTCGAGGCCTCGGTAGACGTATTGCCCGAGGTGCTGGAGTGCTTGCTGATCACCGGCCAGTCTGCCGACTACCAGATCAAGGTGGCGGTGCGCGATATGGACCACTACCAGGACTTGCTGCTGAACAAGCTGACGCGCATTGAGGGCGTGACCGGTGTGCATTCCAGCTTTGTGCTGCGCCGGGTGGTGGACAGGACGGCGCTGGCACTGGCCTGAGCCCGCCCCCGGCAAGCCGGCGGGTTCAACCAGGGTCGCGCTCTACCGTATTCGTCAGCACGCCGACCTGGCTGACCTCCACCTCGACGCGGTCGCCCGGTTGCATCCACACGGGGGGGGTGCGCTTTGCGCCCACACCGCCAGGGGTGCCCGTGACGATCACATCCCCGGGCTGCAGCGTGGTGAAGGTGGAGATGTAGTGGATCAGCACCGGGATGGGGAAGATCATCGACGCGGTGGTGGTGCGCTGCATGGTCTCGCCGTTGAGGCGCGTCTCCAGCGTCAGTTCGGCGCCGTCGGCGATCTCGCCGCGCGTCACCAGCCAGGGGCCAAAGGCGCCGGTGCCTGTGAAGTTCTTGCCGGCGGTGAACTGCAGGGTATGGCGCTGCCAATCGCGGATGGAGCCGTCGTTGTAAGCGCTGTAGCCGGCCACATGCTCCCATGCGTCTTCCTCGCGGATACGGCGCCCGGCCTTGCCGATAACGATGGCGATCTCGCCCTCGTAGTCCAACTGGGTGGATTCAGGCGGCAGCAAGATGGCCTGGCCGTGGGCCGTCTGCGATTCGGCCACCCGCATGAACAGCAGGGGGAACAGGGTCTTATCGCGTGCGGTCTCGATACGGTGTTCCTCGTAGTTGTGGCCTACGCAAAAAATCTTGCCTGGTGCGGGAATCACCGGCAGGAACACGATGTCGGCCAGCAGCAACACGGCCGCACTGGCCTCGGCGGCGATGGCATCCAGCTGGCCCGCTTGCAGCGCGCTCAGCAAGCTAGGGTAGCGGGCACTGCCCAAGGGCTGCACGCCGGCATCGGTGACCATACCCCAGCCGGGTTGGTCTTGGTAGAGATAACTGATCAGTTTCATGCTGCACTTTCTAAAGTAACGGTAGGTCGATTGAAATAAGGGGCCAGTTGCTGTAGGCGCTGTTGGTCCGGTGTGCCAGCGCAGCCAAGGTAGGCCAGCACATAGCGGTCGGGCCGCAGCAGCAGGGCGCGGGCACTGGCGCTGCGCAGGATGTTTTCCAGCACGCCATCCACGTCGCGCAGCACGGCATCCACACCATCAGCGGCGGGCAGAAAGTCGTCCTGCTGCGCCACCACGCGCAAGGTGCGGCAGGGCAGGTGGAAGGCGGTGGGCAGCGGGGCATCGGCCAGGCCCAGCCATACAAAGCCGTGGCCCAGCATATCGTCCAGCGGCACGTGGGCGCCCCCAGGCAGCTCCATCTGCGGCTGCGGCAGCAACTGGCCTGCGGGCACTAAGGCATCGGCATGCTCACCCCGCACAAAGAAGCCTTCAAAGAAACGCGGCTTGGGCTTGAACTTGAGATGCAGCACATAGTCGCGCACCGGCCGATAGAAGCTGCATAGCTTGAGCGCTCCCTGCGTCAGCATGGCCGCCAGCACCGATTTGGGTTGCATGAAGGTACCGATGCGCACCGCCATGCGGATCAGCGACCAGGCATGGGGTTTTCGCTCCTGCGCATAGGTGGATAGCAAGCTCGGCGCCATGTCGCCGCGCACCACCGCGGCCAGCTTCCAGGCCAGATTGGTGGCGTCGCGCACACCGCTGTTCATACCCTGGCCGGCGAACGGTGGCGTGAGGTGGGCGGCATCGCCGGCCAGGAACACCCGTCCCGATTGCCAGCGCTCGGCAACCCGCGCGTGGAAGGCATAGACCACCTTGCGGGCAATGGCCAGCTGCGCGTCAGCCGGGTTGCGTGCGCGTATCCAGGCCCGTACATTCACCTCGTCCAGCACCTGGTCCGGGTCTTCGCCTGCATGCAGCATGAACTCATAGCGCAGCGTGCCCTGTGGTCCGGGCAGGCGGATCGCCGGCCGCGCCGGGTCGCAATAGGTGCGGGTGTGGCGAAAAGCCGAGTCGCGTTCCAGCAGATCAACGATCAGCCATTTCTCGTCGTAGGTGCTGCCCGTAAGTTTGATACCCAGCTGCTCGCGCACCGGGCTACGGCCGCCGTCACAGGCCACCAGCCATTGGCAGCTGATGTGTTTGGTTTCGTCGCCGTGGTTGAGCTGCAAGTGCACGGCCCGGCCATCTTTGCCCTCGTCGCGGAACTGCACCAGCTCGTGGCCAAACCAGATGGCGGTATGCGCAAAGCGCTGCAGGCCATCGCGCAGCTGGCCGACCAGCAACTGCTGGCGAAACGCATTGCGCTTGGGAAATCCATACTCCTGGCTCTGCGGCTCGATGCGGGCAAATTCCTTGCCGCGCCACGAGTAGTAGTGCACGCCATAGCCCTGCACTACTTGCGGCAGCACCTCCCCGATCAAGCCGGTGGCCTGCACGGTCCGCAGGCTTTCATCATCGATAGTGACAGCACGTGGCTCGCCCACGGTATCGGCGCTGCGCTCGACCACCAGCGTGCGTATGCCCTGCTGGCCGAGCAGGTTGGCCAGTACCAGCCCGGTTGGGCCGGCACCGACGATGACCACGGGGAAATGCATCTCGTCGGGCGTCTCGTCAACCATACCTGGCGGAATGGCAGACAAAGGCAGGGCAGCGTTCATGGGGTCTCCGTTTTGTTTTTTCTGGCGCGCGCCTTGTCGCGCTGGTCTTGCAGCCGGCCTTCGATGCGGCCGGCCGCGCTTTGCAGGCGGCTCAACGTCGCTTTTCGCTGCGTCGCGGTGAGCATGGCAGCCGGCATCACCACGCTCAGACTGCCCACCAACTGTTCGCCGTCACGCAGCGCCACGGCGAAGCCCACGGCCTCAGGGTCCACCTCGCCCGCAGTCACGCAATAACCGGTCTGCCGCAGCGCGGCCAGTACCTCGACAAGTTGGGCGTAGTCATCGGGCAGCCCGGCAGCCACCAAGGTCTGGCGTTCGCTGGACCACAGCTGCTTCAGTTGGGCTGGCGGCAGGCAGGCGAGGATGATCTTGGAAGTGGCGCCGCGGTACAGCGGCATGGCACGGCCTCGTTCGTAGCTCACGGACAAGGCCGGGTTGTGGCCATTGACCTGGTGGATGCACATCACCTTGTTGCCGTGGAAGCGGCATAGCAAGATGGTGCCGCCCGTCTCGTCGGCCAGCTTGGCCGGCAACTCCTGCGCGGCGTCCAGCAAGGGGTCGGTCAGGCGGATCTGCCGATCCAGCTCGACCACCATGGGCCCGAGCACATAGCCCCGATCGGCCACGCGTTCGAGCATGCCCGCACGGGTCAGTTGGCCGAGGTCGCGGTACACGCTGGCGCGCGATACACCAAGCTCTTCCACCAGCCATTCAGGCGATATCACCGGGCGGTCCAGGGCGAACAGGCCGAGGATGCGCAACATGCGGTTGGTACTGGGCATGCTGTTCTCAGCTTCGCAAAATGGCCTTGCCCCAGAGGTTGAGCGTGCGCTCCTCGTGGGCCCATTCACCGGCGGGACGGCCGGGTTCGCAGTGCTCGATCTCTGCGGAAATCTCGGCGAGGTTGCCGTCGGGGTCGCGCACCATGAAGAACACGTCGTTGCCCGGCCCATGGCGGCCTATACCCCAGACAATCGGCTCGCACAGGCTGGCCATGTGGTCGCCCCAGGCCTTCATGCTGGCCCAGTCGGGTGCTTCAAAAGACTGGTGGTCAAAACAGGATACGGGCGCAAAGAACAGTGCCAGCGCATGGTGCAGATGGTCGCTGCGCAGAAAGCAGGCCCGCAACTGGCCTTCGGCATCACGCACAGCGTCGGACAGCACAAAACCCAGCTGCCCGGTATAGAAGGCCAGCATCTGCGGCAGCTGCTGCGTACGCAAGGCGAAATGCTGCAATGTGGCCACCGGCAGCTCGGCATGGCTGCCGGCCAAGGCGGCATCGTCAGGCGCAGTGAAGACGATACGGTTGCCATCGGGGTCACGCACGGCGACAGCCCCGGCGGGGCAATTGGCAGGCACAGCCTGGGCTTCCACGGCCTGGACGCGTTGGCGCAGATGCTGCCAGGCAGCAGGCGTGTGCAGCGCGAACTGGGCATAGCCCAGCTGGTTGGCCGGGCCGGTGGTGATCTGCACCTGGCGGCCCGGGCCGCGGCACGCATAACCACCCTCCACCGCCTCCAGCGACATGCCATACGCAGCGCTGTAGAAGCGGGCCATGGCCAGCGGATCGGGCGAATACAAGCTGATGGTGTGCAGGGCGGCCTGCAGTTCGGGCGGGTTGTGCATAGCGGCAATCGAGGTGATGGAGCAGTGCAGCGACTGTCGCCTCCATTCCCAAGACCGTCAACGCAAAGTCTCAACATGTGAGATTGGAAAGCACATTTCCCGCGCCGGCCCTGGCATGGCCGCATGCCCCATGGGCCGAGAACACAACGCCAGGGAAATCCCTGAGAGGGCGCTGACACGCTCAGTCAATGCCGGCGCGCTGATGCCAGATGCATGCAGCCGTATTTCCTATTCTTGCCGGACCCTATCTACGGAGACAGTGCTATGCACGCTATTACAAAAATCGACAGCAAGACCACCATGTTTGCGCTGGCCCTTTGCATGGTGACCGCCATGGGAACCATACAGATGCAGCCCGTGCTGGGCGGCGCCCTGGTGGACCGCATGGGCATCAGCCTACAGCAAATGGGCCTGCTGTTTGGCATTGAATTGGTGTCCATGGCGCTGGCCTGCACCATCACGGCCTTTGGCGCGCACCGGCAGAACCGGCAGCATCTGATGCGCATCGCCCTGGTGGTTCTGTTGGGCTCCAACGCCTGGAGCATGGTGGCCGATAGCTTCACCCTGTTTTGCGCGGCCCGTTTGCTGTCAGGCGCTGCAGGCGGCGTGGCGCAGGCCGTGGTCTACGCCAGCACCACCTTGCGTACCCACAAAGACAAAACCTTTGCCACGCTCAATATCTGCGTCCTGCTGTGGGGTGCGATCTCACTGGGCATATTGCCGCCGGTCATTGCGGCGCACGGCATTCCCGCCGTGTTTGCTGGCTTCGTTGTGATGTGTGTGGTGAGCCTGCTGGTGTGTGGACGCATTCCTGCCCATGCGCCGGCGGCGGTAAACAGCGGTGCGGGCGCTATCCCATCCAGCCCCCTGCAGCTGAACCACATACTGCTGCTGGTGCTGGTGGTGCTGCTCTTCGCCGGACATGGTGCCCTGTGGATCTACCAAGAGCGCATCGGCAAAGCCATCGGCATCGCGCCCGATCACATCGGCATGATCCTCGGACTCAGCGTTCTGTCAGGTGCGGCGGGCGCAGCGGTGGCAGGCATGCTGGGGCAACGCATTAGCCACCGTAGCGCCCAACTGCTGGGGTTTGCGGGCTCCCTGGTGGCGACGCTGCTCATGGTCTACGGCAACAACGTGGCGGTGTATGCGCTTACCGCCTGCGTCATCATGCTGGTGTGGTTCTTCGGACTGACCTATCTGCTGACCCTGTCGGCCGATATGGACCCCACGGGCCGCTTGCCCGGCCTGGCCAATGCGGCGATCTTCATGGGCCAGGCACTGGGCCCCGCAATCGGCGCCTTCGCCATCGGGGCCGGCAGCTTCCGCAACGTGGGCTGGGCAGCCGCCCTGGTCTACGCCATCGCGCTGGCCTTGTCTGTGGTGGTGACCTCGCGCCATGCGCACGAGGGCCATCTTCGCAGCGTTTCACCGCTCAGCCCCACATGAAGTTCCAAACACCCACTCCACCATCCCTCGCCATGCCCACCGATTCCAGCCCTAGCCGCCAGTTCCCACCCCTGCCGCAATTCAGCGGAATGAATGCGCCCTCGCGCATCGAATGCCACATCAAAGACCTGGAGGTCGTGGGCGAGCTGCCCCAGGCACTGCAAGGCACCTGGTACCGGTGCGGCCCCGACCCCCAATACCCACCCATGCTGGGCGACGACATCTACATCAATGGCGACGGTGCTGTCAGCGCCTTTAGCTTCGCCAACGGCCGCGTGGATTTCAAGATGCGCTACGTGCGCACGCAGCGCTTCGAGGCCGAGGGTGCGGCCCACCGATCCCTGTTCGGCCTGTACCGCAACCCGTTTACCGACCATGCTTCGGTACGCGGGCTGGACCGTAGCACGGCCAATACCACCGCCTTCGTGCATGCAGGGCGCTTGTTTGCGCTCAAGGAAGACAGCCTGCCCTACGAGCTGGACCCGGTAACACTGGAGACCAAGGGCCGGCACGACTTCGGCGGCAAACTGCGTTCGCGCACCGTCACCGCCCACCCCAAGCGCGACCCGGAAACCGGTGAATGGCTGTTCTTTGGCTACGAGGCGGCCGGCGATGCCAGCAAGGACGTGGCCTTCTGCGTTGCCGACAAGCATGGCGCGCTGGTGCGTGAAGAATGGTTCGAAGCACCTTACGCCGCCATGCAGCACGATTTCGCGGTGACGCGCGACTACGTCATCTTCTCCGTCTTCCCCACGGTCTGCGATCTGGACCGCATGAAAGCCGGCGACACGCACTGGATGTGGGACGGCGCACTAGACACCTGGATCGGGGTGATGCGCCGAGACGGCTCGGTCAAGGACATGCGCTGGTTCCGCCGGCCGGCCTGCTATTCCTACCACGTCGCCAACGCCTTCAATACCGGCAGCCAGATCACCATCGACCTGTGCGTATCGGAGCGCAATGTCTTCCCCTATGTGCCGGCGCGGGACGGCAGCGCGCACGATCCGGAAGCCAATGCACCGTTTCTCACGCGCTGGAGCTTCGATGCAAACAACCCCGAATCCTCGTTCGCATCCCGTGTGTTGAGCCCGATACCGGGAGAGCTACCGCGGATCGACGACCGCGTGTCCATGCAACCACACCGCTTCATCTACTACGGCGGCATCGACCCCAGCAAAAGCCAGCTCGTGGCGGGCCCCATAGGCCTGGGCTCGAACCACCTGGTGCGCGTGGACACGCAAACGGGTGGCGTCACCGCCCTGTTTCTGTCGGACACCACCACCTTCCAGGAGCCGCAGCTGGTGCCGATTCCCGGCGCCGAAGGCCTGCTGCTGGCCGTGGTGGACCACCACGACACGGGGCTGGCCTCCGTGGTGGTATTGAACGCCGCCGACGTTGCGGCCGGCCCCATCGCACAGATCAAGCTACCCATGCGGCTGCGCGATGCCTTTCACGGCGACTGGGCACCCTCGCACCCCAAAACCATTTAGGAGATACCCATGAACACTGTCCAGCTTTTGATCCAAGGCGAATCTGCCGATGCCCGCTCGGGCGCCACATTCGAGCGCCGCAACCCGGTCACCCATGAGGTGGTTACCACGGCCGCGGCGGCCAGCCCGGCCGATGCGGTCGCAGCCGTAGTCGCAGCGCAGCAGGCCTTTGCGGCGTGGTCGCAAACCGGCCCTGCCGAGAGGCGCTCGATGCTTACCAAAGCGGCTGACGAATTGGAACGCCACCAAGCGTCGCTTATTGCGACCATGGTGAGCGAAACCGGTGCCAGCGAACTCTGGGCCGGCTTCAACGCCGTCACCGCCGTAGGCATACTGCGCGAAGCGGCAGCGCTCACCACCCAGATCAACGGCGAAGTCATCCCCTCCGACGTACCCGGCAATCTGGCGCTGGCGGTGCGCCAACCGGCCGGCGTGTCACTCGGCATCGCCCCCTGGAATGCGCCGCTGATTCTGGGCGTGCGCGCCATCGCCGTGCCCCTGGCCTGCGGGAACACCGTGGTTTTCAAGGCATCGGAATCCTGCCCTGCGACCCACCGGGCCATCGCCGATGCATTCACCCGCGCGGGCGTGCCTGCGGGGGTGGTGAACTTCATCAGCAACGCGCCGGCCGATGCGGGCGCCGTGGTGGCCGCCATGGTTGCGCACCCCGCCGTACGCCGCGTCAACTTCACGGGCTCCACCAAGGTGGGCAAAATCATCGCCGCCCAATGCGCCGAATACCTAAAGCCCGTGGTGCTGGAGCTGGGTGGCAAGGCACCGCTGGTCGTGCTCGACGATGCCGACCTGGACCAGGCCGTGGACGGCGCCATCTTTGGCGCATTCCTCAACTCGGGGCAGATCTGCATGTCCACCGAGCGCATCATCGTGGACGAGCGCATCGCGGACGAATTTGTAGCGCGGCTCGCCCGCAAGGCCCGCACGCTGGTACCTGGCGCAGCAGGCTCGGGCGCAGCCCTGGGCTCCGTCATCGACCAGACCACGGTGGACCGCTGCAATCTGCTGCTGGACGACGCGCTACAGGCCGGTGGCCAGCTGCTGTGCGGTGGCCGCGCAGACAGCACGCTCATGCTGCCGACGCTGATCGACCACGTCACACCCGCCATGAAGATCTACAGCGAAGAATCCTTTGGCCCGGTCAAAGGCATTGTGCGGGTCCGTGGTGCGGAAGAAGCCGTGCGCTGCGCCAATGACAACGCCTACGGCTTGTCGGCCGCCGTCTATGGCCGCGATATTGCCCGCGCGCTGCAGGTGGCGCAGCGCATTGAATCCGGCATCTGCCACATCAACGGCCCTACGGTGCACGACGAGCCGCAGATGCCGTTCGGCGGCGTCAAGGCCAGCGGCGTCGGCCGGTTTGGTGGGCGCGCCGGTATCGACGCGTTTACCGACCTGCGCTGGCTCAGCGTGCAAATCACGCCGCGGCACTATCCGATCTGAAATTACGGCGCCGCGCGGTAGGCCTTGGGGGAGACCCCCAGGCTGCTGCGGAACACCCGGCTGAAATGCGAGGAGCTGGAAAAACCCCACTGCATGGCAATGTCCGTCAACGAACGGGAGGCATGATGCGGGTTCTTCAGGTCGCTGGCGCATTGGGCCACCCGCTGCTGCCAGATGTATTCGGAGGCGGAGCCCAGGGCATCGTCGGCAAAGGCGCGGTGCACCGTGCGCACGGAGCAGCCGCAGCCCTGCGCCACCATCTCTACGCACAGCCCGGGCTCGGCCAGATGCTTGTCGATAAAGGCCTTGAACTTGTTGCGTTGCGTGTCGCGCACCGTGTCCTTGTCCGGGGCCGCAAAGCGTTCCTGCACCGCATGCCAGGCCAGCGCCGTGATCGCATCGGCCAGGGTTTTGGCAGTGCTGGCCGGCAGCCGGTCAAACTGCCCATAAGCCTCACGGACCATGGTTTGCACCAGGCGCGAGGAACCGGTGCGCCCGTCACAGCGCGATGCGCGGGTGCGCGCAATCAGGTCCACCAGTGCAGGGTCGGAGGGGCGGGGCGGCGTCAGAATGATCTGGTCGCATCCATAGGGGTGGTCCACCACAAAGGGCTGGGCGGCGTCCAGGATGCACCAGTCGCCCGGCTCCAGCATCGCACTACGCCCGTCCTGCTCCAGCAGCGCGCAGCCTTTTTGCTGCATCAACAGCATCAGCGGACTGGGGATGTCGTCCTGCCGGGCACCCATGGCGCGGCTGAAGCGGTGTGGCGTTGCGGTCAGCCGGCAAAAGCCCGCGCCGCCCAGCATGCCGTACTCCAGGCTGCCGGAAAATGTTTGGCCCACCAGGGGCTCCCAGTGGCTGGCATCACGCAGGCGAAACGACTCTGGCGTACGCCCTACATGGGTGCTGATCAAGGCGTGCCAGGCCGGCAGCCGCTGGGACGGACTGACGGCATCTACCGAAACATGGGTGCGACTCGCCATATATGTCTCCTTCTTCTGCTCCAGCATATTCGGCATGCCGCTGGTGCGCGTCAAACTGCAGTCTCAGCATATGAGAATACAACCCCAAATCCTGCGCCCGGGTTAACCACGACGACAGCGCGGCATGCCTGGGCAAGTGTGTCACCCACAAGCAAGCTGCATCGGCTCTTGATTTTTATCCTTCAGGCATCGAAGCACCCCGCTTCGAACTACCGCGTTCTGGAGGAGACAATTGATGAAAAACAAACATGCCCACGCCACCTGGTTGATCGCTGCGGCAAGCGCCCTGGCGGCCACCGGCGTAGCCGCCCAAGTGCCTACCGTGAGCCAACCCGCCGGCCTGAACCTGGGCGGCACCAGCTTCTACGACGGTTTCTCCGGCGCGCCGGGATGGACCTGGCTGAGCTGGCTACGCAACGCATCGGCGAACGCCATCAAGGACAACAACGGCAACAACGTGGCGGCTTTCAACAGCCCCAAGATCACCAGCACCTCGTGGGCCAACCAGCTCAGCTACTCCTCGCCCACCAGCTTTGGAGGCTGGCACCCTGGCGTTACCGCCATCCTGCCGCTGGTGTCCCTCCACAGCAGCTTTGGCCCGGGAGCGTCGATGACGGACGGCGGCACCGATCTGGGCGACATCACCGTGGGCGCGTTCTTGCAAAGCGACCCGGTGATGGGGGCGCAAGGCCAGCCCGTCTTCGTCCAGCGCTTGTCCCTAGACACCATCCTGCCTACCGGCAAGTACGACCAGCACACCGACATCAACCAGAGCGCGGGCTTCGCCTCGTTGAATCCGTACTGGGCGGCCACGCTGTTCCCGGCCGAACGCTGGGAAGTCAGCTGGCGGCTGCACTACCTGTACAACTTCAAGAACAACAAGCCAGCCTCCAGCAACCCGCAGCAAAGCTTCAACGGCGCGCCGCTCACCAGCACGCAGGCCGGGCAGGCCACGTGGGTGAATTTCACCGCCTCGTATGCGCTCACACCCGCACTCAGCCTGGGCATCAACGGCTACCTGTTCCAGCAGCTGAGCGACAGCAAGGCCAACGGCAGCACGCTTGCCGACTCGAAAGAACGCGTGCTCGGCATCGGCCCCGGGCTGATGTGGCGCATCAGCCGCGACACCTCGCTCTGGGTCAACACCTACCACGAGACCCTGGTGCGCAAACGCACCAGCGCCCCGCTCACCGCCCAGGTACGGCTGGCGATGCACTTCTAGCCAGATTTACATGAAACAGGCCTGTAGCGTAGGTAGTACCTGCGCAAGCAGCTCCTTATTTAGGAGCAAATCGGGAACTGCCAGTTAGCCCCGCAGCGCGGCGTTCTCCGCCTCCAGCTGCGCGATGCGCTGCTCGGCCGCCTGCAGCGCCTGCGTCAAGCGCTGGACTTCCGCCGCCAGGCCATCGGCCACCTCGGTGACCCGCTCGCGCGTGCCGTCGCGGGTCTGGGCCAGCTGGGCACTAACCCCATCCAGCCAAGCCATGATCTCCACCCGCGTCGTGTCCTTGTGCACCGGGTTTTGCAGCGTGGCCTTTTTCACGTCGGCGCGGCGGCACAGCTCGGACTGGGTCACGCGGCCAAAGTTGAAGGGGTAGATGCCCTGGTGTGCCGCGATCTCGGCCTCGATGTCGCGCATGGCCTTGTGCAGGCGGGCCAGCGCGGCTTCGGTGCGGGCATTGGGTTTGTCGATGGAAGGAGTCGAGTCGGTGGTCATGGCAAAAGTTTAAGCGCCCTGGCCGACCCGCGCCGCATCAGGCCGGTGGGGTTTCGCCCGCGATCTGGTCCAACCGCGCCACAGTGCTGGACGGCAGCAACAGCTGGGCCGCTGCCAGGTTTTCGCGCAGATGCGTGACCGACGAGGTTCCGGGAATCAGCAGGATATTGGGCGAGCGCTGGAGCAACCAGGCCAGTGCGACCTGCATGGGTGTGGCGCCCAGCGCTTCGGCCACGGCGGAGAGGCCCGCCGACTGCAAGGGGCTGAAGCCACCCAGCGGGAAGAACGGCACGTAGGCCGTGCCGGCGCGGGCCAGGTCGGCGATCAAGGCGTCGTCGGCACGCTGCGCCAGGTTGTACAGGTTCTGCACGCAAACGATGGAGCAGATGCTGCGCCCTTGCGCGATTTGCGTGGGCGTGGCATTGCTCAAACCGATGTGGCGCACCAGGCCCTGTTGCTGCAATTCGGCCAGCACGCTGAGCGGTTCTTCCAGCGAGCCTTCGGCCGGTCCGTAGATGCCGAACATGCAGCGCAGGTTGACTACATCGAGCACATCCAGACCCAGATTGCGCAGGTTGTCGTGCACCGCCTGGGTCAGTTCTTCGCGCGCGAAGGCCGGGTTCCAGGAGGCGTCCGCGCCGCGCCGAGCGCCGATTTTGGTGACGATGGTGAGGCCATCGCGGTAAGGGTGCAGCGCCTCGCGGAGTATCTGGTTGGTGATGTGCGGGCCGTAAAAGTCGCTGGTGTCGATGTGGTTGACGCCGCTTTCCACGGCTTCGCGCAGCACGGCGATGGCCGCGTTGCGGTCCTTCGGTGGCCCGAATACGCCCGGGCCGGCGAGCTGCATGGCGCCGTATCCCAGACGCTGCACGCTGCGGTCGCCGAGTGTGTAAGTTCCTGCCTGGCCAATGTCGATCATGTTCGTTCTCCTGTGGTGAGCCATGAATGTAGGGAAGAACACCGCGTACGATAAGGGGATTGAATCAGCACAGGTTGTGCGGAAAGGCGAACAATGACCGCAAACCTAGCCGACCTGACGGCCTTCGTGGCGGTGGCGCGCGCAGGCGGCTTTCGGGGAGCGGCCCTTGCGAACGGCGGCAGCGCTTCGAGCCTGAGCGAGGCGGTGCGCCGGCTCGAAACCCGGCTCGGCGTGCGTCTGCTGAACCGCAGCACGCGCAGCGTCGCGCTGACCGAGGCCGGCACCCGCCTGCTGGAGCGGCTGGGCCCTGCGCTGGTCGAGGTGGAGGCCGCGCTGGATGTGGCCAATGGTTTTCGGGACCGGCCGGCCGGTACGCTGCGGCTGAATGTGCCGCTCAGCGCGGCCCGCCTGGTGCTGCCGCGCATCGTGCCGCCCTTTCTGGCCGCCTACCCCGACATCGTGCTGGAGGTGATAGCCGAAGAAAGCTTTGTGGACATGCTGGCCGAGGGCTGCGATGCGGGCATACGCTACGAGGAGCGGCTGGAGCAGGACATGGTCGCCATTCCCATCGGCCCGCGTGTGCAGCGCTTTGCCGCCGCTGCCGCACCCGCCTACCTGGACCAGCGTGGCCGACCCGAGCATCCACGCGACCTGCTGGGCCACGCCTGCCTGCGTGGCAAATTCGCCAGCGGCGCCATGCCAGCCTGGGAATTCGAGCGGAACGGCGAAACCATCAAGGTGGACACCAGCGGCCCGCTGATCGTCAGGGTCGGCGGCGCCGTGGAGCTGGCGGTGGATGCCGCCGTGGCCGGCAGCGGCGTCATCTACCTGTTCGAAGACTGGCTGCGCCCCCACCTCGACAGCGGCGCCCTGGAGCCGGTGCTGCAAGCCTGGTGGCCCAGCTTCTCCGGCCCCTACCTGTACTACCCCAGCCGCCGCCAACTACCGGCGCCGCTACGTGCGTTTGTCGATTTCATCCAGGCGCTGCGTACCTAAAAGCCTGGGCGGCAGGTGTATGAATCAAATCAGCCGCTAGCGTAATATCTATCTACGGTAAAAGCTACTAATTCAATAGCAATCAGCCCTTGCGGATGAACTTGAAGATCAGTATCCAGAAGCTCAGAATCAGCGAGGCCACGGGGAACTGCAGCGCGGTGGGCATGAGGTAGATGGCTACCACGCCGGGTATCCACACGCACCACAAAGCGACCAGCAGCGGCAGGTAGCGGCTGCTCAAAAAGTCGGCGGAGAAGATGCGCTGCCAGGCGCTGGCGCGAAAGCCATCTTCGCGCCAGGCGAACATGGCGATGACGGCGAAGTTGGTCATCGGCGAATACACGAACTGGTCCACCAGCATCTTCTTGGCGATGGTGAGGCCGTCATTGCCTTTGCCAAACAGGCTGGCCTGCAGCGCATAAAACAGGTCCACGGTGATGCCGATACAGCCGAACACCAGGGTGGCGTAGGCCATATCGGCCCACAGCGTGCGGCGCAGCGGCTGGCGCAGCAGCGCAATGCCCAGCAGCTCGGGCACCAGCACGGCAAACGCCGCATAGGTGGCGAACGCCATCGGGTAGCCCCCGGCCTGTTTGACGGCGCCCCACTGCGCCAACCCCGTCTGCACCGCCGGGCTCCAGGCGTAGGCCAGGGTCAGCACCACCAGACCGGCCCAGAGCACCATGCCAGGCAGCAGATTGGCTTTGACCGCAGCACGGACTTGCTGCAGCGGTGTGCGCCTAGCCGGGGTTTCCATCAGGCGGGTTCGGCCAGTGCCAGTTCCGCCAGCTTGACCGCGCCCTCGAAGCTGCGGGCACCGCCGATGAACAGGTTCAGGTGGCAGAACACGCTGTCGGGCACGCCGGTCACTGCCGCCAGTTCCTGGTCGCGCAGGCCGGCCCAGCTGGCGGGCAAGTCCATGCGGGTGTCGAAGGAGCCGACTTCCGCCGGCACGGTCTTGATCTGGTACTGGTTGCCGTCGGAATCCGGGTAGATGACGAACATCACCTCGGGCATTTCATCGACCACCACGCGGGTCCAGGGCATGCCGCCCTCGCGCAAATGCAGCAGCTTGCCACCGAGCAGGCGGGGCGCCTGGCGCACGATGTCCATAGCGCGGATCTGCGCCACCTTCTTGCTGATCGCGTGGTCCAGAAACTTGCGCGTGATGGCGATGGCCTCGCGGAAGCGGGTTTCCAGCAACTGGGCCTTGGCGGCCAGGTCCAGGCCCTGCTCTTCCAGCCAGTGCGTGTTCAGCTGCGCGACCAGCGACGACAGGCCGAAGATGCCGGGCGCCACGTCGCCCTGGCCGGTGTCGACGATGTCCAGGTACTGCACCAGCGAATGGTCTATGGTGTTTACCACGCTGGCCACGGCGGCCTCGTCCAAGCTGTGGCCATGGGTCTGGGCCCAGGCCTGCACATAGGCCGTGCCAAAAGCCGACCAGACCAGGCCGGCGCTGGCATAGCCCACGCCGGGCACGATGGCGCCATCGACCAACCGCGGCGGGCGCGCGCCTTCAAAGCCGCGCTGGTGGTGGTCGAAACGGCCGCTGGCCGCGTCCCAGGTACCGCCCACGTCGACCACAAAGTCGGCGGTAGCGATCAAGGCCTTGTCGCGGGTGCGCAGCAACGTATGCGATGGGAAAACCCCCATCAAAACGCCGACGCCAAAAACGTCGTCGGCATGGAAAGTGCCACTGTGGGTGGCAATCGTGGTGGTTTTTGTCATCGGCCGATTTTAATGATTCTGCCGCCGAGGCTTGCCCCCGGCGCCTACAGAGTCACTACACCGAACAGGCCGCTAGCGCAGCATTTACCTGCGCTAGCAGCTATTTTTTCGATAGCAAAAGTGGCTGACTTAGAAGTTGTAGCGAAGGGTGTAGATGAAAGCGTCCTGGAGCGTAGCCGAACCCAGCTTGTTCTTGGCGTAGCGGTAGGACAGGCCGGTCGTGATATGGGGGGTGGCGTTCCACCACAGCGACAGGGCACCGTTTTGCGCGGTCTTGTTGGCGGTGACTACGCCTCCGTCGCGGGCCATGACCAAGTAGCTGTCTTTGCGGCCCATCTCGGTTTCATGCCAGCTGGAGACCATGAAGGACTGGTCCCAGGCCTTGAAGTTGTAGCCGAATACCCAGCCCGCCATCGTGCCGTTGAACTGGGTGCCGAGATCGGTCTTGGTCTCGTAGTGCGCGCCAAAGAAGGGCTTGATCCAGAAGCCGCCGTTGTAGTACGCGGTACTCAGGCCCAACACATTGTTCTGATCGCGGAAGCCGTCGTCCATAAAGTTGTAGATGTGCGCGTATAGCTGCACGGGCACGCCGCCCAGCTCGGTCATGTTGATGTGGGCCACGGCCTTCATGGCGTATCGGCGGTCCATGGCGGAGTCGCCAGCGTTGTGGGCGTCCTTGTCGGCGTTTTCCACGTCGAAAAAGCCATACAAGTCGCCCCACTTACCGCCCATACCGCCTTCTAGCTCCAGCAAGGTGAAGTCCTTCTTCACACCAAACGGGCCCTTGCCGGTCTGGTTCTCCGTGTGGCTGGTCCAGTCCAAGTGTTGGATACTGATGTCCTTGAACGACCAGTCGTCGTCTGCATGTGCAGCGGGCGCGAACGCAGCGGCAAGGACCAGTGCGGCGAGATATGGAGTAGCTTTCATCGAGGGTTCCCTGTAGGTGTTGTAAGGGCAGCCTCCAACGCAAGTGTCATGCCAATAATCTGACCTAATGGTCAGCTTTATGCGCACGAAAATGGGGTGCGGCACCAAGAAAAAAAGGGGTGCCCGCCCCACTGGCGAACACCCCTTTTTGAATCAGCTCGAAAGCGCCCTGGTTCAGCGCTCCTTGACGTAGGGCTGGCCCAGCGCCTTGGGCACCGCCGTCTTGCCGATAAAGCCGGCCAGCAGCACCACCGTCAGCAGGTAAGGCAAGGCCTGCACGGCCTGCACCGGTACCTCACCCACGCCGGGCAGGCTGACACCTTGCAGACGGATGGCCATGGCGTCCAGAAAACCGAACAACAGGCAGGCCCACAGCGCGCGCACCGGACGCCAGTTGCCAAAGATCATGGCGGCCAAGGCCATGAAGCCTCGACCGGCAGTCATATGCGGCACAAACGAGGCGTTCTGCCCCAACACCATGTAGCTGCCAGCCAAGCCGCATAGGACGCCGTTGAGCGTCAGTGCGGTATAGCGCAGGCGCAGCACCGAGACACCGGCGGCATCCACCATGTGCGCGTTTTCGCCCACGGCGCGCAGACGCAAACCAAAGCGCGTGCGGTACACCAGCCACCACACGGCGGCCACCAAGGCCAGTGCCATGTAGACCATGATGTTGTGGCTGAGCAGGCCCAGGCCGATGATCTGGCCGACCAGCGGAACGCCTTGCAAGGAATCTGCCGCACCGGGCCACAGCGCATGCAGGCGCACACCATCGGCCACGGAAGGCGTTTGCCCGCCCTGGTGGAACCAGGCCAGGCCCAGCACCACCGTCAGTCCCGTGGCAATGATGTTCAAGGCCACGCCGGACACCACCTGGTCACCCCGGTGGCTGACGCAGGCATAGCCATGCATCCAGGACAAGGCCACGGCGATACCAATGGAGGCCAGCAAGGCGATCGTGATGGAGCCAAAGGCGGCACCGCTGGCACCGGCGATGAAGGCGGCAAACAGCATCTTGCCCTCCAGCCCCACGTCGATGACGCCGGCGCGCTCGGACAGCAGGCCAGCCAGGGCGCACAAGATCAGGGGCGTGGCCATACGCAGCGTGGACGCCAACAGGTCGGCAATCAGGGCTTCATCCATGCTGGGCTCCTGCGGTCTTGGGGGTCAGCAGGGCCAGGCCGCGCGACAGCATGGGCGCAAACACATAGGCCATGGCGCCCGAGAACATCACGATGAAGCCTTGCAGCATCACCACCATGTCGCGGCTGAAGCCGGGCACATCGAAGCTCACCTCGGCACCGCCCTGGAACAGCGCGCCGAACAAGATGCTGGCCAGCACGATGCCGAAAGGATGGTTGCGCCCCATCAAGGCCACAGCAATGCCGGTGAAGCCGGCACCGGCCACGAAGTCCAGCAGCAACTTGCCGTTGACGCCAGCGATCTCGTTCATGCCGATCATGCCGGACAGCCCGCCCGACAAGGCCATGGCAAACACCACCTGGTGCTTGGCATTGATGCCCGCATAAGAGGCGGCACCTTCGCTGGAGCCCACAGCCCGCAAGCGGTAGCCGGCCCGGCTGTGCCAAAGCAAAAAGTACACACCCACCGCAGCCGCCAGGGCCAGGAACAGGCTGACGTTGAGCGGCGACGAAGGCCAGTCAATACCTATCCAGGCCAGCGCCTCCTGCATGCCGGGCAGCTTGGCCGAGTCGGCAAAGGGTGCGCTTTCCACCGACATGGTGCCTGGCGGTTTCAGCCGGTTCACCAGCAGATAGGCCAGCAGGCTGGTCGCCAGGAAATTGAACATGATGGTGGTGATCACCACATGGCTGTGGCGGTAGGCCTGCAGGTAGCCAGGTATGGCCGCCCACAGCATGCCAAACAGCACGCCGGCCAAGAGCATGAGGGGCAGCATGACCACCGCTGGCAGGCTGTGCGACAGCCACAGCGCAATCAGGCCCGTGCCCAACCCGCCCACCACGGCCTGGCCCTCCACACCGATATTGAACAGGCCGCCATGGAAGGCCACCGACACCGCCAAGCCGGCAAAGATGAAGGTGGTGGCGTAGTACAGGGTGTAGCTTAAGCCCCGCTGCGTGCCAAAGGCACCATGCACCAGTACCTCCATCACCTGGCGTGGGTTCTGCCCCACCAGGGCCACCACCACACCGGCCACCAGCAACGCAATCAGCAAATTCACTGCGGGCAGCAGGAACACATCGGCCCATCGCGGCAAGGGCTTGGCCGTATTCGTCGCGCTCATGCCTTCAATCCTTGTTCTTTGGTTTCCACCATGAGCAGGCCCAGTCGGGCCTCGCTGCAGTCTGCAATCGGCAGCTCGCCCGTAACGCAGCCCTGGTTCAGCACCAGCACACGGTCGGCCAGGGCCAAAATTTCGTCCAACTCGCTGGACACCACCAGCACCGCACAGCCCGCATCGCGCATGGCGCGCAGCTGGGCGTGGATGAATTCAATCGCGCCAATGTCCACACCCCGCGTGGGCTGCCCCACCAGCAGCACCTTGGGCGCCTGGCCGATCTCACGCGCCAGCACCAGCTTCTGCTGGTTGCCCCCGGAGAATTTGGAGCTGACCAAAGCCGGGTCGCGCGGGCGCACATCGAAGCGCTCCATCATGGCCGCCGTGGCCGCGCGCATGGCGCCGTGGCGCATCCAGCCCCCAGCGCTGCTGTATTCGGGCAGGGCCTCGTAGCCCAGTACGGCAGACTCCCAGGCTGCAAAATTCATCACCATGGCGCGCGCATGCCGGTCTTCCGGCACATGGGCCAAGCCCAGGCTGCGGGCCACGCCCGGGGTGAGCCACTGGCCTGGGGTGAAGCTGCGACCACCCAGCTGCAGCTCGCCCGTGCTGGGGGCCAGCAGACCGGACAATACCTCCAGCAGCTCACTCTGGCCGTTGCCGGCCACGCCAGCCACGCCGACGATTTCGCCAGCGCGCAGGCTCAGGTCAAAGTCCTGCAAACGGGTCACCTGCAGCGCGTCACGCACCACCAGCCCGCGCGCCTGCAGCAGCACCGCGCCCAATTCGACGGCCGTATCGCCCTGGCGGCCCATATTCACTTTGCGGCCCACCATGGCTTCGGCCAGTATCTCCACCGAGGCCTGGGCAATGGCGCATTCATGCACCACGCGCCCACTGCGCATGACGGTGACATGGTCGCACAAGCGCATCACTTCCTTGAGCTTGTGGGTAATCAGCAAGATGGTGGTGCCCTGCGTGCGCAGACGCGCCAGCACCTCGAACAATTGTTCGGTTTCCTGTGGGGTGAGCACGGCGGTGGGCTCATCCAGGATCAGTATCTTGGCGCCACGGTACAGCGCCTTCAGAATTTCCAGGCGCTGGCGGTCGCCTACGGAGAGCTGGTCCACCGTGGCGTCCAGGTTCACGTGCAGGCCGGTAGATTGCATCAGCGCGCCCAGCTTGCTGCGCACGATGCTCTCAGCTTTGCTCAGCAGTGCATGCGGCTCGGCACCCAGCATGACGTTTTCCAGCGCGGTCAGCGTGTCCACCAGCATGAAGTGCTGGTGGACCATGCCAATGCCCAGCGCAATGGCTTCATGCGCATTGCGGATGCGGGCGGGCTGGCCAAAGACTTCGATGCTGCCGCTGTCGGCACTGTAGAAGCCGTAGAGGATGGACATCAGCGTGCTTTTGCCAGCGCCGTTCTCGCCCACGATGCCGTGCACCGTGCCAGAACGCACGCGCAAGTCCACGCCGTCATTGGCCCGCACAGCGCCAAAATGCTTGCTGATGCCCGCCATGTGCACAGCGGTCGCATCCACCACAGAAGATTGTTGGGTTGTCATGGAAATCCGAGGTGCCGGGTTGCGCGACGCGCCCCTCCAGAGAACCCGTGGAACCGGCTCAGCCGGGCCACTGGGTTCGCCCCCTGCAGGGGGTTGGCGGAAACGCGCAGCGTGGAGCCTGGGGGGGAGCCTATTTACAAGCGTTGGCGGTCATGTAGTCCACGACCTTGATCTTGCCGCTGATGATGTCGGCCTTGGCGGCATCGACCTTCTTCTTCATCTCGGGCGTCACCAGCTTGGCATTGAACTCGTCCATGGAATAGCCCACGCCGTCTTCCTTCAAGCCCAGGGAGGTCACACCGGCCTTGTAGTTCTTCAGGATGTTGTACACCGCCACGTCCACGCGCTTGACCATAGAGGACAGCATGGTGCCAGGTTGCACATAGTTCTGGTTGCTGTCCACACCGATGGCGAGTTTGCCTGCGTCTTTGGCCGCCTGGTAAACACCGATACCGGTACCGCCCGCAGCCGCGAACACCACGTCGGCGCCCTTGGCAAACTGGGACTTGGTCAGCTCGCCACCACGGCCTGGATCGTTCCAGGCGGCACCGGTGGTGCCGGTCATGTTGGCAAAGGTTTCTACCTTGGGGTTGGCGTACTTGGCGCCTTGTTCATAGCCGCACTGGAACTTGCGGATCAGCGGAATGTCCATGCCACCCACAAAACCGACCTTACCGGTCTTGCTGGCTTCAGCGGCCAGCATGCCGACCAGGAAGCTTCCTTCATGCTCCTTGAACACTACCGACTGCACGTTGGGCGCTTCCACCACGTCATCGATGATGGCGAATTGCAGCTTGGGGAATTCCTTGGACACCTTGGCCATGGCGGAAGCCTGGCTGAAGCTGATACCAATGATGGGGCTGGCACCGCGCTCGGCCATGCGACGGATGGCTTGTTCGCGCTGGGTTTCGTTGGCGACTTCGAATTCCAGGTAGGGCTTGCCGGTCTCCTTCTTCCAGCGCTCCATGCCTTCGTAGGCGCTCTGGTTGAAGGATTTGTCAAACTTGCCACCCATATCAAAAATGATGGCCGGGTCGGCCCAGGCGGAGAAGGTGGAAACCAGCGCGGCGGCCAAAAAGCCCAGTTTGAGTGTGTTTTTCATGTTGGTTTAAGTTTCAGGGTGGTGGTTGACGAAGAACCCGCTGTAATTGAGTGGGCAGAATGTAGCGCCATTTCAATTCAGCAGGAATTGTGCCCGTTATAGGCAAAATATGAAAAGTGGTATGCGGGTGTAAGAGCCTATGCAGTCCTCCTTATGCCTGTGGAACCATGCCTACATAAAGCCGGTAAACGGCATGCCTTGCGGCTGTATCCAATTGCTGTCTGGATAATGCGCCCGCCCGTCCACCGCATGCAAGGTATAGGCGTGGCGTGACTGGGCCGAGCGGTTGGGCTCTGACAGGTGCGGGAACAGACCGTTGAACACAATCAAGCTGCCCTGGCGCACCTCCAGCCACTCCAGCTGCTCCATGTCCCATTGCGCGCTGGCTTGCAGCTGCTCCAGTCGCAAAGCGCCATCGGACTGGCGGCGGAATACCTCCTTCAGCCCGTGGTGGTGCCCGCCCGGTACCCCGCCCAGGCAACCATTGCCGCGGTGCGCATCCTCAATCGCAAACCAGAAGCCCACCACCGACTGCGGCTCGGTGTACAGATAGGTCGCGTCCTGGTGGCAGTTCACCTCACCGCCAATACCTGGCTGCTTGAAGATGTACATGGACTGCAGCAGCCGGGCATCTGCCAGACCCAGACCATCCGCCACGGCCTGCAAACGCGGGCCACGCGAGAAGGCCTGGAACACCGGGTCCAGGTCGTGCATGGCATGGCCCAGCTTGTTGATGGCGCGCTCCAGCGGCACCTGCAGCTGGCCTTGCGCATCGAACGCGCCCTCTTCAAAGAAAGCGCCGATACCCCGGGCTGATGCAGCAAAGTAGGCGTCCTTGGCATGGCGCTGGTCGCGGGCGGAAAAAACGGTACCGGGCGCACGCGGCGCATGCTCGGCCACTAGCTCCAGAGCACGGGTCTGCAAGGCCTGGCACTGGGCCGCAGACACAAAGTCTTCCAGCACCAACACGCCGTCGCGCGCATAGGCGGCCTGGGCCTCGATGGAGAGGCCCTGCGCGTCGTCCAGCACCGTGCGGTAGACCATGGTGCTCAGGCCACCCGCTGTTGGTAGGCGACTGCGATTCCCGCCGCCAACCGGGCATTGTTCAACACCAGCTGGATGTTGGAAGCCAGGCTGTTGCCACCAGTGATCTCGCTGACGCGGGCCAGCAAAAACGGGGTGGATTGCTTGCCCGCCACACCCTGGGCACGGGCCTCCTGCAGCGCCTGCTCGATGGCTGCGTCAATGGTCGCGCGCGGCATGGCATAGGCCTCGGGAATCGGGTTGGACACCACCATGCCACCCTGCAGCCCCATGGCCCACTGGGCCTGCATGGCGCCGGCGATGGCGTCGGGCGTGTCCAGCCGGTAGTCCACCTTGAAGCCGCTTTCGCGGGTGTAGAAAGCCGGCAGATTATTGGTCTGGTAGCCCACCACGGGCACACCATGGGTTTCCAGGTATTCCAGCGTCAGCCCCAGGTCCAGAATCGACTTGATGCCGGCGCACACCACAGCAACTGGAGTCTGGGCCAACTCCAGCAGGTCTGCAGAAATATCAAAGCTCTGCGCCGCACCCCGGTGCACGCCGCCGATGCCGCCGGTGGCAAATACGCGGATACCGGCCATGGCCGCAATCAGCATGGTCGAGGCGACGGTGGTGGCACCGGTCTGGCCTGCGGCCACGATGAACGCCATGTCGCGGCGGCTGACCTTGACGACGTCACGGCCGCCACGCCCCAGTTGTTCAATTTCCGCCGGGCTGAGGCCGACTTTCAAACGTCCCTGCACGATGGCAATGGTGGCCGGCACGGCGCCATGGGCGCGCACCTCGGCCTCTACCTGCAGCGCCGTCGCCACATTGTTTGGGTAGGGCATGCCATGGGCAATGATGGTGGACTCCAGCGCCACCACAGGGCGCTTGGCGGCCAGAGCAGCCGCTACTTCGGGATGGATATCGAGAAAAGGAATAGCCGTCATCAAAATCTTTCTAGGTCACATATTCAGGTCGTGCACAGCCATTGTTGCACCAGCGCCAGCGACAGCTGGGGGTGGTTGGCACCCTGTACGCCCAGCGTCAGGGCCGCACAGGCAGAGCCAAAGTCCACCGCCTCCGACAGAGTTTGACCCTGGGCATGCGCATGCATCAGCCCGGCCATGAGCGCGTCACCCGCGCCGGTGGCATTCACCACCGCGACATGCGGCGCACTCTGCAGACCCTGGCTGCCATCCGCATCGCTCCAGAACACGCCTTGCACGCCAAAGCTCAGCACCACCTGTCGCACGCCCTTGCGGTGCAGCCAGGCCGCCACGGCGGGCGCGTCGGTCAGGCTGTCCAGCGGCAAGCCCGTCAGGGCCTGGGCTTCAAGCCGGTTGGGCTTGAGCAGGTGCACATGCTGCAGCCAGGGGGCAATACGCTGGCATTTGTGGGTGGATACGGTATCCACAAAAATCGGCGTACCGGCGCTGTGCGTGCATAACCAGGCCAGGGCCGCATCGGTCAGATTGCAGTCCAGCAGCAGGGCCTGGGCGGCGGCGATATCGGCGGCCAAGGGCGCCAGCCGCTCGGGCGTGATACGCGCCACGATGCGCATATCGTTCACGGCCATGGCCATATCGCCGTCCGGCCCGTGCAATGACAAATAGCTGGAGGTAGCCTCCCCCGGCAGCACCCAGCAGGCGCGCAGATCCACGCCGGCAGCGGCGGTGGCATCCAGCAGGCTGCGGCCTGGCGTGTCGTCGCCCACCGCGCTGACCAGCCGCGTGCGGTTACCCAGGCGCGCCAGGTTTTCGGCCACATTGCGTGCCACGCCGCCAGGGGCCAAAGCGATATGGCCGGGATTGGAGTCGCCCAGCACCACGGCCTGACTGCTGTGGCCGGCAATGTCCATATTCGATGCGCCTACGGCCACCATATAACTCATGGCGCAGGGTCCGGATTCAGGCCGCAGCCGCGCAGTATCAAGGCCAGCACATGGGTAGTGGCGCGGCTGTGGTCGTTGCGGGTCAGGGCCGGCTTACCCAGCACGGCGCTGACCTGGATATCGAAGTCGGCATAAGTCTGGGTGGCTGCCCAGATGGTGAAGAACAGGTGCGTGCTGTCCACCGGGGCCATCTTGCCCTCGGCAATCCACTGGTCGATGACGGCGGCCTTGGCGCGCACGGTGGCGCGCAGCTCGGTAGCCAGCAACTGCCGCACCACGGTGGCGCCGTGCAGCAGCTCATTGGCCCAGACCTTGGACGCATGCGGCCGCGCAGCAGATAGAGCCATCTTGCTGCGGATGTAAGCACCTATCGCCTGGCTCGGGTCAGCCTCGGGGGTGATGCCGTGGGTGGGTGCCAGCCAGTCCTCAAGGATGCGGGCCAGCACCGCGCGGTACAGCGCCTCCTTGTTGCCAAAGTAATAGTGCAAATTGGCCTTGGGCAGGCCGGATTCTTCGGCAATCTGCGCCATGGTGGCGCCGCTGAAACCCGCCCCGGCAAACACGCGTTCTGCCGCGGCGAGTATCAGCTCTTCATTGGCCTGGCGGATCTGGCCCTTGGTATCCGCCAGGCCTGCTGTCAATCGACTCATTCCATATCCACTTTCATACGAGATCTGGTGCACCGGCCCAGGCCACACTGGGCTGCGGCAAGCAAAATGGACACCATAACGGATGGAAGCAGTGGAGGTGGGCCGACAACTACTTTTTGGTGGCCGCGTCCCACACCACGTGGCTCATGGCAGCGGCGCCCGGGTCTTTCTTGATGACCGGAGCGCTGCCGCCCGACATCAGAACTTTAACGGTGCGCTCATAGGCGGCGGGTTCCAGATAGCCCATCTTCGCCGTGTTGGCGGTGGTGATCAGCTTGGCCACGTTCTCCATCTGGCGCTTTTGCACGGCCAGGGTGGCGCTACCGGACATGTCATTGGCCACCACGATCTTGGCCGCCTCCTCGGGGTTCTTCACCGCGTCGTTCCAGCCCTTGAAGGTGGCCTTCAGGAACTTGCCCATGCGGGCTACGAAGGCCGGGTCTTTGAGCTTGGATTCGAGCACATACAAGCCGTCTTCCAGCGAGGCCACGCCCTGGTCTTCGTAGAAGAAGGTGACCAGGTCGCTCTCTTTCACGCCGGCGTCGATGATCTGCCAGTACTCGTTGTAAATCATGGTGGACACGCAGGCGGCCTGGTTCTGCAGCAGCGGATCGACGTTGAAGCCCTGCTTCAGCACCTTGATGTCGGTATCGGGCTTGTAGCCCAGCTTGCCCATCCAGTTCAGGAACGGGTATTCATTGCCGCCATACCAGACGCCCAAGGTCTTGCCCTTCAGGTCCTTCGGGCTGCTGACGCCGCTGGCCTTTTTGCAGGTCAGCATCAGGCCCGAGCGGTTGAACACCTGGGCGATGTTGACCAGCGGCACGCCGGCTTCACGCGCGGCCAGGGCATCGGGCATCCAGTTGACGATCACGTCGGCGTTATTGCCGGCAATCACCTGCACCGGCGAAATATCCGGGCCACCGGGCTTGATGGTCACGTCCAGCCCCTCGGCCTTGTAGTACCCCTTGGCGGCCGCCACGTAGTAGCCGGCAAACTGGGCTTGCGGCACCCATTTGAGCTGCACGGTGACCTTCTCTTGTGCCTGGGCGGCAAGGCTGCCAACCGCAAACGCGGCGGCCAGCAGGCATTGACTCAACTTGGACAGTTTTTGCATCAAATACTCCTAGGTGGGGAAAGTTATTTATCGAGACCGAACCGATGGATGCCAGAACGCAAAGTGCCGCTCCAGCTGCACCAACAACGCATAGGCCGCCGACCCGGTGATGGCGGCAACCACAATCGCGCCCCACACCAACGGCATATGCATCTTGGCCGCCTCGGTGGAAATGCGAAAGCCCAGGCCCGCGGTGGGCGAGCCAAAGAACTCGGCCACAATGGCGCCGATCAGCGCCAAAGTGGCATTCACCTTCAGCGCGCCGAAGATGAAGGGCATTGCGCTGGGCAGACGCAGTGCCAGCAGGGTCTGGCCGTAACCGGCGGCGTAGCTGTACATCAGCTCGCGCTCCAGCTTGCCCGCGGCCTTCAGGCCGGCCAGGGTGGACACCAGCATGGGGAAGAAGGTCATCAGCACCACCACCGCTGCCTTGGACTGCCAGTCAAAGCCAAACCACATCACCGCGATCGGTGCCACGCCCACCAGAGGCACGGTGCTGGTCAGCGAGGCGATGGGCAGCAAGCCGCGCTGCAGAAACGGCAGGCGGTCTATCGCCACCGCCACGGCAAAGCCCAGGGCGCAGCCCAGCAGCCAGCCCGTCAACACCGACTTCAGCACGGTCTGCACAAAGTCTGTCCACAGCACCGGCCACTGCTCGGCCATGGCCTGGGCAATGAACCAGGGCGCGGGCAGCAGCACACGCGGCACCTCGAATGCCGTCACCAGCAGCTGCCAGAAGTACAACAGCCACAGACCGAACAGGCCGGCCGTCAACAGGCCATAAATGGCACGTCCGTCCAGCGCGGCACAGGCTCGCACCGTCCACACAGACAATACCAGCACCAACAAAAGTCCAGGATAAAAAAGGCCGCAAGCGCTTGATTCACCTGCGCTAGTAGCTATAAAAATAGAAGCAAGCACAGCACTAACGAGCACCAGGCCAGCCACGGCCACCGGGCTGCGCGCCTTCATGCTGCAGCCCCCGGCCGCACACCGTGGCGGCGCAACACCAGGCGCTCCACGCCCAGCACGGCAGCAGTCAAACCCAGGCCGAGCAAGGCCGACATCAACAGGGCCGACCAGATGGCCACCGTGTTGCCGTAGTAGGAGCCCAGCAGCAGCTTGGCACCCAGGCCGGCCTGCGCCCCGGTAGGCAGCTCGGCGACCATGGCACCAACCAGACCTGCAGCGATGCCCACGCGCAGCGCGGGAAACAAGAACGGCAAAGCCGCAGGCACGCGCAGCAGCCAGAAGGCCTGCCAGGGCGAAGCGGCATAGGTATACAGCAGCTCGGTATCGATCTTCTGCGGCGAGCGCAGGCCCTGCACCATGGCCACCGTGACCGGGAAGAAGCACAGGTACATGGCAATCACCGCCTTGGGCCAGACGCCGGAGAAACCCAGGCTGCCCAGAATGATCAGCACGATGGGCGCAATCGCCAGCACCGGAATGGTTTGCGAAGCCACGATCCAGGGCATCAGGGCCTTGTCCAGGGTGCGCGAATGCACGATGCCAGCCGATAGCAGCAAGCCAAACAACGTGCCCATCACAAAGCCCAGCAAGCTGGACTGGGCGGTAACAGCCACGTGGTACAGCAAATTGCGTGGCGAATCCACCGGCCAATCGACCAGGCTGGACCAGAAATCCAGCGCCACCTGCTGCGGTGCGGGCAGCACCGGGCGCTGCATGGACAACGTGGTCTGCACCAGATCGGTCCAGGTCCAGCTGGCGCCGGGCGCCAGACGGGGCGTGATGACGCGCTCGATCGCACCGGCTGCGTTCAACCACACAGCGCCCATATACCAAAGAAAAATCACCGCCAGCAGCACGGTGGCAATGGGTAGACCGCTATCGAAAGCGGAGCGGCGTTTAATGGTGGCCATCTGCCAGCGACTCCCGCACGGCGTGCGCCAAGGCCATGAATTCCGGCGTGTCGCGCAAGCCCAGGTGGCGTGCATCGGGCAGGGTAGATTCGATCACCTTCACGATGCGCCCTGGCCGCGGCGACATCACCACGATGCGGGTCGACAGGTACACCGCCTCGGCAATCGAGTGGGTAACGAACACCACGGTACGGCGCTCGCGCTGCCAAAGCTGCTGCAGCTGCTCGTTGAGCCGGTCGCGGGTGATTTCATCCAATGCGCCAAAGGGCTCGTCCATCATCAGGATACGTGGCTCGAAAGCCAGCGCACGGGCGATGGACACGCGCTGCTGCATACCGCCAGAGAGCTGCCAGGGGTATTTCTTCTCAAAGCCTTTCAGGCCCACGCGCTCCAGTTGCTCCAGCGCGATGCGCTGGCTCTCGGCCTTGCCGCGGCCCTGTATCTGCAGCGGCAGCACCACATTGGCCAGCACCGTGCGCCATGGGAACAACGCCGGGGCCTGGAACACATAGCCATAGGAGCGGGCCAGGCGCGCATCATGCGGGCTGACGCCGTTCACCAGCATGGTGCCGGAACTGATAGGCTCCAGGTCTGCAATGGCACGCAGCAAGGTTGTCTTGCCGCAGCCGGAGGGGCCAATCAAGGAGACAAATTCCCCCTGGCGCACCGTCAGGTCGATGTCCTGCAAGGCATGCACCGGCGCATCGGCGGCGGGATAAACCACGTTCGCCTTACGCACCTCGACGGCGGGCAGGACGGCAACGCCGACGGAAGGATCAGATGGCTTCATGGATACGTGGCTAACTGATGGATGGACATGGGAACCCACTATAAAGCTAACCAAACGGTCAGCTTCTTGGGGTTTAAGCTAGTTTTGTGCCAGTTTCTAGCCATCCATTGCACCGCCCGGGTGCACGCGCCACGTAAATTAACCAGCCTCTACCCGCATCCAATGGGCCCGAATGTCCAGCAGCTCTGGGAGAACGCTCTTGAAAGCCCGCACGATCTCCGGGTCAAAGTGGCATTCGGCATCGGCATGGATGTAGTCCAGGATCTGTTCCACCGTCCAGGCTTCTTTGTAGGGACGACGCATGCACAAGGCATCGAACACGTCGGCCAGGGCCACAATGCGCGCGGACTGGGGAATTTCACGCCCGCGCAAGCCGCCGGGGTAGCCGCTGCCGTCCCATTTTTCATGGTGCCGCAATGCCACCTCGGATGCCAGCTGGAACACCGGCGCGTCGCTTTTACTGAGGATGTCGTAACCAATCTGGGGATGGGTCTTCATGACCTCCCATTCCTCGTTGCTCAGCGGCCCAGGTTTTCGCAGGATGGAATGCGGTATACCCAGCTTGCCTGTGTCGTGCATGGGCGCGGCCAATTCCAGCTGCATGCTGCTTTCGGTATCCCAGCCCACGGCCTGGGCCAAGGCACGGGCGTACGCCGCCATACGCCAGATATGGGAGCCAGTATCGGTGTCGTTGTAATGACCGGCCTGGCCCAGCATCAATACGGCTTCACGGTAGCTCTTTTCCAGCGCGGTAGCCCGCACCAAAGACAAATGTGCGGCCACACGGGCTCGCACTATCGGTGGCGATACCGGCTTCACGATGTAGTCAACACCACCGGCATCAAAGCCTGCAGCCTCGTGCGCCACATCGGTATAGCCCGTGACAAAGATCACCTGCACCGCATGGGTGGGGTCGGTTTGCTTGATCTGCCGACACAAGTCGTAGCCATTGGTATCCGGCAAACCCACGTCCAGCAACACCATGGCGGGCAGGTGTTTTTGCACCGCCGCCAGGGTCTCCATTCCATTGCGTGCAAACACCAGCTTGTAGCTGCTGGCCAGGATATCGCGCATCACGGCCAAATTGCCGGGTTCGTCATCCACAACCAGAATGGTGGGTAAAAGCATGGCTTACTCCTTCAAAGGAATACCCTGTACCCGGGCCAAGGTGTAGACGGCGGCCTCGGCTCCTCGAAAATCGAATCCCTGCACGCAGGCCTGGATTTCTTCCAGCGCATGGGCTGGCATTTGTTGCGCCAATTGCGCCAGCAACGGCTCCACCGGCGTGGGGTCATCAGCATCCAGTGCCACCAATATTGCCCGGAACATATCTTTCAGATTGAGCTCGCCCGCCGCCGATGCTGCGGCCGGCGGCACGATCTTGGCCAGCACCACAGGCGGTACAAAGCGGCCAATCGCATACACCGCGTCTTTGATCGCCTCGTCCAGGCGGGCCAGCACGTGGGTGGGGTCATAGCCAGCGGACAGTACGCGCTCGGCCTCACCTGCCAGACGGGCGGTTTCGGGCAACGCCATGTTCGCCGCCGCCCCCATCAGTTTGTGCGCCAGAGCGGCGGCGGCGGAACGGTCCGCAATTGCCAGGCTGGAATTCATCACGGCAACAGCGCCACCATAGCTGTCCACAAAACGCCGCAGGTAGCCCCGGTAAATATTGACGTCAGACCAGAGCTGCAGACCCTGGGCAACATCCATCACATTCAAAATCGCAGGTGCGGGCATTTCGGTATGCACAAGCAGAGGAACTGCTGCGGCATCGGTATCAGCAGGCTTGCGCGACTGCGGGCGGCGACGCAGCCGCTGGATCAAGGCAATGGTGGACGGCACGTCAAAGGGCTTGCTGATGAACTCTGTCATACCCGCAGCAAATGCCGCTTCCTGCTGCGATTTGAAGGCTCCCGCCGTCAGCGCCACCACCGGCAAGTCCTTGAAATGGGGAACACGGCGCAGCCTGCGTGTAGCCTCGATCCCGTCCATGACGGGCATTTGCACGTCCATCAGCACCAGATCCACTTCGTCGGGGTGTGCCATGAGCCACTTCAACGCTTCCTCGCCGTCTTCGGCCAGTGCCACGATGGCACCCTGGTCCGCCAGGATGCGCTGCGCGACCTCGCGGTTGATGTCACTGTCGTCCACCACCAGCACCCGCACGTCCACCAGATTGCGCCCCTCCGCCTGCTGCATCGCATGCGGTATGCCCACTGTGGCAGCCCGCCGGCGCTGCGCTTCGATGACGGCGTTGTACAGGGTCGAGGTAGTCACTGGCTTGTTCAAGATCGCATCCACCAGTTCTGCTCCCGGTTGGCTGGCCAGACTGGACAGAGAGTAGGCGGTGGCCATGATCACAATGGGGCATTCGTCGGGCGGCACGCTGGCCCGTATGGCGCGCGCAGTGGCCAGCCCGTCCAGACCCGGCATCTTCCAGTCCAAGACCACCACATGGGGAAGCTTGCCACTCTTGCGCTCCAGCACCTGCGACAGCACGGCCTCGCCAGAGTCCATCGCATCCACCTGCCAGCCAAGGCCCTGGGCAATCGCCACCACGGCCTGCAAGGCGATCTCGCTGTCATCCGCCACCAGGGCATCTATGCGCACCATGTCGGGCGACGAAAAGTCGGTATGGGGCACCTGCTGCATAGGCAATGTGAACCAGAATTCACTGCCCTCCCCTGGCGTGCTGGTCAGCCCAATCTCGCCGCCCATCAAGCCCACCAGTTGGCGGCAGATGGTTAACCCCAATCCAGTACCGCCGTAGCGGCGCGTAGTGGAGCTATCGGCCTGGGTGAAGGCAGAGAAAACGTCTTTTTGCAATGCCGGCGCAATGCCTATGCCGGTGTCCTTGACGCAAAAATGCAGGACGAGCTTGTTGTCATACATGGACAACAACTCGGTACGCACCTCGACCCTGCCCGCATGGGTGAATTTGATGGCGTTACTGGTCAGGTTGGTCAGCACCTGCTCCAGCCGCAAGGCATCGCCTTTGACGACAGATACGCCAGGAGGCAGCGGCTGAATCACCAATTCGATATTTTTGTCCCCGGCATTGATGCCCATGGTGCCGGCCAGGTTGTCCATCACGTCACCCAAACGGAATGGCGTTTGCTCAATCACCATATGGCCGGCATCGATCTTGGAGACGTCCAGGATGTCGTTGATGATGCCCAGCAATGAACGCCCGGAGCCGCGTATCTTGCGCACCATGTCCAGCGCTTCCCGCTCCAGCCGCCCCTGCTCCAGCAGGTAGGCCAGGCCCAGGATCGCATTCAGCGGCGACCGTATTTCATGGCTCATATTTGCCAGGAATTCAGCCTTGCTGCGGTTTGCCGCCTCTGCCACATCGCGGGCCTGCAACAGTGCTGCCTCCGCCTGTTTCTGGGCCGAAATATCCTGGGCGAACACCAGCGTGGCCGGCCCATCGGCCAGGTCAACGCGGGTTGTGGTCTTGAATACCGATACCAACCGTCCGTCCTTACCCAGACTCATTGCCTCAAACATCTGCTCTATGGGCGAGTCCTCGTTAACGCGGGCTTCCTCGACCAGCAGGTCAGCCCGCGATTTCGGAGCAATCATGGTGCTCCACATAGAGCCGACAAGGTTGTCCGAATCCTCGTAGCCATGCAAACGGCGGTAACGCGGATTCGCGTAGATAAAGCGACCCGCCCGAAGAATCGCAATCGCCAGTGGCGCATCTTCAATCAAGGTTCGGAACCTTGCCTCGCTCTCCCGCAGGGCATTGGTCAGCCGACGTTCCGTTGTGTCGTGGCAGGTCAGGATTAGCTGGTCAATCTGCTTCGCCTCGTCCAGGATAGGCGCCGAATTCAGCTCCATGTAGATCGCTTTGTCCGAGCCTTTGCGCTGAATTTTCATCTGGAAATCCTGCACATACTCACCATGGAGGCCGCGATGGCTGGGCCACTCGTCTGGAGAAAGTATGTCCCCGTTGGGCAGGAATACGTCAATGCTCGTAATCAGCTCTTCAAATGGCGTGTCCTCGTCAAATAGACCCCACAGCGAACGCGCCGCGCGGTTGCTGCGCACCAGTTGGTGCTGGCGATCCAAGACATACACAGCGTCGGCCATGTTCTCAAACACGGCCTGCAATTCATTGCGGGTGCGCAAGACCTCTTGCTCGGCAAGCTTGGCCGCCGTGACGTCCATGTGCGTTCCCATGATGGTGATGGCCCGGCCATCACCATCCCGTGCAATCGCCTGGGCCCGGCACATCACCCAAACCCAGAGACCCAGCTTGTGCCGGATACGGTAAGTCACCTCAAAAAAGGGCACGCTGCCGTCAATGCAGCGCTCCTTGGCAACCATATAGGCCGGTAAATCCTCTTCACAAATGCGGCTGCGCCAAAAGTCCGGGTCCTTCTCCATGTCCTGTGGAGAGTGCCCCAACATGGCAAAGGAGTTCGCATCAAAAGTACGTGCGGAGGTAGGCACATGGAAACTCCATAGCCCCAAGTTTGCCCCACGCAAGGCCAGCTTCAACCTATCGGCCGCCTCCAGGCGTTCACGGTCACGCTCGGCCTCCATCGTTTCTATACGCGCTCTGCGCAGTTGGGTCCAATACAGCGCCATGCTGCACAAAAAAACCAGGGCGGCATAAAACACACCATAGATGATGGCCTGGCGCCTTAGCGGTTGCGCGATCACCGCCAACTCACGGCTGACGCCGACGACCAAAGGCTTGTCCATATCCAGCACCGCCGGCTGCACGGTATAGGTGGCGACCTGCCGCTCCCCGCCCCCTGGAAACAAGGCACCAGTCAACTCACTACTGATATGGCCACCCTGCAAGTGCTGGCTGAAGAGACTGCCCGCTGAGGTGAAATTCGAGCTTTGAAAGCTCTTTACAGGCGGGTAGCTGAGCAAAGGCAGGCCACTGCCGTGAATTACAAAAGACAACACATCCGGGGCATACATGATCGGCCGAAAAATGCCTGCAAAGTAAGCCGGGTCCAGGGTAGCAAAAACCACGCCCATGAACTGCCCCTCGGCATTCGGCACCATACGAGCCAGAGTGATCACCACCTCTTTCTGGACGGACACGAACGGCGCTGAGACATATAGCGTAGATACACTGGGTTGGTCGCGCACAGTCTTGAAAAAATCCCGGTGGCTGAGATCCATGCCCACGTACTCAGTGCGGTGGGCCGCAATGGACATGCCGCTGGCATCCAGTACCACCATGGATCGAACGCCCGGCATGGCGTCAACCAAGGCCCGCAAACGCATAGCAAGCTCTTGACTACGCACTGGCCCAGGCCCCGTCATGTAGTCCTTGATAACCTCTTGCAGAGCAAGGCTAGCCACCGTCAAATTGCCCTGGATGTCATTGGCGACCACATTGGCCTGCGTGCGTAAGCGCTCACGCTCCGTCGCATTGACGCGGTCTGCTTCGGCTGTATAGATATAGGCAATGAAAATGCCGACCAAGCCCAGCACCACCACCAAGGAGCGCCATTCAAAGGCCACACGTCGTGAAAGCAAGCGGGGTGTAGAAGGTGCCATTAACTTCATGCTATCGCCTCCACCACACCCGCACAATCAGGGATGTAATACCGTGCTCTGCGCTAAGTTTAAACATCCACCATTTGTGGGACAGATGCAAAAATAAACACACAAAAAAAATGCCCGTACGCTATGAGCACACGGGCGATTAAAAGTTGAGCTTGGGTGCCGCAACAGAACTGGTTAGAACGGGATATCGTCGTCCATGTCATCGAATCCGCTCGAAGAGCGCGCAGCGGGTGCTGGCGCGGGTGGACGTGACGGAGGAGCCATGGCAGGTCGGGCGGCGGGTGCCATTGGGCGACGGGCCGGAGCTGGCGGCGGGCTGTTGTCGTAGCCGCCGTCGTCATAGCCGCCATCATTGCCACCACCTTGGGGGCCACCCATGCCCTGGCGACTGCCCAGCATGGTCATTTCGTTGGCGATGATTTCAGTGATTGACTTCTCCATGCCAGAGGCGTCGTTGTACTTGCGGCTGCGGATGGAGCCTTCGACATACACCTGCGAACCCTTGCGCAGATATTGCTCCACGATGCCGGCCAAACCGCCACGGAACACCACTCGGTGCCATTCGGTAGCCTCGCGGCGTTCGCCGGTTTGCTTGTCTTTCCAGGTTTCGGTGGTGGCGATGGTGACGTTGGCGACCCGGTCGCCACTGGGGAAGGTGCGCACTTCGGGGTCTCGACCCAAATTGCCGACGATGATGACTTTGTTGACGGATGCCATGGTGATTTCCTCTAAGGGGGTAGATTATGCTTTGCCAGGAGCCTGCATAGGCCAGGCAAGCAGCAACCAGACCAGCATAGCCACGCAGCAAACCGCAAACAAGCCCTGGGGCCCGGCGTGCTTGAGCAAGGCGCCGCCCGCCAGTCCTCCGACAAAAAAACCGAGAGATTGCAACGTGTTGTACACCCCCAATGCCGTACCACGCACATGGGCCGGCGCCAAACGTGACGCCAAGCTGGGTTGGCTAGCCTCCAGCACATTGAAACCACAGAAAAACAGAAACAATAACGTCGCCAGGCTGCTGACCTGCGGCGCCTGAGCCGCCCACAGCAAGCCAAGCTGTACCAACGCAATCAGGCCAATCGCCAGCAAAAACACGGCCCGCAGATAACCACGCCGCTCCAGGGGAAACAGCCCGCCCCCCATGACCACGAACGAGCCCAGCACCGCTGGCAGATATACCCACCAATGGTGCACCTTGCCCAGCCCGGCCTGCACCAGCAAAGCCGGCACCGCCATCCACATGGCCAGCTGCACCGCATGCAAGATGAATACCCCCGCATCCAAGCGCAGCAAGCCCGCATGCGATAACACTTCAGACAATCTGCCGCGCGGCTGCAATGCATGCTGCAAAGGCTCTGGCGGCACGACCCACAACACCACCGCTGTGCCGATCAGGGCCAGGCAACCCGTCAAGACAAATAGCCCACCCAAGCCAATCACCGCATCTAGCGCCGGCGCCAGCACCAAAGACAGCGCAAACACCAACGCAATACTGCCGCCGACCAAGGCCATGGCCTTGGTGCGCACCACGTCACGGGTCTGGTCGGCCAGCAAGGCGGTTACGGCGGCCGAGATAGCCCCCGCACCCTGCAGAGCTCGGCCCAGCGTCAACGCGGTCAGGCTATCGGCCCAGGCGGCGACAAAACTACCGGCGGCAAACAGCAACAGCCCCAACACGATCACACGCTTGCGGCCAAAGCGGTCCGACGCCATGCCAAACGGCAACTGCAGCAAACCCTGGGTCAGCCCGTAAATCCCCATGGCCATGCCCACCCGGGCCGGGTCATCGCCACCTGGGAACTTGGCGGCTTCCAAGGCAAATACCGGCAGCACCAGAAACAGCCCCAGCATACGCAAGCCAAAAATACATGCCAAGGACACACTGGCACGCCGCTCCAGCGGAGTCATGGCTGCAGACGCAGCAGACGCAGCAGACGTTGAAACAGAAGGAGAAATGGAAGCAGAAGGCTGGGACACGCAAGACACCATGGACAAGAGCAAGCACGAAGTGTGCGATTCTCCCTGATCTTCACTATCATGGCGGGTTTACTCTCGCTCTCAGGCTCCATGGGCGCAAGCCCTGGCCTGCAACTGATCTCTCCCAAGGCCGGCCCACTTTGAACCCAGCTCACCCCGAAGTCTCGTCTGAAGGCACTTATTTGCGCAATGCCTTGCAGCTGCAACGCATCAGCATCCGTGGTGCCCGCACGCACAACCTGAAGAACATCGACCTGGACATCCCCCGCAACCAGCTGGTGGTGATCACCGGCCTGAGCGGCTCGGGCAAATCCAGCCTGGCCTTCGATACGCTGTACGCCGAAGGCCAGCGCCGCTATGTGGAGAGCCTGAGCACCTACGCCCGCCAGTTCCTGCAGCTGATGGACAAGCCGGACGTGGACCTGATCGAAGGCCTGAGCCCGGCCATCTCCATCGAGCAAAAAGCCACCAGCCACAACCCGCGCTCCACCGTGGGTACGGTGACCGAGATCCACGACTACCTGCGCCTGCTGTTCGCCCGCGCCGGCACACCCTACTGCCCTGACCACGACCTGCCACTGCAGGCCCAGACCGTCAGCCAGATGGTGGACGCAGTGCTGGCGCTGCCGGTGGACACCCGCCTGATGGTGGTCGCCCCCATCGCCCGCGAACGCAAGGGCGAATACGCCGACGTGTTTACCGAAATGCAGGCCCAGGGCTATGTGCGCTTCCGGGTGGATGGCGAAACCTTCGAGTTCGACCAGCTGCCCAAGCTGAAAAAGACCGAGAAGCACAACATCGACGTGGTGATAGACCGCGTCAAAGTGCATGGGGACAGCGAGCCCCAGGCCGTAGCCGCCCAGCGCCAGCGCCTGGCCGAAAGCTTCGAAGCCTCGCTGCGCCTGGCCGAGGGCAAGGCCATCGTGGTCGAGATGGCATCCGGCCAGGAACACCTGTTCAACGCCAAGTTCGCCTGCCCGGTGTGCAACTACTCCATCGCCGAGCTGGAGCCGCGCCTGTTCTCGTTCAACTCGCCCGTCGGAGCCTGCCCTACCTGTGACGGGCTGGGCATGCAAGAGCTGTTCGACCCGACACGGGTCGTGGCCTTCCCGTCGCTGAGCCTGGCCAGTGGCGCCATCAAGGGCTGGGACCGGCGCAACGGCTATTACTTCGCCATGCTGGAAAGCCTGGCCAAGCACTACCAATTTGACATCGAAGCGGCTTTTGAATCCCTGCCCACGCCCGTACAGCAAGCCCTGCTGTACGGCTCGGGCGAGGAGGACGTCAAATTCAGCTATGTGATGGACTCGGGCGCGTCCCAGGGCAAGAAGGTCAGCAAAAAGCACCCTTTCGAAGGCATCATCCCCAACATGCAGCGGCGCTACCGCGAAACCGACTCCAACCTGGTGCGCGAAGACCTGGCCCGCTACCGCACCAGCCAACCCTGCGCCAGCTGCAATGGCTCGCGCCTGCGCCGCGAAGCGCGCCACGTCAAAGTAGGCGAAGGCACGCAAGCACGCGCGATATTTGAGATCAGCCACACCACGCTGCGCGAAAGTTTTGAGTACTTCAACCAGCTGACCATGGGCGGAGCCAAGGGCGAGATTGCCGGCAAGATCGTGCGCGAAATCGGTCTGCGCCTGAAGTTCCTGAACGACGTAGGCCTGAACTACCTGAGCCTGGACCGTAGCGCCGAAACCCTGAGCGGCGGCGAATCGCAACGTATCCGCCTGGCCTCGCAAATCGGCTCAGGCCTGACAGGCGTGATGTACGTACTGGACGAGCCCAGCATCGGCCTGCACCAGCGCGACAACGACCGCCTGATTGCCACGCTGCAGCACCTGCGCGACATCGGCAACAGCGTGCTGGTGGTCGAGCACGACGAAGACATGATGCGCGCCGCCGACCATGTGATCGACCTGGGCCCCGGCGCCGGCATCCACGGCGGCCGCATCATGGCCCAGGGCACGTTTGACGAAGTCAAGGCGAACCCGGATTCGCTGACCGGCCAGTACCTGGCGGGCACACTGAAGATCGAGGTGCCCGCAGAACGCCACACGCAGAAACAGCCCGCCCCAGGCGAAGGCTGGCTGTCCATCGTGGGTGCCAAGGGCCACAACCTCAAGGGCGTCAACGTGGACTTCCCGGTGGGGCTGCTGACCTGCGTGACCGGTGTGTCGGGCTCGGGCAAATCCACCCTGGTCAACGACACGCTCTACACAGCGGTGGCGCGCCAGCTCTACCGCGCGCACAACGAACCCGCCGAGCACGAGGAAATCATCGGCATCGAGCAGTTCGACAAGGTCATCAACGTGGACCAGTCGCCGATTGGCCGCACCCCACGCTCGAATCCAGCCACCTATACCGGCCTGTTCACGCCCATCCGCGAGCTGATGGCCGAAGTGCCCATGGCGCGTGAACGCGGCTACGGCGCAGGACGCTTCAGCTTCAACGTGGCCGGCGGCCGCTGCGAGGCCTGCCAGGGCGACGGCATGGTCAAGGTGGAGATGCACTTTCTGCCCGATGTGTACGTGCCCTGCGACGTGTGCAAAGGCCAGCGTTACAACCGGGAGACCTTGGAGGTGCAGTACAAGGGCAAAAACATTGCGCAGATCCTGGAGCTGACGGTCGAGGCTGCGTACGAATTCCTGAAGGCCGTGCCCACCATCGCCCGCAAACTGCACACCCTGCTGGACGTGGGGCTGAGCTACATCAAACTGGGCCAGTCGGCCACTACCTTGTCGGGCGGCGAGGCCCAGCGCGTCAAGCTGGCGCTGGAACTCAGCAAGCGCGATACCGGCCGCACGCTGTACATCCTGGACGAACCCACCACCGGCCTGCACTTTGCCGATATCGCCCTGCTGCTGAAAGTACTGCACCAACTGCGCAGCGCGGGCAACACCATCGTGGTGATCGAGCACAACCTGGATGTGATCAAGACTGCCGACTGGCTGATCGACATGGGGCCCGAAGGCGGCGCCGGCGGCGGCACCGTGGTGGGCGTGGGCACGCCGGAGCAGATAGCCGCCAATCCCGCCAGCCATACTGGCAAGTACCTGGCGCGCATCTTGTAAAGAAAAGAGGCCCCCAGCGCAAGTAACACCTGCGCTGGAAGCTACTTATTTGATAGCAAAAGAAGATTAGATGAAGCGGCGCAGCAGCTGCAGCAAAGTGCCGGGCTGCCACTGTTGCACCACACGCCAGCCACGCCAGAGGGCGAAACCGCGTTTGGCCCAACGCCAAGCCATGCGCGGCTTGAACACCAGCACGACAGCAGCGATAGCCCCCAGGGTCAATGGGTTCTGCCGCGCAAAAGACAACAACTCGGCCGCCAACCCCGCCAGGTGATCCCCCTTCTGGGCCACGCGCTGCAGCGGAGCACACTCGCGCGCCAGCAAGCTGCGCTGGTACTGGATGCGTTCCAGCAAGCGCCCGCGCTCGTAAGCCAGCTCAGTGTGGGTCTTGCCCATGGCCCGCTTCGGCTTTGAGTTGGCGCAGGTCTTCCTGCAGTTCGGCCAGGCTGGCTGCAAACATATTGTCGGACACCACGGTAGAGCGGCGCAGCATGGCATAACAGGCCACCGCCAGCCCCACAAACAACACGGACAAGCAAGACAGCACGATCACCCGCTGGTCCCACAGCAAGCTCAGTACCAACACCACGGCCAACACGATGCCCAGACCCGCAAAGGCCACCATGGCCAGCACCAGACTGAGCTCACGCAATACATGGAGTTTGGCGGTCTGCAGCTCGTTGCCGAATAGTTGCAGACGCGTTCGTACTACGGTCAGCAAGGTGACCGGAATACCTTTCAAAGCGGCGTACAGCCCGCCGCCGAACACGTTACGCATGGAAATCCAGGCCCACAGCGGGCCGGGACTCAGCGGCGGCCAATGATGAGACCAACCAGCAGGCCTACACCAGCGGCCACGCCCACGGCCGTCCAGGGAGACTCGTGCACATAGTCGTCGGCGGCACGGGCCGCTACCTTGGTGTTGTGGCGCAAAGCCGCTTCAGCGTCGATCAGGCGTTCACGGGCGTCGCTCAGGCGGGCCTTGACCCGGGCACGCAGGCTGGCGAGCTTCTCACCGGTCTGGTCGGCAGTCGCGCTGAGCATGTCTTCAGCGTCTGAGATGACCGACTTGATATCACTGACCAGTTGCTCTTGGGATTCGATGCTGGTTTTAGCCATGGCGGTTCTTTCAAGTAGGTTGTACGAATAAAGGTTATCAGATTGGTAAGGGCAAATCCGACAATCACAAGCGCCTTATGACATTTTGAAACACTTTACCGTAGGCCTCAGGCGATACGTAGCGGCCTGGCACCTTCCATAACCCTCTCGGCAGGTGCAGACACTGCTGCAGGCCGCCCGTGCACGCCATGCCCCAGCTTGAAGACCGAAACTGCCGACACCAGCTCTTCGGCCTGGGTCCGCATGCTGTTGGCTGCCGCTGCCATCTGCTCCACCAGCGCGGCGTTCTGCTGGGTCGTGTGATCCATCTGCGACACCGCCTCTCCCACCTGAGAGACTCCCTGACTCTGTTCGCTGCTGGCGGCGCTGATTTCGCCCACGATGTCGGTCACGCGGCGGATGGAACTCACCACCTCGGTCATGGTAATACCGGCCTTGTCGACCAACGCCGTGCCCTGCTCCACGCGCTCCACGCTGGTAGAAATCAGTTGCTTGATTTCCTTGGCCGCGTCGGCGCTGCGCCCGGCCAGGCTGCGCACCTCGCCAGCAACCACCGCGAAGCCCCGGCCTTGTTCGCCAGCCCGGGCGGCTTCCACGGCAGCGTTCAGCGCCAGGATATTGGTCTGGAAGGCAATGCCATCAATGACGCCGATGATGTCGCTGATCTTGCGGGAGCTTTCGTTGATGCCCTTCATGGTGCTCACCACCTCGGCCACCACGTCGCCACCTTGCATGGCCACCTTGCTCGCGCTCAAAGCCAGCTGATTGGCCTGCTGCGCGTTATCGGCGTTTTGCCGTACGGTGGAGCCCAGCTCGTCCATGGAGGCCGCGGTTTGCTGCAAGGCGCTGGCCTGCCGCTCGGTGCGGTCGCTCAGATCATGGTTGCCCTGGGATATTTCGGCGCTGGCGGTCGCCACCCCATCGGAGCCCTGGCGTACCGTGCTGACAACACTGGCCAAGCTTTGCTGCATGCGCTGCAACTGGGCCATCAGGCTCGTGCTATCGCCATCCCTGAGATGGATGGGCACCGTCAAATCGCCCTGCGCCACAGCGCGGGCCAGGTTGGCAGCAACACCGGGCTCACCACCCAGTGCGCGGACCAGGCTGCGGGTAATGAAAAAGCCCATGCTCAAGGCGGCCGCAATCGCCAAGGCACCGGCCAGCAAAAGCAAGGTGCGTGCACGGGTATAGCCGCTGCCTTCGTCCAGGCCTCCTGTGCTGCCGCCCTGGCTGGCTTTCACCAAAGCCACTAGCAGCGGGCGGCATTCCTTGTTGATCATGGCAATCGCCTCTTCGGTCTTTCCGTCTACCGCCAACTGGGTGATTTTCAAAGCCACGGGACCGTACAAACCTTCAATACGGGTCATTTCGGCCACCATGCGGACATCGTCAGGATCTGGGCTTGGGTTGCTCCGGATGGCGTCATGGAGCTTGGCCATGAATTCCTGGGTGGCTTGGCGCGACTTGACCACTTCCTTGTATTCCAGGTCCTTGTCTTCTGGGGTGCTTGCCAGCACCAGGTTGCGCGCCGCGATCGCCCGGGCGCTGATGGCGGCCCGGAGCTGGTCCACCAACTTGTTTTGCGTCACCACATCGTTGTTGTAGTGCGTGAATTTGTCGTGGGCGCTATCAAGTGAACTGAGCCCTACGGCAGCCACCACCAGCACCAGGGCAACCAACAATCCAAACGCCCAGGACAGCTGGCTTTTGACCGTCATATTGTTGAAGCTCATCAAATGTCCTTTCAATATTTCCCAACGACCACGATGCCTGTTACATGGCGTTTTCAAAGCATGCGCCCGCTACGCAAACGCTGTAAAGCGTGAGCCCACGGCAGCATCCTCCATATTGAGGAAGGGTTTTCCTGAAGCTTCGCGGCCTGGATAAACCAGGCTTGGCAGCCGTCTTTTCGGAGTCAATGGCGGGCAGAAAAAGCCAGCCATACATGGGCTGCCGCCGACGACAGCACACGCTGTGCCACGCCTTGCCCCAACTTGAAAACAGACACGGCGGCCACCAGTTCGTCCGCCTGGACCTTCATGCTGCTGGGTGGCATTGTCCATCTGGGTAACGGCTTCGCCGATTTGAGACACGCCGGCACTTTGCTCGTTGTTCGCGGCACTGATTTCGCCCATCACCTCGGTCCTGGTGGCACCGGCCTTATCGACCAGTGCCGTACCTTGCTCGCCCGCGCGCGCTGCTTCGACCGCCGCATTCAACGCCAGGATATTGGTCTGAAAAGCGATGCTGTCGCTGATGTCGCTGATCTTGCGGGAGGATTCGCTGATGCCCTGCATGGTGCTCACCACTTAAAAACAGCTCAGCACAAACCGCTGAAAAATTGCCGGCAGCGCACTACACTTCGCAAAAGAAGAGGCCCCCTATGCCAAACAGACCGCCGGAACGTTTTTGGGAAGTAGACCTGCGCGTACTACTGCTGCAGTGGTGGAATGACATTGCCGCATTCGCCATGACCACGCTGATGTTTTGCGCCCTGTCGCTGCCTGTGGTCATCCCCACCCTGATCCTGTGGTTCATGTTGGCCAACGACATCAGCTTCCAAGCCACACCCTGAGCTTGGTACAAAAACCGCCTCTAGCGCAGGCGTTATCTGCGCAGGAGGCTATTCTTTTTATAGTAACCGTGCTGCCTGCAACTGGTCACGGGTCTGTTGCGCGGCACTGCGTGCGGCATCGGCGAAGTCGTCGCCGGACGATGCGTACAGCACAGCACGCGAAGAGTTGACGATGAGCGGGCCGTTGGCGGTCCAGCCGGCTCGCACCGTGGCATGGGCATCACCGCCCTGTGCACCCACGCCGGGCACCAGCAGCGGCACAGTAGGTGCCAAGGCGCGCACACGGGCGATTTCCGCCGGGTAGGTCGCTCCCACCACCAAGCCGAGCTGGCCGTTCAGGTTCCACGGGCCTTGGGCCAATTGGGCGATGTGCTCGTACAACAAGGGCTGGCCGGGCACGCTGGCCAGGCGCTGGTTTTGCAGGTCGTCACCACCGGGGTTGGAGGTGCGGCACAGCAGGAAAGCGCCCTTGCCGGGGTATTTCAAATAAGGCTGCACCGAGTCAAAGCCCATGAAAGGCGACAGGGTGACGGCGTCGGCCTGGTAGCGCTCGAAGGCTTCAACGGCGTACTGCTCGGCAGTGGAGCCAATGTCGCCGCGCTTGGCGTCCAGGATGATGGGCACATGCGGCGCGACACGGCGGATATGGGCCACCACACGTTCCAGCTGGTCTTCGGCGCGGTGCGCGGCAAAGTAGGCGATCTGCGGCTTGAAGGCGATGGCCAGGTCGGCCGTGGCGTCCACGATGCGGTTGCAAAAGTCGGCAATCTTGCTGGCGTCGCCACGCCATGCGCCCGGAAAGCGGGCCGGATCGGGGTCGAGCCCCACGCAGAGCATGGAGGCATTGCGCTGCCCAGCGTTTTGGAGCATGTCTAGAAAGGTCATGCCCCGATTTTACGGGCCGACGTTAGAACGTATTTACGCTGAAGCCGACATCGCCAGGCACAGGTCGGCCCAGGCCTTGGCCTTTTCAGCGGGATTGCGCAACAAGGTGGCCGGAGCGTAAGACACCACCACCGGCACCCCCTGGTAGCGGTGCACCCGGCCGCGCAGCTGCCCCAAGGGCGTGGCGTCGCGCAGCAGCAGCTGGGCTGCGAACGGGCCCAGGGCCAGTATCAGTCGGGGCTGCAGCAGGCGGACATGGCGCTCCACATGGGGCGCGTTGAAGACCAGCGGGTCGGCATCGGGCTGGTCGGCAAGCCGCGTTTTCAGCACACTGGTCAGCTGGGCCGAACGCAGCGGCGCCTGGGCGCGGATGCCCACCGCGCGCAGCATGTTGTCGAGCAGCACACCGGCATCGCCCACAAACGGCGCGCTGGCGGGGTCGTCGCTGATGCCCAGCGCTTCGCCCAGCACCAGCCAGTCTGGCGACGCGCTGGCCGCCGCACCCCATACACGGCTGGCTTGGCATGCGCTCCAGGCCGCACGCAGAGCCGACATGTCGGAATCGCCCAGATCGGCGCCAGAAGATTCTGAATCTTTTCCGGCTCCAGCACTGGTAATACCTGCGCGGGCAGCTATTAATTCAGGAGCATTCTGCATGGCCTCGGCCAGGCTGTGCATGCCGCTGCGGGCGGGTGCCGGTGCCTCCGGCGCGGGGGCGGCCACCGCTACAGGCGGCGCTGCCCGCGCCGGTGCTGCGGCAACGGGCACTTCTGCGGCCGGCCACCAGACCGGCACCTGCATTTCGGCCAGCATGGCGCGCTGGCGGGCGTCCAGGTCCAGGCTCATAGCGGCAAGCTCATCACCACCGCGTGCTCGCGCTGCCCCGGCCCGTTAGGGTAGTAGTCCTTGCGCAGGCCCACGCGGCTGAAGCCGAACTGGGTGTACACATGCAGTGCCCGCAGATTGCTGGCGCGCGCCTCCAGCCACAGCCACTGCGCACCCTGGCCGCGCGACCACAGGGCCAAGGCGTCCAGCATCAGGTGCGACCAGCCCTGGCGCAGGTAAGGGGGGGCCACGGTGATGTTCAGCAGATGCACCTCATCCACCCCTTTCATGGCCACGAAGTAACCCAGTACGGTGCGCCCGGCCAGCAAAATTTGGCATTCATAGCCGGCGGCCAACGTGTCCTTGAAGTTGGTAAGCGACCAGGGGTGGGCATAGGCGGTCTGCTCTATGCGCACGATCTCGTCCAGCCACAGCTCGGTCAAAGGCTCGAAGCTGACCTCGGTCGGCTCCGGCGCTTGTGGCACTTGCAGTTGGGCGCTCATGACAGCAACGCCCCGGCCGCCGCCTTGGCGGCCATGCGCTCGTCGGTGGTCTGGGCCACTTTGTCGCGGATATAGCGTGGCAGGGCCCGGTCGGCGGCCACGGCCTGGCCGGCGGCCAGCAGCGCTGGGGCCAAGCGCAGCATGGCGCTGGCCGTGGGCAGGGCCGCACAGCGCAGGCCACTGGAGGCGGTAGCGGCAGGAATGCGGTCGACATAGACCGCCAGCGCATTGCCGGCCAGAGCCCAGCCCGCCTCCTGCACCACGGCTTCAGGCCGCAGCAGCTGGAAGTCGGCGCGTTGCTGCCAGCGGCCTTGCGCATAGGCGTAAAAGCCGGTGTATATCTCGTCCATGCGCGCGTCCAACAGGGCCTGCACCTGCTCCACGCCGTGCTGCACGCGGGCCTCTTCGGCCACAGCCATCAGCGTGTCTATGGGCAGCACCGGCTTGCCGGCGCCAAAAGCCAGACCTTGCGCCACCGAGCAGGCGGTACGAAGACCGGTGAACGAGCCCGGGCCGCTGCCAAAAACGATGGCATCGAGCTGGTCCAGCCGCAGCCCGGCCTGGGCCAGCAACGCCAGGATGGCCGGGATCAGCGTGGTCGATGCCTGGGCGCCGCCCGCGCCGCTGTGCAGCCACACCTGCGCGCCATCGCCCACGGCGATGGAAAGGGTGTCGGTGCTGGTGTCAAAGGCAAGAAGCGGCATGGGCAATAAGTTACACAAGAAATAGGTGTACGGCGCAGGATTATCCTGCGCAAGCTGCTACTATTTCTATAGCTATTTTGATAAATATCTGCAGATCGGAACCATGGCTATTTTCACTCCTATTAAAGCGGCGCTGGCGGCCCTGGCTTGCAGCACGTTGTTACTGGCCTTGCCCAGCCAGGCGCAGCGCCTGCCACCCGACATCGCCACAGCCCTGGCACGCGCCAAGGTACCGCCCGATGCCGTCAGCCTGCTGGTACAGGCCGCCGAAGGCAATGCCCGCCCGCGCCTGAGCCACCGGGCCGAGGTGTCCGTCAATCCGGCCTCGGTGATGAAGCTAGTCACCACCTTTGCCGCACTGGACCTGCTGGGCCCCGACTACACCTGGAAGACCCGCTTCTACGCCGATGGCCCGGTGCGCGACGGCGTGCTGTACGGCAACCTCTACATCCGGGGGGGCGGCGACCCCAAGCTGGTGCTGGAACGCATCACCGCCATGTTCCAGACCCTGCAGGCGCGTGGTGTGCAAAAGGTGCGCGGCGACATCGTGCTGGACCACAGCTTTTTCGAGCCGGTGGCGCGCGACCCGGCGGCCTTTGACGGCCAGGCGCTCAGCCCCTACAACGCCACGCCGGACGGACTGCTGGTCAACTTCAAGTCGCTGATCCTGAGCTTTACGCCCGAGCCCGGCAGCCGCACGGCGCAAGTGCGCAGCGAGCCCCCGATGGCCGGCGTAGCCATAGACGCGCAGGTGCCGCTGGACAGCCAGGTCTGCGGCGACTGGCGCGGCAGTCTGCAGGCCGACTTTTCCGACCCCAACCAGGTGCGCTTTCTGGGCAGCTACCCGGTGCGCTGCGGCGAACGCAGCTGGCCCGTGGCCTACAGCGACCCGGCCAGCTTTGCACGCCGGGTGCTGCAAGCCCTGTACCTGGGTGCCGGCGGCACGCTGGACGGCATGGTGCGCGACGGCCGCACGCCGCCCACCGCCGAGTGGCTGATGGACGCACCGTCTCAACCACTAGGCGAGCTGATCGCCGACGTCAACAAATTCAGCAACAACGTGATGGCCCAACAGGTCTTTCTGACCCTGGGCGCGCACGACGGCCAGCCCGGCAGTTTTGCGGCCTCCCGCACGGTCATCGCCGCCTGGTGGCCGCGCGCCATCGGCCGCGAGGTGCCCGCGCCCACACTGGAGAACGGCTCCGGCCTGAGCCGCGAAGAGCGCACCAGCGCACGCGCCCTGGGCCAGCTGCTGCGCCGCGCAGCCAGCCATCCGAATGGAGCAGTGTTGGCCCAATCCTTGTCCATCGCCGGGGTGGATGGCACCACGCTGCGCATGCGCGAGCGCGGCCTGGCCCCTGAAGCCATGGGCCGCGCCCAGCTGAAAACCGGCACGCTGGACGGCGTCACTTCGGTAGCCGGCTATGCCACCGGACGCAGCGGGCGGCGCTATGTGGTGGTGGGCATCGTCAACCACGCCAACGCGGCCGCCGCTCGTCCGGCATTGGATGCGCTGGTCGAATGGGCAGTGAAAGAGGAATAAATCACATATGGATACCCGATTTATCCGTACTAACCCTTTGTGGAAATTCAAGCGACCCGCGTAGCATTCGGCACAAACGAACGACCGTTCTTTTTTACCACAGGAGCCCCCCAATGCATTGGAATCCCACAAAATTTGCCGCCCTGACCGCGGCCCTGCTCTTGTCCGCTTGCGGCGGTGGCGGCAGTGAAACCAGCACCAAAGTTACCTTCACGTCCTTGGTGTCCTTCGGCGACAGCCTGAGCGATGTGGGCACGTACAAAGTGGGCACCATTGCGGCCGTAGGCGGCGGCAAGTGGACCGTCAACGACAACACGTCTACCGCGTCGCGAAACTGGACCGAATTCCTGGCTGGCCAACTCAACCTGAGCGCACCTTGCGCAGCAGAAACCGGCATATTGCCGAGCTCCGCTTTTGTCACAGCGGGCATTGTTTCGGTCGCCGTCACTGAACACACCAGCTGCACCAACTACGCACAAGGCAGTGCCCGGGTAACGTCCACCTTTGCCCCCAGCAGCGTCGGCCTGCAAAGCCTGGGCCTCTCCACGGTGGGCCTGCTAGCCGTACCAGTCAAGACCCAGATCGCCAACCATTTGTCGCGCGTCACCCAGTTCTCGGGCACCGAGCTGGTCACCGTGCTGGCTGGTGCGAATGACGCCTTCATGCACCTGAACGCTGTCTCGGCCGCCACCACGCTGCTCACTACCGACAACACGACCACCCGTACGGCCGCCCTGGGCGCCGCGATTGCCGCGGGCTGGTCCACCACCATGCAGGCCACCATCCAAAGCGGTACCGCCGCCGCTGTCGCCTCGGCCGCACCGACCGAAGCCGTCACCGGCATGGCCACTGCCGCGGCAGAATTGGCCGGCTACATCACGACCTCGGTGGTAGGCAAGGGCGCCAAATACGTGGTGGTAGTGAATGTGCCCAACATTGTGCAAACACCCAGAGGCCAAAGCCTGACCGCTTCGGGCCAAACTCTGCTGGGCACCATGGTCACCACCTACAACAGCGCCCTCAAGGCCGCCCTGCCCAGCAGTGTGGTGCTGGCAGATGCTTACACCCAAGGTATGGACCAATACGCCAACCCAACGCAGTACGGTCTGACCAATGTCACGACCCCCACCTGCTCTGCCACCGGCAACATATTGGCCGGCTCCTCCTTGGTGTGCAATTCCAGCAACCTGACTTCAGGCGTAGACGTCAGCACCTACCAGTTTGCCGACGACGTGCACCCCACACCCGCGGGCTACAAGCTACTGAACCGCTTCGTCGCCCTGAAATTGGCCGCCGCTGGCTGGCTGTAACCCGTCAAGATAGAAGGACAACCCCATGAAATTCCAAACCACCTGCCTAGCAGCAGCCTTGCTGCTGCTGGCTGGCGCAGCCCAAGCCCAAACCGCAGGTACCTGGATGGTGCGCGCCGGTATTACCAACATTACGCCGGCCGTGGATAGCGGTGATCTGTCGGCCTCCAGCCTGCCCCATACCAAGATCGACTCCAATGGCAACACGCAGCTAGGCGCCGGCATCACCTACATAGTGGACGACCACTGGGCCGTGGATCTGCCTCTGGCGACACCATTCACACACAATCTGTATGGCGCAGGCGCCATCTCCGGTGCCGGCAAGATCGGTGAGACCAAGGCGCTGCCCATGTCTTTGTTTGGCCAGTACCGCTTTGGTGAACCCAACGCCCAGTTCCGACCTTACATCGGCGGCGGCCCCACCTATGCCAAGTTCTACAAGGAAAAGGGCACGGCTGTGCTGACCGCCATCACGGGTGGTTCGTCCAGCAACCCCACGACCCTGTCGCTGGAATCCAAGCTGGGACTGACAGTGCAGGTGGGTGGCACGGTGACCTTGAATGAACGCTGGTTCATCGACGGCATGATTGCCAAGACCTTCGTGAAGACCCGCGGCACGCTGTCTACCGGCCAGACCATCGACGTGACGCTGAACCCGGTGACCGTCGCGGTCGCCGTCGGCTACAAGTTTTAAATAGCTGAGCCCAACAAAAAGCCGACCCTAGGGTCGGCTTTTTTACGTCTGGATTATCTGCAAGCTTACCAGCGTGCGTGCACCTTGCCATAGGCATACACACCGAACAGACGCTGCACGGTCGGGGTGACGTACAGGCGGTCAGCGAACATATACAGATCGTAGGTCGTGCCCGCCGAATTGGCCGTGATCGCAGCAATCGTGGAGGTGGTGCACAGGGATGAATTGACCTGGCCCGTGCCGGTGCCAATGCCAGCACCCGAATCCGTAGAGGTACACGCCAAGTCGGTGCTATTGGACAGCCCGTACGACGAGGGCGTAGCCTGCACCAGGTTGAAGTAATAGGCCGCGTCCACGTATAGCACTGTTTCACCCAGGTCCACGATGGACACCAGCATGGCCTCATTAAAGGCACTGCTAGCGCTCTTCAGCAAGTCGTTCTGACCGATCGCCGTCGCCCAGGGGCTGACACCCAGGTTGTAAGGGCCAACCACCACCACGTGCTTGCCGCCGGCATTCACCAGGCGTCGCACTTGCGCGCCCAAGTCTTTACCGTATTGCTTGGCGTTGGCCAGCATCGTGTCAGAGGTCTCCGTACCCGCAGTGACGGCCGCCATTTCGACCACCAAGTCGCTGATACCGCCGTTGATCACCACCACATCCTCCGAACCCAGGGAATTGGCGGCCAAGAAGCTGTCTACCTGCTGCGCCACCGTCAAGGTACTGCTACTGCCGGCCGCGTCGGGTGTGGCACTGATGCGGGCATTGCCTTGCGCGTACACCAAAGAGGTATCCAAAGTCTTGCCATAGCTGGAGGCGAATTGCGTCAACCAGGTATTGATAGCCGAGTCATTCACCGTATAGCTGGCACCAGACTTGACCACATTGAACGCATCGCCAAAGCCGATGATGCGCGACGGCGTGAGTTGCGACTCCACCGTGCTGGAACCGCAGGCGGTCAGCAGCGTTGCTGAGGCACATGCCAGCCACACAAAGGCCCGGCGCAAACTAGAAATAGCCATGAGGACTCCAAAAATCAATCGGGTAGTTTAACGAGGCACGGGTAACGGAGCGTAAAGACAGGTCAAGCCGCTGCGGCACGCTGTAAACGGTCGCGCACGCCTTCCCATTCCGGGGTATCTGGCGGGGTTTCTATCCAGATCAGCCGCACACCTTGTGCATCGAAATTGCGCAGCGCGGCAAACAGCTCTTGCGCCGCCGCCGCCGCGTCGTCCGGCATAGAACGCAGCAGAGCCTGGCGCGAATGGTTGTGCAACGCGCTGCGCGCATACACACCGATCGAGCCAGGCACGCCGTCCTGCACCTGGCCCAGCAGGTCCAGCGCGGTCTGCAGCACCTTGGTGTCCATCAGCCTCACCTTGGCGCTGGGTGCGTAATGCGCCTCCAGCGTACCCGACGCACGCGGATCGGGCGCTGCCAGATCTTCCTTGGAGCGCAGCGGCTGGCCGCAGGCCTGCTCAATCTGGTCACGGCTGATGCTGCCAGGGCGCAGCAGCACCGGCACGCCACGGGTGCAGTCCACGATGGTGGACTCAATCCCCATGGTGCAGGGCCCGCCGTCCAGCACCAGCAGGCCGTCTTCAAACTCGGACTGCACATGGGCCGCCGTGGTCGGGCTGACGCGGCCAAACTTGTTGGCGCTGGGCGCTGCTACGCCGGCCACACCCAGGGCCGCAGCGGCGCGGAACACCGCTTGCGCCACCGGGTGCGAGGGGCAGCGCAGGCCGATCGAATCCTGCCCGCCCGCAGCGGCCGTACCCACGCCTTCGCGGCGCGGCAGGATCAGCGTCAGCGGCCCGGGCCAAAACGCGTCCATCAGCTGCTGGGCAAAGGCTGGCACCTGGCTGGCGAAATGCGCCACGCCAGAGCCGTCGGGCGCAATGTGCACGATCAGCGGGTGGTCGCTAGGTCGGCCCTTGGCGGCGAATATCTTGGCCACCGCAGCGTCGTTCGACGCATCGGCCGCCAGCCCGTACACCGTCTCGGTGGGCAGGCCCAGCAATTCGCCATCGGCCAGCGTCTGTGCAGCTTGCTGGATGGCGGTCGGGTCGCGTCCGTCCAAAAGCATGGTCAAAACGCTTCTATGCCCAGCAGCGCCGCTGCCTGCAAGGCGGTGGCACGCACTGCTTCCACCGAAGCGCCGGTGATGGTCAGGTGGCCCATCTTGCGGCCACGCTTGGCGTCGGACTTGCCGTACAGGTGCAGATGCGCGCCGGGCAGGGCCAAAATTTCAGCCCAGGGGGGCGTGGCGGCTTTTTCAGAGCGCACAAACCACAGGTCGCCCAGCAGATTCAGCATCAACGCCGGGCTGTGCTGGCGCGGCTGCACCAGGGGCAGGCCAGCCAGGGTGCGCACCTGCAGCTCGAACTGCGACACATCGCAGCAGTCCATGCTGGCGTGGCCGCTGTTATGCGGGCGCGGCGCGATCTCGTTGACCACCAGGCTGCCGTCGTCCAGCACGAAGAATTCCACGCACAGCACGCCCACATAGTTCAGGCCGTTTGCTATGGATTTCGCAGCTGCTAGCGCTTGTTCTGCTTGCGCTGCAGGCATGTTTTCTTCATAAACTTCGGTGACGGCCAGAATCCCGTCGCGGTGCAGGTTGCGCTGCACTGGCAAGTTGACTATCTGGCCATCGGCGCCGCGCGCCACGATGACCGAGCACTCTGCGGCCAGCGGCAGCATCTTCTCTAGCACGCAGGGCACGCCCTTCAGGTCCAGCCAGGCCTGGGCCAGCTCGGCGTAGCTGGAAACGCGCACCTGGCCCTTGCCGTCGTAGCCCATGCGGGCGGTTTTCAGGATGCCGGGCAGCAGCTCGTCGGTCACGGCGGCCAGCTGGGCCGCAGTTTCAATCACCGCATAGGGTGCGCAAGGCACGCCGCAGGCCACAAAGTGGGCTTTCTCCTGCGCACGGTCCTGGGCGATGGCGACGGACGCGGCCGCGGGCGACACCGTGGTGTACACCGCCAGACGGGCCAGGGCCGGCGCCGGCACGTTCTCGAACTCGGTGGTGATGGCGTCGCAGGTCTCGGCCAACTGGCCCAGGCCGGGGGCGTCCATGTAGTCGGTGGCAATGTGGTGGTGGCTCACACGGCCAGCGGGGCTGTGGGCATCGGGGTCCAACACGGCGGTGAAATAGCCCATGCGCTGAGCCGCGTGGATGAACATGCGGCCCAGCTGGCCGCCGCCCATCACGCCCAGCGTGGCACCGGGTAGTAGGACCTGGCTCATAGGGCGTGGGGCGCGGGTGGCAGGGTCATATTGCGCGCCACTTCGGTCTGGGCGGCACGGAAGGCCTCCAGCTGCGTGCGCAGCGCCGGGCTCTCGTTGGCCAGCAGGGCCACGGCGAACAGCGCCGCGTTGGCCGCACCGGCCGTGCCGATGGCAAAGGTGGCCACGGGAATGCCCTTAGGCATCTGCACGATGCTGTGCAGCGAATCCACGCCCTGCAGATGGCGGCTGGCCACCGGCACACCCAGCACCGGCACCGTGGTCTTGGCGGCCAGCATGCCGGGCAGGTGGGCGGCGCCACCAGCGCCGGCGATGATGGCTTTCATGCCCCGGCCGGCGGCGGCTTCGGCGTAGGCGAACATATCATCGGGCATGCGGTGGGCGGAAACCACCTTGGCCTCGAAGCTGATGCCAAACTGTTGGAGAATCTGCACCGCGTGCTGCATGGTGTCCCAGTCGGAGCTGGAACCCATCACCACACCAATTTGAATGGAAGTCATAGGGCTTTGTTCTAAGAGCGCCCACGATGGGCGCCAAAACCTCGATTTTACTTTTTGCCCCCAGAGACCCCACCATGATCAACGTCACCGTCGAAAACTTTGAAACCGAGGTCATTGCCGCCTCCATGTCCACCCCGGTGCTGGTGGACTTTTGGGCCCCCTGGTGCGGCCCCTGCAAGGTCATAGGCCCGCTGCTGGAAAAGGTCGAGGCCGAATACGGCGGCCGCTTCAAGCTGATCAAGATCGACTCCGACCAAGAGCAGCAGCTGGCCGCCGCCTTTGGCATCCGCAGCATCCCCACCTGCATCCTGCTGATCAACGGCCAGCCGGTAGACGGCTTCCAGGGTGCGATTCCCGAAGGCCAGATCAAGGAATTCCTGAACAAGCATGTGCCCGAAGGCGAGCCGCTGGACGCCGAACCCACGGAAGCCGAGCAAGCCCAGGCCCTGCTGGAATCCGGCGACACCGACGCCGCCCTGCACAAGCTGCACGAAGCCCTGGCGCTGAACCCGGCCAACGACGACGCCCGCTATGACTATGTGCGCCTACTGGTCGAAACCGGCAACCTCGAAGAAGCCGAGGCCGCACTGCAGCCCACTCTCAAATACATCCCGCTGCAGCTGCGCTTCGAAGCCCTGTCGCAATGGATTGGCGCTCTCAATTTCGCAGCTAGTGACGAAGCACAGGCCAGCGGCATAGCCGGTTTTGATGCCCAAATCAGCACCAACAAACGCGACTTTGACGCCCGCTTCGCCAAGTCCCAAATCCTGATGGCCCTGGGCGACTGGACCGCCGCCATGGACGAGCTGCTGGAAATCATCATGCGCGACAAGAAATGGAACGATGAAGCCCCGCGCAAGCTCTTCGTCGCCATCCTGGAACTGCTGACCCCGCCCAAGCCCAAGGCCAGCGCGGACGCCGGCACCAAGTCAGCGGGCGGCATCGAGCTGTCGGGCAATTCCGTCGCCGCCCAGGACCCGCAGGCCCAGCTGATCGCCACCTACCGGCGCCGGCTGAGCATGGTGCTGAACTAGCCCGCCTCCCATGCCCGCCCTCCAGCTTCCCCTGTTAGCCGCGCTGCTGGCCCTGGCCGCCAGCCCGGCGCTGGCGGTGGTGAAGTGCGTAGGCGCCGACGGCAAGATCAGCTACCAGCAGGCCGTGTGCCCCAACAGCGCGCAGCCGCAGCCCATGCACAACTTTCCGCGCCCGCGCATCGTCACCATCGACCCGGCCACGCTGTCGATGGAGAAAGACCCTTCGCCCGCGCTCACCCCCTCGCCAGCCGACCTGCCCGTGCCCGTCCCCATGGGCGCAGGCCGCAGCGGCCTAGAGCCAGAAGCCGATATCTGCCTGGAATACCTGAAGCCGCTGCTGAAGGACCCCGGCAGCCCCTACTACCGCAACCTGCAAAAAGAGGGCACGGTGCTGTCGATGGAGCTGTATGCCAAGAACGCGCTGGGCGGCTACACCAGCAAACCGGCGGCCTGCGAAATCAAGAACGGCCGGCTCGACGATGGCTGGACCAAGATCCACCTGAAGCGCCTGGGCTGGTCGGTGCAGTAGGATTTAGATAAAAAATGGCTGTAGCGCAGGAGATACCTGCGCCAGCAGCTCTCAATTAAATAGCAAATCACTTGCCAACTCAAGCCGCCCGCGCCAGCAGGCTGCGGTGGCCCTCGGTCGCCAGCACCTGCTGGGCGTTCAGGCTGCGGATGGAGATGCTGGCGTCTTGCGGGATGCCGCCAGACAGCTGCAAAGCCAGGTAGCGGCCGCAGCTGACGCGCAGAAACGAGGCGAAGTTGTCCACCTCGCCGCGCTGCGCCACCAGTTCGTCGTACAGCTTGGCGCACAACTGCGGCACGCCCATGCCGTCCCGCTGGGCGATTTCATCCAGCACCTGCCAGAACAGGTTTTCCAGCTTGATGCTGGTCGCCACACCGTGCAGCCGCACCGAGCGGGCACGGCTGTCGTACAAGGTGGGGTCTGCGCTGATGAAGACTTGGCACATGGTGGATTCCCTGGATGCAGCCCCACATCATCGGAGGCTGCATACCCAGCGTCAATGCCTGGTCACAAACTGATACGCGTGCCCAGCAGGGCCAGGAACTGCGCAATCCAGGCCGGGTGCGCGGGCCAGGCCGGGGCCGAGACCAGGTTGCCTTCGGTCACCGCTGCATCGATGGCGATCTCGGCATAGGTACCACCGGCGATCTCCACTTCGGCGCGGCAGGCCGGGTAGGCCGAGCAGGTGCGGCCTTTCAGCACGCCGGCGCCGGCCAGCAGCTGCGCGCCATGGCAGACGGCCGCCACCGGCTTGTTGGCCTCAAAAAAATGCTTGACCGCCGAGACCACCGCCGGGTAGGTGCGCAGGTACTCGGGGCCACGGCCGCCGGGGATCACCAGCGCATCGTAGCTGGCGACATCCAGGCCTGCAAAGGTGGCGTTCAGGGTGAAGTTGTGGCCAGGCTTTTCGCTATAGGTCTGCGCGCCCTCGAAATCGTGGATCGCTGTCTTGATGTGGTCGCCGGCCTTCTTGTCCGGGCACACCGCGTGCACCGTGTGACCTACGGCCAGCAGCGCCTGGAACGGCACCATGGTCTCGTAGTCTTCGCAGTAGTCACCGCACAGCATGAGTATCTTTTTCGCCGCCATATTCGTCTCCTCAAGGGTGGTTGGGAGTCCATTGTTGGCGGCGAAATGCGGGGATGGGTGTTAGCCGGCTACTACATGCGGAACGGGGATGGCTTAGGCTAGAACCGGGGGCACTGGGGGTTGAAGTCCGGTTGGTGCTTGCGCATTTCTTTCGCATCGTCGCGCTTGCGGATCCCGCAGTCCAGGTAGTTCTGGTGCAGTCGGGCCAGCGCCTGGCGGTCCAGGGTGACACCCAAGCCGGGGCCTGGCGGAGGTGCCAGCACGCCGTTACGGATAGACAGCTTGCCACCTGCAATCACTTCGTCTTCCTGCCAGGGGTAGTGGGTATCGCAGGCATAGCTGAGGTTGGGCAGCGTCACGCCGACATGGGTCATGGCGGCCAGGCTGATGCCCATGTGCGAATTCGAGTGCATGGAAATGCCGATGCCGAAAGTGCGGCAGAGGGTCGCCAAGTGCTGGGTGGCCCGCAGACCGCCCCAGTAGTGGTGGTCGGACAAGATCACCTGCACGGCATCCAGCTGTACCGTTTTGGGGATGTGGCCAAAAGCAACGGTCACCATATTGGTAGCCAGGGGCATAGGCGAGAACTGGGCCACTTCGCCCATTTCCTCCAGCGTGCTGACGGGGTCTTCCAGGTATTCCAGCAAGCCTTCGGCAGCCAGCAGGGGCATGATGCGGCGCGTGGTCTCCACCGACCAGCCCCCATTCGGGTCGATCCGCAAGGGGTAACCCGGGAAGGCGGCCCGCAAGGCCTTCAGGCCGGCAATTTCGTCTTCGGGTGGAAACACACCCGCCTTGAGCTTGATGGAGCCAAAGCCGTAGCTGTCAATCATGCGGCGGGCTTGCTGTACCAGCTGCGCTGGCGTGAGTGCCTCGCCCCAGTCGTCGGTCGGGTAACCGGGGTCTTCCTTGTGCTGGGCAAACTTGTAAAAAAGATAGGCGCTATAGGCTACGTGGGGCCGAACCGCCCCCCCCAGCACCTGGTACAAGGGGCGGTCCAGAATCTGGCCCTGCAGGTCCAGGAAGGGCACCTCAAATGCGGCCAGTGCACTGGCACGCGCCTTGTCGCCTTCGGGTGCGAATGTAGCGCCGGTATCGGGGTTGTTGCCCACCAGGCCGTAGACCACGCGGGTCAGGGCGTTGAGGTCAAAAGGGTCCAGTCCCACGAGCTGGGGCGCGATCTTTGCCAGATGGTCCAGTGTTTCCAGATTGCCATAGCTTTCGCCCAGGCCCACACGGCCATCGGCGGTCTCGACCTCGATGATGCTGCGCAGTGCCCAGGGCTCATGCACGCCGGCCACATTCAGCAGCGGTGGGTCACGGAACGCGATGGGGGTCACACGGGCAGCCACGATGCGGGTGGTCGACAGGCTCATTCCAATTCCTTTCAGAGGTGATTTGGCAAGGTCGCGAAACGTATCTCGCCACTCAGGCTGCCCCCAGGTTCCAGCAGCTGTATGCCGGTGTCTGCCACCCCGCGGGCCGCGAGGTTGAAGCCGTCTGCCACATGGCTGACAGGCTCCAGGCACAGATAAACAGGCGGGTCTGGCCGGTGCACCACCAGGTGGCCAAACAACGGGTCGGCCTGCATGCTGACTAGCGCACCCTGTGGCAGTTCGACCAGCGCCGTGCCGTCCCATCCCCCCAGGTAGGCGTTCACAGCCCCCTGCGGCAGATGGCGTGGCGTTGCATGCTGTTCATCGGCCCGCAGTGGCCGCGCGGTGCCGGCCAGGTAGTCCGGCGTCACCGGCCATAGCGTGGTGGCGCGGTAGCTGAGCCGCGCTGCAGGAGCATGCCGAAAGAAGGGGTGCAGGCCCATGCCGGCCGGCATGGTGCGCGTGTCTGCATTGCGCAACGTCAGGCCGACGCGCAGCTGCGAAGGCGTCAGCTCGAAGTGCAGGCTGGCGGTGTAATGCCAGGGCCAGGCTGGGCCAGCTGGGCTGTCCAGGGTCAGCGTAGCGGTGTCGGGGCCTGACTGTGTGGCCTGCCAGGGCTGGGCGTGGGCGTTACCGTGCAGGCTATGGGGCATGGCACCGGGGTGCGAGCGCAGGGCATGGGTTTCACCCTGGACATGCAGCAGCGCGTTGGCAATCCGGTTGGAATACGGCATCAGTGGATAGATGCCGCCTTTGGCCCACGCTATGGGGTCGAAGAAGTCTTCGGGGTACGGGTGGAGAACGTCCACCACCTCGCCCCCGCCGCTTTCCAGGCGCAGTGCGGACACCCGTCCTCCCGCATGCGGAACAAGGCGGGCGGATGCGCCACCTGCGTGCAAGGTGATGACGGGGTGCAGGGCGGCTTCAGGCATAGCCGGTCGAACCGTCCGGCTTGACCGGCACCTTGCGTTCCCAGTGGATGTATTCCTCGGTACCCAGCAGTTCCTCGTTCATCTCTACCCCCCAACCCGGGCGATCCGGGCGCAACTCGAGGTAGCCGTCCTTGGGCAGGTACGGGTCTTTTACGTACCAGGCGCCTTCATCGCGGCTTTCTGCGCTGACGGCGGCCTCGGTGCCGTACACATAGCCGGCACCCTGCGGCAGGCGGTACTCCAGAATGCGGAAGTTGGTCTGGGCGGCGCTGAAATGCACATTGATGGCGGTGGCCAGCGGGCCCATAGGGTTATGCGGCGCAATAGTCACAAAATGGGCTTCGGCCAGCGCGGCAATCTTGCACATCTCCAGCAGACCGCCCACGACGCACACATCAGGCTGGATGATGTCGCACCCGCGGACCTGCAGCAGCCGCAGGAACTCAAAGCGGCTGTACAGCGACTCACCGGTAGCCAATGTGCACTGCAGACCGCGCTTGAGCTCGCCCCAGGCCTCAAAGTTCTCGGGTCGGATCGGCTCTTCAAAAAACAGCGGGTCGTAGGGCGCGAGTGCGTTGCCTAGCTGCATGGCCTGGGCCGGCTCGAAAATCTTGGCATGTGCATCGAAGGCGATTTCGTACTCGGGCTTGACCGTTTCGCGCAGCGTGCGGAAGTAGTCTGCCGAGGTCTTGACCACCTCGCCCCAACGGTGGCGGTGCATGTCAATGCGGTAGGGGCTGAGCTTGAATGCCTTGAGCCCCCATTGCTCGTTGAGCGCATCCATTTCGTCGCGCGCCTGGGCCGCGTCGGGCGCGGTGTACATGCCTGCATAGACCTGCACCCGGTCCCGCACGTGGCCGCCCAGCAGCATGTACACAGGCACGCCAAGGGCCTTGGCCGAAATGTCCCACAGGCAATGGTCAATCGCCGCGATTGCGGCCAAACCCAACGCGCCCGGTGGAAAGCGCGTCTGCTGCATCAGATAGTGCACCAGAAACTCAATGCGGCGCGGGTCCTGGCCTTTGAGAAAGGTGACCAGGTAGTCAAACAGCGGGAACAGCGCCTTGTCTGGCCCGTGGTTGTAGCACTCGCCCCAGCCGGTGATGCCCTCGTCGGTGTCCATCGCCAGAATGACACGTGGCCGGTTCTTGTCGCGCGACATGAACACGCGCAGTCTGTCGATTTTCATGCTGTATCTCCGTAATGAAAAAGGGCACCCGCGCAGTACTAGGTTCCTGTATAGCGAAACCGCATATGCATGCTGCGCGCACGCGGGTCCGGTTTCGGTATGGCCGATAGCAGGGCCTGCGTGTAGGCATGGGTAGGTGCATCGCACACCTGCTCGGTAGGGCCGGTTTCCACCACCTTGCCCCGGTACATCACGGCAACCCGGTCGCAGAAATAGCGGATCACGGCGATGTCGTGGCTGATAAAGATAAAGGACAGGCCCAGCTTGTCCTGCAGATTCAGCAGCAGATCCAGCATCTGGGAACGCAAGGACACGTCCAACGCCGCCGTGGCCTCGTCGGCCACGATGATGCGCGGATTGAGCGCAATGGCACGCGCAATGCCGATGCGCTGGCGTTGGCCGCCCGAGAAGGCATGGGGATAACGCTCGCGCCAGGCCGGCTCCAGCCCCACGCTCTGCAGCAGGTCGGCCACGCGTTCATCCAGCTCCTTGCCAGTGGCCAAGCCATTGACCAGCAGTGGTTCCCCCACAATTTGTGCGACCGTCATGCGCGGGTTGAGGGAGCTCACCGGGTCCTGGAAAATCATCCGCATCTCACGCCGGCACTGCTTGAGCATATGTTTGTCTGCCGTCACCAGATCGATCACGGTGCCATCGGGCTGGCGGTAGTTGATGGCGCCCGCCGTAGGGTCGTAGACCCGCAGCAGGCAGCGGCCCATGGTGGTTTTGCCGGAGCCAGACTCGCCCACAATACCCAGGGACTCCCCCGGCATGAGACTCAGCGACACCCCGTCCACGGCCTTGGTAGAAGATTTGGGGCCACCAAAATGCATGCTCAGATCGTTCACCTCCAAAATGGGCGGCTGTGCAGGATCTGGTGCCTTGCGCCGCACCCGGATCTCGGCCTTGCGCCCCAGTTTGAGCACGGAGCCGATCAGCATGCGGGTGTAGTCGTGCTGCGGCGCATGGAAGATCTGGTCCACCGGGCCGGTTTCCACGATCCTGCCGTTGTGCATCACGATGACCTGGTCGGCAATCTCGGCCACCACGCCCATATCGTGGGTGATGAACATCACCGCCATACCGTGGCTTTTCTGCAGGCGCTTGATCAGGTCCAGAATCTCGGCCTGCGTGGTCACGTCGAGCGCGGTGGTTGGCTCATCTGCTATCAAAAGTGATGGATTGCAAGCCAGGGCCATGGCAATCATCACGCGCTGGCGCATGCCACCCGAGAACTCAAAGGTGTAGCGGTCCACGGCCTTGTCGGGGTGGGGAATCTCCACCTGCGCCAGCAGTTCGATGCAGCGGGCCCGTGCCTCGAGCTTGCCCATCTTGATGTGCAGCCGCAGCACCTCGATGATCTGGTTGCCCACGGTATGTACCGGCGACAGCGATGACATGGGCTCCTGAAAAATCATGGCGATCTCGGCACCCCGCACGGCTCGGATTTCCTTGCCGCGTGGATGGAGTTTGGCCAGGTCCACACTGGAACCGTCGGCCCGGTTCAGCACCATGGAGCCGCCAGCAATGCGCCCGGGCTCGTCGACGATCTGGAGGATGGAGCGGGCGGTGACACTTTTGCCACTGCCGCTTTCGCCCACCACACACAGCGTACGGCCGCGCTCCACATTGAACGAGATGCCGTCCACGGCCTTGATGCTGCCGTTGCGCACGGCAAAGTGCGTACTCAGGTTATTGACCTGCAGCAGAATGGGCGACACCTGGGTCGCGCTTGGGGTGGAAGTTCCTGGGGTCATGGTCATTTGTTGTACGGGTCGGAGGCGTCACGCAAACCGTCCCCCAGGAAGTTGAGGGCAATCACGGCCAACACCACGGCAGCACCGGGTGCAAACAGCCAGGGCGCTGTGGCAATGGAGCGGATGTTCTGGGCTTCACGCAACAGCACGCCCCAGGAAATGGTGGGCGGCTGCAGGCCCAGGCCCAGGAAGCTGAGCGAAGTTTCGGCAAGAATCATGGCCGGAATGGCCAGGCTCACCGAGGCAATGATGTGGCTCGAAAAACTGGGCAGCATATGGCGGAAGATGATGCGGCCTTCAGACGCACCATCCAGCCGTGCAGCGGTCACAAATTCTTCGGTGCGCAAGCTCAGGAAACGTCCGCGCACCACACGGGCCAGCTGCGCCCACCCGGTGAGCGACAAGATCAGGGTGATCATCATGTAGTTCAGGGTGGCGGGCCAATCCTGCGGCAAAGCCGCCGCCAGCGCCAACCAGATCGGGATGGTGGGCAGAGACAGCACCAGCTCAATGACGCGCTGGATCGCAAAGTCGATGCGCCCGCCGTAGTAGCCCGAAATGCCGCCCAGAATAATCCCCAGCGTGAGCGACAGAATCACGCCCAGCAAACCGACCGACAGAGAAATCTGGGTGCCTACCATGATGCGGCTGAACACACAGCGCCCCAATCGGTCGGCGCCAAACAAGAACAGCGGCTGGTCGGCATCCTGCGTGGCAAACAGATGGATGCGCGAACTGAACAGGCCGAACACCGAATATTCGTAACCCTCGCCAAACATGCGCAGCGGCACCTTGCGCTCCTTGTCCTCCTGGTACACCGATGCCAGCGTGACCGGGTCACGCTTGAGTACGTAAGGACGGATGTAGGGATGGATCGACCAGCCATCCGCACCGGTATCGATGAAGTGCACGGTCTGCGGCGGATAGAACACGGCACGCCGGTTCTGTTGCGATGGGTCGTTGACCGCAAAGAAGCCGGGCAGCACGGCAATCACGTAGAGCCCGATAGTGACAAACAGGCCCACCATGGCCAGCCGGTGGCGCTTGAAGGCCCACCAGACCAGTTGCCATTGGGACGCAACGGCAAGACGGCTGGCCGTCTGTCCGGCTATGCCGTCGATGGCGGGGGAGGATGCAGCAGGAGTGTTCAAGATGCGTTACTCAAGACGGATGCGCGGGTCCACCAGCGCCAGAAGAATGTCACTGATCAACGAGCCCGTAACGGTCAGCACGCAGATCAGCAGGATGAAAGCACCTGCCAGGTACATGTCCTGGCTCATCAGCGATTGCAGCAGCAGGGGGCCGGCCGTGGGCAGGCTCAGCACGATGGCCACGATGATGGAGCCCGAAACCAGGTTGGGCAGCAGCCAGGCGATGGTGGAGATAAAGGGGTTGAGCGCCATGCGCATCGGGTACTTGACCAGCAGCGTGAACTCCGACAAGCCCTTGGCGCGGGCCGTGGTCACATAGGGTCGGTTCAGCTCGTCGAGCATGTTGGCGCGCATCACGCGGATCAGGCTGGCCGTACCCGACACGGCCAGGATGATCACCGGGATCCACAAGTGCTGCATCAGGTCCACCACCTTGGCCATGCTCCAGGGCGCCGTGAGGTACTGGTCTGAAAACAGGCCACCCACGTTCTGCCCGAATTCAACTGCTGCGACATACATCAGCACCAGGGCCAGCAAAAAGCTGGGCACGGCCAGACCAAGAAACGAAAGAAAGGTCACCACATAGTCGCCAATCGAATACTTCTTGACCGCAGAGAACACGCCGATGGGCAAGGCAATGCCCCAAGTCACCAGCAGCGTCGAGAAGGTGAGCAACAACGTCAAGGCCATGCGCTCCCAGATCAGGTCACCTACCGGCTGCTGCCACTCGAAACTCAGGCCAAAGTCACCGTGCAAAACGATGTTGGAGATCCACTTCCAGTACTGGATGACCATGGGCTGGTCCAGGCCAAACCGGTTGCGCAGATCTGCTGCCGTGGCCTGGTCCACCACCTCGTTGGAGGCCGCCAGCGTGGCGATGTAGGTGGTGACGTAGTCGCCGGGTGGCAGCTGGATCAACACGAACGATAGAAAGCTGATGGCCAGCAGAAACGGCAGCATCCACAGCATCCGCTTGACGATGAAAACGAACATATCGGTATCCCTTGAAAGCGGCGCACAACCCCACTGGTGGCGTCAACCACCAGCCGGTTTGCGGCCTGTACACGTCGGCTGCAAACTCGGTGTGCGGGTCAAGTCCGGGTGAAGAAGAACTGCTGTGGCAGCGCAGGCCCCGGGTTGGGCCAGGTCCACGAATTGGGATACTTCTTGGGCACGTTTTGCAGATTGTTCTTGACGATGCCGAAGGTGTTGACGGCAAGGCAAACACCAATGGTTTCATAGGCATCCGCACACAGGTCGAACACTTTTTTCATGGCCTCGCCGCGTTTCTTCAGGTCGGCGGTGGCCAGCGCTTCGTCAAACAGCTTCTTGCGCTGCTTCTGGCTTTCGGGCGGCTCCTGGCCGTCTTTGCCATTGGAGGCAAACCAGATGGTCCACGGAATCGCATAGCGCGAGCCCTGCGGGTGCTGCGCAAAATAATCACGGGGGTCCAGCATCGGGTCCAGTCCACCCGGGCCGGGCCACGTCGCGCCGTCATGGTCGTTGTTGTCGCCACGTGTGTAGAACAAGGCGCGCTCAATGGTATTGACCTTCATGTCTACACCGATGTCGGCCCAGTGCCGCTTCACCAACTCCAATGTGTCCACGGCGTCTGGATAGAGCGTGGGGATCACGTCAATCGAAAAGAAAACCCGCTGGCCGTCCGGACGCAGGCGGAACTTCTGCGCGTCACGCTTGGCATAGCCAATCTTGTCCAGAATATCGTTGGCCTGTTTGGGGTCAAAGTTGGTGAACTGGCGGGACAGCTTCTCGTTGTACCAGGGGTGGCCGGGGCGAGGACCGGTCTGGAAAGGTTCGGACTGGCCGAGGTACACCAGATCAATGATTTCCTTGCGGTTGATGCCCATCGACAGCGCCTGGCGGAACTGCTTGTTGCCAAACATCTCGCGCATCTTCGGGTCTTTGTGCGTCAGGTTCAGGTAGATCTGCACCTGCTGGGCGCTGGTTGCCTCCAACTCCACCAGACGGTAGCCGCCTTTTTGCTGGTTTTGCGACAGCGTGGGCTTGTTCTGCAGCGAGTCGATATGGCGTTCCTGGATGTCCAGCTTGCCCGACAGGGCGTCGAGCATCAGCGACTCCACATCTTGCGCAATGCTGAAACTGAGCTTGTCGATGTAGGGCAGTTGCTGGCCGCTTTGGTCCACCTGCCAGAAGTAGGCGTTGCGGTCCATCACTACACGCGTCACGCCGCCGGTATAGGCTTCGGTCACAACCCAGGGATCCAGCGTGGGCTTGTCCACATTGCCCCAGCGCGCCGGGATTTCGATGTCGCCACATTTGCTGCGAAACAGGGCCGTCCAGTCCGACAGGTTGGCCGCTTTGGCTTGTGCTGCCACGTTGCTGTTGTACTTGGGATGGAACTGGCTGGCGTAGTGTTTGGCGTACAGCGTGGGGTATTGGCCCAGTGGCGTGGCCAGCTGCTCCAGAAACATGGCGTAAGAAGCGGGGAAGGTGAACTTCACCGTGGTCTCGTCGATTTTGCTGGCCACCACGGGCTTGCCCGAAATCACCAGCGTGCCCGGAGGCGTCTTGAACAACTCGGTGTTTTTGGCGCAATCCTCAATCGAAAAAACGACATCGTCGGCCGTGAAGGGCTTGCCATCCGACCACTTCATGCCCTTGCGCAGATAGAAAATGAACTCGGTGGAAGTGGCATTGACCTCCCATTTTTCGGCCACGTTGGGCAAGACTTCGGTGAAGGCCAGGTTCCAGCGCACCAGTCCCTGGTTGCCTACCAGCCGCAAGATGCCGTTGTGGTCGGCACTGCCGCGCAACCCCCGGCGCAGGGCGCCACCGTAAACGCCCACTTTCTCAGCCTGAATGACCAGTGGTGTGGCGGGCAGACGCTGGGCCAGCGCAGGCAATTTGCCGTCCGTCACCAGCTTGGCCAGTGCAGGGGCTTCCTTGGCTTGCTGGGCTAGAGCTGACTGCCCCATGCCCGCCAAGGCCGCTGCGCCAGCGAAGCCCTTGAGCACCGTGCGTCGGCCTGCACGCATACCACCCAAGCTTGTTCTTGTCTCTTCTTTCATGGCTTGTCTCCGAATAAATGTTCGAACCCCGACCAACACCACTTTGTCAGACGAATTTTTGCTTGTCAATCCTGCTTTACTCGGGGAAATGTGAAGACAAGGCCACCAGCAGAAATCAATAAAAACAAATTTGCCTGACAAATTCTGAGGATTCCATACAATCTAAAGCACTTTTGATCATTCCCATGGGACGCTTACCCGTCCTGGAACCACCACATCCCGAGGTATCCATGAACATCGCACCCTTGCATGTCGACGAGTTTTCCTCCTCCGTTCTGGCCGTGCCACCACTGGCCCGGCGCGCCGACTTGTCGATTGACGAGGCACAAAACCGCAAGCTCATCCGCCACATCGAGGCCGGTGGCATCCGCACTCTGCTCTACGGCGGCAACGCCAACCTGTACCACACCTCGATTAGTGACTACGCCTTGCTGCTGGAGCAACTGGCCGACAGCGCGTCCGACACCACGCGGGTGATCCCGGCCATTGGCCCTGACTTTGGAAAAATGATGGACCAGGCCCAACTGCTGCGTGGCAGCCGCTATCGCACGGCCATGGTCCTGCCCATGCAGGGCTTCACCACGCCCGAAGGTGTGGCCGAAGGCATCTCGCGGTTTGTCGACACCGCGGGCATCCCCGTCACGCTCTACATCAAGAGCGAGCAGTACCTGGATGTGGCCACCTTGGGCCGGCTGGTGGACAGTGGGCGGATTCTGGCCGTCAAGTACGCCATCGTGCGCGACGACCCGGTCAACGATCCTTACCTGCGGGCCTTGGTGGAACGCATCACACCGGCCCGCATCGTCAGTGGCATGGGAGAACGGCCTGCGCCTGCACATGTGAGCCAGTTTGGCCTGGCCTCCTTCACCACGGGTTCGGGCTGCATTGCGCCCAAGGCCTGCATGGCCTTGCTGCAGGCGCTCAAACATGCCGACACGGCACGCGCGCAGACTTTGTACGACGCCTTCATGCCCCTGGAAACCCTGCGTGACTCGATCTCGCTGATCCGCGTGCTGCACGATGCCGTCACGCTCAGCGGCGTGGCCGACATGGGTGCGCACCTGCCGCTACTCAGCGCCTCGCCCGCAGACCGGATGGCCGAGATCAGGACCGTCGCGGCCGCTCTTTTGGCCTGCGACCAGCGGCTTTGAAAGCTTTGCCTGCCTACTCCCGCCATGACTGACCGCCCGACTACCAGCCTCGTCGATCGCGTTTACCGCGAAATTCTGGGCAGCATCATGCGCGGCGAGTTGACCGAGGGGGGCCAGCCTCCTGCCGACCAGGCATTGGGCGAAAGTCGCTCGACGCGGCCCACCACCAGCCGGCACAACCGGCTGCCCACCGAGCAAGCGCTGACCGCGCGTTTTACGGCATCGCGCCCCACCATCCGCGAGGCCTTGTCGCGTTTGCGGGCCGATGGCATCATCACCAGCCGCCAGGGTTCAGGCACCTTTGTCACCCGGCTGCCCGACCCGAACATCCCCCGTTTTGCGCCACTCGAATCCATCTCCGACCTGCGGCGCTGCTTTGACTTCCGCATCGTTGTGGAGTCGGGTGCCGCCGCGTTGGCTGCGAAACAAGTGGACGACGCCAGTCTGGCGGAGATCGAGCGCGCCTACGCCCAACTCAACACCGTGGTGGCTGAGCAGGCACTGGGGGCGAATGAGGACTTCGAGTTTCACCTCGCCGTGGCCAGGGCCTCGAAGAACCAGTTCTTCGTCTCGGCCATTGCATCCATGCAGGAGCAGTTGCTGTTCAGCATGAACATGATGCGTAATCTCTCGCTGCTCAAGAGCAGGGACCGCCAGAAGACGGTGCAGGCAGAACATGAAGCCATCCTGCATGCTCTGCAGCGCCACGACAGTGGAGCGGCAGAATTGGCCATGCGCCAGCACCTGACGAACGCTTGCGACCGCATGTTCGGCAAGTGAGCCAATTTTCGAGTAAAGGCAAGATCTCTCGCCAGCGTTCAAGAGCCACCCACATTCACCGGCAACGCCACTACTCCCCGATAAGCCGGATTCGCCACCCAATGCACTGCAGCTTCACCCAAGCTCACATGGGGAAAGCGCTGCAACAGCAGCCTGAAAGTGATCTCCGCCTCCACCCGCGTCAGCATCGCGCCTATGCAGACATGCGCGCCCGAGCCGAAGGACACCGAACCGCCATCGCGTCCCGCCACGTCCAGCCGGTCGGGCTCAGGATGCCGTGCCGGGTCGCGGTTCGCTGCGCCGATCAAGGGCACGACCAGATCGCCGCGGCGCAGCTGCTGACCGTGCAACTCCATATCCGCAGCAACGCGGCGGCCGGTGTATTGGACCGGGCTGTCGAAGCGCAGCAGTTCGCGGACAGCGCCGGGCAGCAAGGCAGGCTCTTGTTGCAGGCGCTGCCATTGATCCGGGTTGCTCAGCAGCGCATACAGGCCATTTCCCAGCAGATTGCGCGTGGTTTCATGGCCGGCGAACAGCAGCATGGCGCACTGGGCCAGCAGCTCGGCGTGGCTGTGGATATCACCGGCATCTTCAGCCTGCAGCAGGCGGCTGACCAGGTCGTCGCCCGGGCTCTGGCGGCGCTGTGCCACCAGGGTTTCGAAGTAACGGCCCATGGCCAGCAGACTGGCCTGGGCGCGGCGCGCCTGGGCGTGGGTGGCCAGCGGGGCGCCGATGAATACCGCCAGGTCGTCGGACCAAGTGACGAAGTCGGCGTTGGCCGCGTCGTCTATGCCCATCATCTTGGCGATGACGCGCACCGGCAGCGGACGGGCCACGGCCTGCATGAAGTCGAAGCTGGGCTGGTCGGCCACCGCATCCAGCAGCTGGTTCACCGTGTGCTCGATGTGCGGCACCAGGGCCTGGATCGCCTCAGGTTTGAAGCCGGCGTTCAACACCTTGCGGATGCGGGTGTGGTCGGGCGCGTCCAGGAACAGCATGGCGCGGGCGAACAGCTGCTGGAAGCCGGCCAGCTCGCCCTTCTCTTGCTCGCGGTCTGTGACCCAACCGCCTGTGCGCTGGGCGGAAAAGCGCGGGTCGCGCAGCACCTGCTCCACATCGGCGTGGCGGGTCAGCAGCCAGGCACCGCCGAAAAACTCGGTGCTCCAGTGGATGGGGCCGGCCTCGCGCAGGGCCTGGTAGGCCGGGTAGGGGTTGGCATAGAAGGCTGCGTCCACGAAGGGCGCGCAGGGCTCCAGGGTCGGCGCCAGGCTCATAGGGCGAACACGGCGCGCAGGGCGTCGGCGTCCAGGTACGAGGCCACGGCAGCCGGGCTGGGGGCGGCTAGGCGCGGCACCAGCCCCAGGCAGGGCGCTTGGTAGCGGCGCATGAACTCGTGGCGCAGCGTGTCCAGGTTGCCCGATATATGTTCCATGCCGGGGTCCAGCGTGTTGGCCACCCAGCCAGCCAGTGGCAAGCCGCGCGCGCGGATGGCCTCGGCCGTCAGCAGCGCGTGGTTGATGCAGCCCAGCCGCAGGCCCACCACCAGCACCACGGGCAGATGCAGGGCCTGGGCCAGGTCGGCGGTATCGAAGTCCGGCCCCAGGGGCACGCAGAAGCCGCCCACGCCCTCCACCACCAGCACGTCGGCGCGCTCAGCCAAGGACTGCGCATGCTCCACCAAGGTTTGCGAATCGATGGTGTGGCCCTCCAGCGCGGCGGCGATCTGCGGCGCGCAGGCAGCGCGGAACTGCAGCGGGCCGACCTCGGCATGGCTGAGCAGCAGCGAGCTGGCGTCGCGCAGGGCGCGCACGTCTTCGTTCACGCCCCGGCCGTCCACGCCGGCGGCCACGGGCTTCAGGCCCGCGCTGCGCCAGCCCTGCTGGCTGCACCAGTGCAGCAGGGCCGCGCTGATACTGGTCTTGCCGATTTCGGTGTCGGTGCCGGTCACGAAGCAGCCGCGCGCCAAGTGGCCCAGTCGGTCGCGCAGGAACAGGGCGTCGGCCTCGGGGGCGCCGGGTACGGAAGTGGGTTCAGTGTCGGTCATACAGGTCCTTGGCGGCTTGGGCCAGGCCGTCCAGCAGGCGCTGCACGTCTTGCGGGCTGTGCGCCGCGCTGAGGGTGATGCGCAGGCGGGCGGTGCCCACGGGCACAGTCGGTGGGCGGATGGCGGGCACCCACAGGCCCTGGGCGTCCAGCGCGGCAGACACGGCCATGGCCGCGGCGTTGTCGCCCACCACCAGGGGCTGGATGGCACTGGCGGAATCCACCAGCTGCCAGCTGGCAGCGGGATAGGCGGCAATCAAGTCTGCCAGGCCGGCACGCAGCTGGGCTACGCGCTGCTGCAGCTGGGCACGGCGCTGCTCGCCCTCGGCGCTGGCGATCAAGGCCAGGCTGGCGCTGACGGCGTGCGCGATGGCCGGCGGCGCGGCGGTGGTGTAGATGTAGGGGCGCGCGGTTTGCACCAGCCACTCGACGATGGTGGGGTGGGCGGCCACGAAAGCGCCGCCCGCGCCGACTGCCTTGCCCAGCGTGCCCATGTAGATCAGGCGTTCGCTGCGCAGGCCGAAGTGGGCCAGGCTGCCCCGCCCCTGCGCGCCGAGCACGCCAAAGCCATGGGCGTCGTCCACCACCAACCAGGCGTCGTATTGCTCGGCCAGGGCCAGCAGGGCGGGCAGGTCGGCCAGGTCGCCGTCCATGCTGAACACCGCATCGGTGACGATGAGCTTGATAGGGGTTGTGCAGGCAGCCAGTTGACGCTCCAGCACCACCAGGTTGCGGTGGGCGTAGCGCTGGAACGGCGCCTTGGACAGCAGCGCACCGTCCACCAGCGAGGCGTGGTTCAGCTTATCTGCAAAAATCGTAGCACTCTGCGCAGATAGCGCCTGCACCAAAGCCATATTTGCCATATAGCCGGTGCAGAAATACAAGGCCTGCGCCTGGGGAATATGCGGCGCCAGCCAGGCGGCCAATTCGGCTTCCAGCTGGGTATGCGCGCGGGAATGGCCGCTGACCAGGTGCGAAGCCCCGCTGCCCGCGCCATAGCGGCGGGCGCCTTCGGCCAGCGCGTCGATCAGCACCGGGTGCTGGGCCAGGCCCAGGTAGTCGTTGCTGGCAAAGGCCAGCATGTCGCGGCCGTTTACCCGCTGCTGCGGCGCGCAGGGCGTCTCGGCAGTGCGGCGCGTGCGCGTCAGGCTCTGGGCCGCGCGCTCACGCAGTTGGCGGTTCAGGTGGTCTAGCAGCATCTTCAGGAATCTGGTTCAGCACATCGTCCAGCGTGGCCATGACTTGCCGGGCCAGCCAGGGCGATAGCGTGTCGTCCAGCAAGTACGGTGGCAGCAGGTAGACGGTGCGGCCTATGGGGCGTATCAGCAGCTCGCGGGCGCGGCCGGCCAGATGGAAACGCTCGGCAAAGCGCGCGCCCACCAGCGGCTCCTTCACGTCGAAGGCCCAAATCATGCCGAGGTGGCGGAAGTTCTCCACGCGCGGGTCGGCCTGCAGGGGCGCCAGCGCGGCGCTGAGGCCGGCGGCCTGCTGGCGGTTGCGGGCCAGCACGTCATCCTGCGCAAAGCGGTCCAGCACGGCCAGCGCGGCGCGGCAGGCCAGTGCATTGCCGGTGTAGGAGTGTGAGTGCAAGAAGCCGCGCGCCACGTCGTCGTCCAGAAAGGCGTCATAAACACTGTCGCGCGACAGCACCAGGGACAAGGGCAGATAGCCGCCGCTGATGCCCTTGGACAGGCACAGCAAATCCGGCCAGATGCCCGCATGTTCACAGGCAAAGAAAGTACCAGTGCGGCCGCAGCCCACGGCGATCTCGTCGGCAATCAGCAGCACCTGGTGCTGGTCGCACAGCGCGCGCGCGGCCTGCAGATAGGCCGGGTGGTACATGGCCATGCCGGCGGCTCCCTGCACCAGCGGCTCCAGTATCAGCGCGGCGATCTGGCCGCTACGCGCCTCCAGCAGGGTCTGCAGCTCGGCGGCGGCGCGCTGCGCCACGTCGGCGGCGGATTCGCCGGGCAGGGCCTGGCGCGCGTCGGGTGACATGACCTGGTGCGACTGCATCAGCAGCGGGTCGTAGGCGTCGCGGAAGATCTGCACATCGGTCACGGCCAGCGCGCCCAGGGTTTCGCCGTGGTAGCCCTGGCGCAAGCACACGAACTCGCGCTTGTCGGCCAGGCCCCGGTTGCGCCAATGGTGGAAGGCCATCTTCAGCGCGATTTCCACGGCAGAGGCACCGTCGCTGGCGTAGAAGCAATGGCCCAGCACGCCGTCGGTGAGGGCAGACAGGCGCTCGGCCAGCTCCACGGCCGGCGCATGGGTGCAGCCGGCCAGCATCACATGCGGCAGGCGGTCCAGCTGGTCTTTCAACGCGGCGTTGATGCGCGCGTCAGCATGGCCGAACAGGTTCACCCACCAGGAGCTGATGGCGTCGAAGTAGCGGTTCCCGTCTTCGTCATACAGCCACACGCCCTGGCCGTGGCTGATAGCCAGCGGCGGCAGCTGGGCCGCACGCTGCATCTGGGTACAGGGGTGCCAGATATGCGCCAGGCTGCGCGCCGCAAGGGTGGCCATAGGGGGCGGGCGCTCAGGCCGTGAGGCGTTGCAGCGCTTCCTGGTACTTGGCGGCGGTCTTGGCGATGACCTCTTGCGGCACGCGGGGGGCGGGCGGGGTCTTGTTCCAGGGCTTGCCGTCGATCTGCACCTGCTCCAGCCAGTCGCGCACGAACTGCTTGTCGTAGCTGGGCGGGTTGGTGCCTTCGACATAGCCTTCGACGGGCCAGAAGCGCGAGGAATCGGGCGTCAGCACCTCGTCCATCAGCACCAGCGTGCCGTCGGAATCCAGGCCGAACTCGAACTTGGTGTCGGCAATGATCACGCCCTTGGCCAGGGCAATCTCGGCGGCAGCGCTGTAGATCTGGATGCTCAGGTCGCGGATGCGGGTGGCCAGGTCCAGGCCGATCATTTCCACGGTCTTGTCGAAGGTGATGTTCTCGTCATGGTCGCCCACCGCGGCCTTGGCTGCCGGGGTGTAGATGGGCACGGGCAGCTTGGAGGCGTTTTGCAGGCCGGCTGGCAGCACGACACCGCAGACGGCGCTGTTCTCCTGGTATTCCTTCCAGCCGCTGCCGGCCAGGTAGCCACGCACCACAGCTTCGACCGGAATCGGCTGCAGACGCTTGACCAGCATGGAGCGGCCCGCCACCTGGGCGATTTCGTCAGGCTGGACCACGCTCTCGGGGGCGTCACCGGTGAGGTGATTCGGGCAGATATGGCCCAACCGCTCGAACCAGAACAAGGCCATTTGCGTCAGCAAAATGCCTTTGCCAGGGATAGGCTCGCCCATGATCACGTCAAAAGCGCTCAGGCGGTCGCTGGCGACCATCAGGATGCGGTCCTTGCCTACAGCGTAGTTGTCGCGCACTTTGCCGCGCGCCAGCAGGGGCAGGCTATGGATGGAGGAGGTGTGAACGGTGGTCATCGGGGCAACAATCTAAGGGGCAGAAAAATAAGGCCGGAGCCCGCAAGTGTAAAACTCCTGCGACGTGGAACCGAAAACCAGGTTTTCAGCCCGCCGTCAGCCCGCAGGCGTATGCTGAACTTTTGCCTATCCAAGGGGACACCATGAAAGTGCTGCTAGCCATCGACGGTTCAAAATCGGCCCTGCATGCCGTCAAATATGCGCGCAAGCTATTCGCCCAGCTGGCACCGGCCAAGCACTCCATCACCTTGATCAACGTACACGACGACGTGTCGCTGCGCCACGCCAAAATCTATGTGGGGTCTGAGGTGGTGGCCGACTACCTGCGTGAACTCAGCGAAAAAGACCTCAAGCCCGCCCAAAAGCTGCTGGACGCCACCGGTATACGGCACGACATGGTGGTACGCACCGGCCACGTGGCGCAGGAAATCGTGGCCTGCGCCAAAGCCGGCAAGTACGACATGGTGGTGATGGGCTCCAAGGGGCGCACAGCCATCAGCGATCTGCTACTAGGCTCGGTAGCCCAGCGCGTGCTGGCCACGTCAGACGTTCCGGTTCTGCTCATCAAATAAGCCAAGCATGGGCAACGGCCTGGGCTTATTTTCCGCAAGAAAAATGCCTACAGCGCAGGAAATACCAGCGCAAGCAGCTACTAATTAGATAGCAAGCTCTTGCCAGCCCCGCACTGCCGTCCACACAGCCCCCAATACCAACACCCCGCCCACCAAGCGCCCCACCGCCACTGCGGCCTGGGGGCGGCGCTCCAGCCAGTCCCGCGAGCTGCCCGCCGCCAAGCCTAGAAAGCCGTACACCGCGGTTTGCGTCAAGGCGATGATGCCGCCCAGCGCCACCGCCTGTATCCACACCGGCCCGTACTCCCGACGCAAAAACTGCGGGAAGATGGCCAACATGAACAAATAGGCCTTGGGATTCATCAGGCAGGTCAGCGCCGCGCGGCGGAAGATGACCCAAGGTGGTGGCGTGCCCACGGCGGGCAAGGCACCCAGGGCCGACTGGCTGCGCAGCACGGCCACGCCAATCCAGGCGATGTAGACAGCCCCGCCCAGCAGCATGACCTGCATCAACCCTGGCACCAGGCGCAGCAGCAAGCCTATACCTAACGCACCCGCCACCACGTGGCAGATGCCCCCGGCCACGATGCCCGCCACGGCGAACAGGCCCGCCCTGCGCCCACCCACCAGGGCGTTGGACAGCACAAAAGCCATGTCCATGCCGGGCAAGGCGATGATGCCTAAAACCATCAAGAAAAATAGCCAGAGGTGGGCGTAATGGGTCATGGTGCGAACGTTCCGTAGCTGAAAACCCAGACTCTAAAACTCCATCAGGGCGGAATCGGTCCTGATAAAACCCTAAACTTGCCGCCATGTATTCGCCCACCACCCGCGTGCTGACCGTGCTGGAGCTGCTGCAAAGCCACGGCAGCCTGAGCGGCCCCGACCTGGCGCAGCGCCTGGGTGTGGACGGGCGCACGCTGCGCCGCTACATCGGCAAACTGGAAGACCTGGGCATTCCCATACTGGCCGAGCGCGGGCGCCATGGCTGCTACCGCCTGATGCCCGGCTTCAAGCTGCCACCCATGGTGTTTACCGACGACGAAGCGCTGGCGGTGTCCCTGGGCTTGCTGGCCGCGCGCGGACTGGGCCTGGCAGAGGCCACACCGGCGGTTGAGAGTGCCCAGGCCAAGCTGGAGCGGGTGATGCCCAGCGCCTTGCAACAGCGCGTGCGGGCCTTGGGCGAAACCGTGGCACTGGACCAGCCACGCGCCGTGCCGGTGCCTGACAACCAGGCCCTGCTGGCCCTGAGCCTGGCCGCCTACCGGCACCAGCAAGTGCATCTGGACTACCGTGCAGCCGACCAGACCACCAGCGCGCGGGACTTTGACCCCTACGGCCTGGCGCACCGGGGCGGGCGCTGGTACGTGGTGGGCCACTGCCATCTACGGCACGCGCTGCGCTCGTTCCGGCTGGACCGGGTGCAGGCCGTGGCATTCAACGAGCGCCACTTTGTGCCGCCGGAGGACTTTGATGCGGTACGCCACTTGGCCCTGGGCGTGGCAAGCCTACCGCGCGCCATACAGGTGGAGGTGTTGTTGAAAACCGATCTGGACACCGCCCGCAAAGCCTTGTTTGACAGCATGGGCTTGCTGCAACCGCTGGCGGACGGCGTGCTGCTGCACAGCCAGGTCGACGATGTGCACTGGCTGGCCCGTGAGCTGGCGCGACTGCCATTTGATTTTGAAGTGCAGCAGCCGCCAGCCTTGCGCGAGGCGTTGCACACACTGGCCACCCGTTTGCACGGGCTGGCGAATCTCAGCCCCGCTGGAACTTGAACACGGCCGTACCAGCCAGCGCATTCGGCCAGAAGCGCACCTCGCGGCCTTCCTGCAGGCCAAAGGCGTCCAGGATATGCAGGTCGTTCTTCTCGGCCAGCACCTCGAAATCCTTGAAGGTGCCGACGCGGATGTTCGGCGTGTCGTACCACTGGTAGGGCAGGCGCTTGGTCACCGGCATGCGGCCGCGCAGAATGCTCATGCGGTTCGGCCAGTGCGCGAAGTTGGGGAAGGCCAGCACGCCCATGCGGCCCACACGGGCCGTCTCGCGCAGCATGACCTCGGCATTGCGCAAATGCTGCAGGGTGTCGATCTGCAGCACCACATCGAACGAGGCGTCGTCGAACATGGCCAGGCCCTCGTCCAGGTTCAGCTGGATCACGTTCACACCGCGCTGCACGCAGGTCAGCAGCTTGGCGTCGTCGATCTCGATGCCGTAGCCAGTGCAGCCGCGCGTGGCCTGCAGATGGGCCAGCAGGGCGCCGTCGCCGCAGCCCAGGTCGAGCACGCGCGCGCCCTGGGGCACCAGGCGGGCAATGGATTCCATCATGCTGTGCGCGCTCATGCCGCCACCTCTTGAGCAATACGGTCAAAGTAGGCCCGCACGGTCGCCATATAGCGCGGATCGTCGAGCAAGAAGGCATCGTGGCCGTGGGGTGCGTCGATCTCGGCGTAGCTCACGGTGCGGCGGTTGTCCAGCAGGGCCTTGACCATCTCGCGGCTGCGCTGGGGCGAAAAGCGCCAGTCGGTCGTAAAGCTGACCAGCAGGAACTTGGCCTGCACCTGGGCAAAAGCCCCCGTCAGGCTGCCGCCAAAATGCCGCGCCGGATCGAAGTAGTCCAGTGCGCGGGTGATCAGCAGATAGGTATTGGCGTCGAAGTAATCGCTGAACTTGTCGCCCTGGTAGCGCAGATAGCTTTCAATCTGGAACTCAGCGTCTTGCGTGGTGTAGCGGTAGCCATCGCCGATCAGCTGGCGGCCAAACTTGGTGTTCATCACGTCATCACTCAGGTAGGTGATGTGACCGATCATGCGGGCGATGCGCAAGCCGCGCTGCGGCACCACCCCATGCTGGTAAAAGTGGCCGCCGTGGAAGTCCGGGTCGGTAACGATGGCGCGGCGCGCCACCTCGTTGAAGGCGATGTTCTCGGCCGTCAGATTGGGCGCGCTGGCGATCACCACCGCATGCCCCACACGCTCTGGATACTGTAGCGTCCAGCCCAAGGCCTGCATGCCGCCCAGGCTGCCGCCCATCACAGCAGCGAGCTTGCGGATGCCCAACTGATCGAGCAGCAGTGCCTGGGCGTTGACCCAGTCTTCCACCGTCACCACAGGGAAGTCTGCACCATAGACCTGGCCGGAATCGGGGTTCACATGCATGGGCCCGGTGGAACCAAAACAGGAGCCCAGGTTGTTCACGCCGATGACGAAAAAGCGGTCGGTGTCCAACGGCTTGCCCGGGCCCACCATGTTGTCCCACCAGCCGGCCGACTTGGGCTGGTTGGCGTACACGCCGGCCACGTGGTGCGAGGCGTTCAGCGCATGGCAGACCAGCACCGCATTCGACTTGTCGGCGTTCAGCGTGCCATAGGTTTCAAAAGCCAGATCGTAGGCACGGATGGACCCACCGCCCTGCAAGCGCAGGCTATCTGGAAAGTGTGCGGACTGAGGTGTAGCGATCAAGCGCGCTCCCATACGAAAAGATACGGAAATAAAAAACCCGGCAACGCTAAAAACGAGGCCGGGCTGGTACAGGAGCGGTCCGTCTTTAGCTGTATTTATAAAGCGCCCGCAAGCTGGAGCAAATTGGCGCTGGTAAGAAGTATAGCAACCGGGGCTGCTACCGGACAAGCTGCGCGGACTACTGCGGCTTGGTATCCACAAAGCTCTGGCGCTGCGCCAGCTTTTCCTGCAGCTTGGCCAGATTGGGGTGATTGGAGCGCCAGGCCAGGTCCGGGAAACGGAAATCCAGCCAACCCAGAGCGCAACCCACCGCGATATCCGACAGGCTGAAATGGATGCCGCTGCAGAAGGCCTTGTCACCCAGGCCGCGGGCCATGGCCTTGAGGCCGGACTCCACCTTGGCCATTTGGCGGTCTATCCAGGCCTGGCTGCGCTGCTCGTTCGAGCGCTCCACCCAGGTGGATTCCATACGGGCCAACACACCGGCTTCGCAGACGCCATCGGCCAGGGCCTCCCAGGTCTTGACCTCTACCCGTTCCCGGCTTTGCGCGGGGATCAGCTTGCCCACGGGCGACAGCGTGTCCAGATATTCCACGATGACGCGCGAGTCAAAAATGGCTTCGCCGGCCTCCATCACCAGGCATGGCACCTTGCCCAGGGGGTTGGACTCCCCCACCTGGCTACCGGCAGTCCAGACGTCGTCCAGCACAAACTGGTAATCAAGTTTTTTTTCAGCCATCACCACGCGCACTTTGCGCACGTAGGGGCTGCTGAGGGATCCAATGAGTTTCATGGGCAATAGAACAGAGACATGGCCTGGAACAGGCGGCTTGGTTGAGGCCCATTCTATCGATTCACCCCCGCGCAACAGCGTTCTGACGACCGGGCGTGGCGTGGCACCTACAATTCGCTTATGACTTTATCCACCATTTCGGCTCTGTCGCCACTGGATGGCCGCTACGCCGCCAAACTCGCCGCCCTGCGCCCTTTAATGAGCGAACTGGGCTATATGCAACGCCGCGTCCAGGTCGAAGTGGCCTGGTTCATTGCCCTGAGCGATGCCGGGTTCGCCGAATTCAAGCCGCTGACACCCGGTGCACGTACTTATTTGCTGAATCTGGTGAAGAACTTCAGCGAAGCCGATGGCAAGGCCATCAAAGAAATCGAAAAAACCACCAACCACGACGTCAAGGCGGTGGAATACTGGATCAAGTCCAAGTTCGAGGCCCGGCCCGAGCTGGAGCACGCCAGCGAGTTCGTGCACTTTGCCTGCACCAGCGAAGACATCAACAACACCAGCCACGCGCTGCAGCTCAAGGGCGCACGCAGCCAGGTGCTGCTGCCCGGCCTGGACGCGCTGATCACCAAGCTGCGCGAAATGGCCCACGCCTTCGCCGACGTGCCCATGCTCAGTCGCACCCATGGCCAGACCGCCAGCCCCACCACCGTGGGCAAGGAAGTCGCCAACGTGCTGGTGCGCCTGAGCAAGGCCCGCGACAAGATCGCCGATGTGCCGCTGATGGCCAAGATGAACGGCGCCGTGGGCAACTACAACGCCCATCTGTCCGCCTGGCCCGACTTCGATTGGGAAGCCTTCAGCCGCAAGGTCATCGAAACGCCAGAGCACGGCCCCGACACCGGCATCAACCCCTGGGGCCTGGGCCTGACCTTCCAGCCCTACAGCATCCAGATCGAGCCGCACGACTACATGGCCGAGCTGTTCGACGCCATCGCCCGCGCCAACACCGTCTTGATCGACTGGTCACGCGACGTGTGGAGCTATGTGAGCCTGGGCTACTTCAAGCAGCGCCTGAAGGCCGGCGAAATCGGCTCCAGCACCATGCCGCACAAGGTCAACCCGATCGACTTCGAAAACGCTGAAGGCAATCTGGGCCTGGCCAACGCCATGCTGCGCCACCTGAGCGAAAAGCTACCCATCAGCCGCATGCAGCGCGACCTGACCGACTCCACCGTGCTGCGCAATATGGGCGTGGCCGTGGGCTATGCCGCGCTGGCGTACCAATCGCTGATGACCGGCCTGAACAAGCTGGAACTCAACGAAGAAGCCCTGGCCGAAGATCTGGACAGCTCATGGGAAGTGCTGGCCGAGCCGATCCAGACGGTGATGCGCCGCTTTGGCGTGCAAGGTGCCTACGAAAAGCTCAAGGAAGTCACGCGTGGCAAGACCGTGACCGCCGAGGCGCTGCACGGCCTGATCGCCTCGCTGGAGATCCCCGAAGCCGAAAAGCAACGCTTGCTGGCCATGACACCGGGCTCGTACATCGGCATCGCTGCCGATCTGGCACGTCGCGCATAATTTAAGAAAAAGAAAGCTGCTAGCGCAGGTATCACCTGCGCTAGCAGCTACAAAAAGAATAGTAATCAGCATGGCTCTCAAGTCCACGATCTTTAAAGCCAATCTGCAGATTGCCGACATCGACCACAACTACTACGCCGACCACGCGCTGACCCTGGCGCGCCACCCCAGCGAGACCGATGAACGCATGATGGTGCGCCTGGTGGCGCTGGCGCTGAATGCCTACCAGCTCAACAGCGTGTGCAAAGGTGACGGCGTGCTGACCTTTGGCGCGGGGCTCAGCAACCCGGACGACCCGGATGTCAGCCTGCGCGATTTCACCGGCCAGACGCGGCTGTGGATCGAAGTCGGCCAACCCGAAGACAAACCCCTGATCAAGGCCTGCGGCAAGTCCGACCAGGTGTCGCTGTACCCGTTCAGCTCCTCGGCGGACATCTGGTGGCGCGGCATGGAATCCAAGCTGTCCCGCCCGCAGAACCTGCAGGTCTGGCGCGTGCCCACCGAAGCCTCTCAGGCCCTGGCCAGCCTGGCGGAGCGCAGCATGCAGCTGCAAGCGACCATTCAGGAAGGCGCGCTGACGCTGAGCAGCAATTTAGGCAGTGTGGATGTCGAATGCATCCGCTGGAAGTAGATAGAGGCACACCCCCAGGCTACACGCTACGCGTTTTCGCCACCCCCTTGCAGGGGGCGATACCAGTGGCTCGGCAGAGCCGGTTCCACGGTATCCCTGGAAGGAGTAGCTATCCGTTGGGTTCTTGATCTTTTAGGCCCCTAGCGCTTATTTTGTCTGCGCCAGCAGCTATTCAATCAATAGCAGGTATGCGCCCTTCGGCGGCGCGCTCGGCATAGCGGTTGAAGCGCCAGGAGTCGCCTTCCAGAGTGATGCGGCGCCAGGTCACACGCTTTTCTGCCGGGCCCATGGCGGGCCAGAGCTGAACCTCTTCAAACGTGCGGCCACACCCCTTGCACAAGGCGTCGCCCTGGAAGGTGGAGCAGATGGCGATGCAAGGCGTATCGGGCGTAGTCTGGTACCAGCCCAGCCAGGCGTCATAGGCCTTGGGCGGCATCGAGGCTTCGTCCGCCTCGTCCTCGTGGTGGTACACCATCAACGCATACACCTCGGCCAGTGCGCGCAGTTCGGCACACAGGGTCACACCATCGGTTGACGGCTTGCGGGCCCGCCAATAATTGATGGCGGCTTCGATGTCAGTGATGTGGATTCCGGCCATGGGGGCGTGAAAGGCTGCTGCGGGTGTCGCGTGAGTCGCAACGGAGGGGGATGGATCATAGCCCCGTTTTCCACCCCTATGCCCTTGCCTGGATCTCAAGAAATACATCTGCCAGTTACATCTTTGCTATGGTCTAATTGGGGGTTGAAGGGGAGTAGCTCCCGCCCATGGCACAGCCTGTGGGTATCCACCCGTCGTCAACACGTTGCCCTAGCGGCATCCGGCGCGTGGGGCATGGTCGCAGGACCCGTGCCGAGCAAGACCTTCGAGACCCACCGGCAATGGCGGGGATCGAAGCGTGCTTGGCGGCCACTTACTCCATCCACACCCGATCTACCCGTTTGCGCTGACCCAATGTGACAGTGACGGCAATGGAGTGTTTTTATGGAATTTTTATCAGCCCCTTGGTGGTCCGCCCTGCTGGCCATCATCCTGATTGACCTGGTGCTGGCGGGGGACAACGCCATCGTGATCGCGCTGGCCGCACGCAGCCTGCCCCAGCATCTGCAAAAAAAGGCAATTGTCTGGGGCACGGTCGGCGCCATCATCGTGCGCTCGGCCATGACCATCGGCGTGGTCTGGCTGTTGAAGATTCCCGGCCTGATGCTGGTCGGCGGCCTGGGCCTGCTCTGGATTGCCTACAAACTGCTAGCCGACCAGGGCAGCGAAGACGCCCATGACGGCCCGGCAGTCACCACCTTCTGGGGCGCCATGAAGACCATTCTGATCGCCGACGCGCTGATGGGTATTGACAACGTGCTGGGCGTGGCCGGCGCCGCGCATGGGGCGTTTGACCTGGTGATCATCGGCCTGCTGGTCAGCGTGCCTATCGTGGTACTGGGCAGCACGGTGGTGCTGAAACTGGTGGAACGCTTTCCCATCATCATCCAGCTGGGTGCTGCCGTACTGGCCTTCACCGCGGCCAAGATGATCGTGGGCGAGTCCCTGCTGGCATCGGTGTTCGGCCCGACGGCGCCCTGGAGTACCGCTGCGCATTGGGGCCTGTATGCCATCGCCATCGCCGGCGTGCTGGCCACGGGCAGTTGGAGCGCCCGGCGTAAAGCCCAGCCGTCGGCTTAAAGCAGGCACGCTAATCGGCGTATCCTTGGGGCCATGAAACTCCTACTCAAATGGCTGCTGAGCGCAGCCGCGTTACTTCTGGTGGCCCATTTGTACAACGGCGTGCAAGTGCAAAGCTTCACGGTCGCGCTGATCGCCTCCCTGGTGATCGGCCTGCTGAACACGGTGTTGCGCCCGGTGCTGGTGGTACTGACCCTGCCGGTCACCATCCTCACGCTGGGGCTGTTCCTGTTCGTGGTGAACGCGCTGATGTTCTGGTCGGCGTCCGGCCTGCTGGTGGGCTTCCATGTGACCGGGTTCACAGCAGCCTTGATCGGCTCCTTGCTGTACTCGGCGCTGGGCATCGTGATCGACGCCGCAATCTCCTAAGCATCCGAACCACACCGCCGCACAGGCTTATTTTTCCTGCGCCAGCTCTTTCAGGTGTGCCTGGACCTGGCGGGTGCGGGTGTCGATGATGGACGCTTCGATGTCATCCACGGGCCCGCTACCCGGCGGGGGATGACGCACCATGTCCTGCGCCGCACGGAAGCGGTCCAGCGCGCCGTTGTAGTCCAGCCGGGCCACCTGCATCTCGGCCTCGGCGCGGATCGCGCGCAGGGTCTGGCCCTGGGCGTTGTAAGCCGACGCCAGCAGCTGCCAGGCCGTGCCATCGCGCGGATGCAAGGCCACCCAGGGCTGCAGCCGGGCAATAGCCTCGGGCGCCTGGCCCAGGCGGGTACGCACCTGGGAGCCCAGCAGCAGTTCAGGCCGGCCCGGTGCCTGTAGATCCAGCAAGGCCGCCGTGGCCACCGCATCACCCGCGTTCCATTCGATTTCAGCTGCCAGCAAGCGCGCCAGGCGCGCGGCTGCGGGTTCGGGTGTCACCAGGGCTTGCAGCCGTTCCACCAGGCTGCGTGCCTGCACAAAGTCGCGCTGGCGCATGGCAGCCAAAGTGCCCGCATACAGCACAGCAGCGGCACGGGTGTCCATGGCCGGGCCGGTGGGGCGCAGCATTTTTGCTTCACCAACCCAGGCGCGCAGCAAATCCACGCCGGGACTGCCCAGCACCCGGGCGCGGGCGGCCATCATGGGATGGACTGCACTGGGCGGACGCGGCGCGGGGCGCGCATCCAGGGCCTGGCGCGACTGCATGTCAGCAATGCGCTCGGTAGTCAACGGGTGGGTGCGCAGGTAGGGAAAAGAGCCGTTGTCACTCAGGCGCGAGGCCTGCTGCAGCTTTTCGAACATGCTGACAAAGCCCAGCGGGTCGAAGCCGGCCTGGGTCATCACGCCGTAGCCTATGCGGTCGGCCTCGCGCTCCATGTCGCGCGAGAAGTTCAGCTGGTTCTGCACCGCGGCCGCCTGCCCGCCGACGATCATGGCATTGGCCGCATCCGGGCTTTTGCTGGCCGCCAGGGCGCCCAGAATCATCGCACCGATCAGCCAGGGCGTGGTCCGACCCTGGGATTCCATCATGCGGGAGATATGCCGCTGGGTAACGTGGCTAAGCTCATGCCCCAGCACCGAGGCCAGCTCGTCCGGGCTTGTGACAACCCCCACCAGACCCAGGTGCAGGCCCAGGTAGCCGCCAGGCAGGGCAAAAGCATTGATGGTGCGGTCGGCGCCCATCAGCACCTCCCAGGCGAAGCGCTGGTCCATCTCATCTGTGAGTTCGCCACGCTGGCGGGCCGCGTCCAGCAAGGGCTGCCAGATGCTTTGCACATATTCGACCAGCACCGGGTCGTCGATGTAGTCCGGGTCACGGTACAACTCTCGGGCGATGCGCTCACCCAGGCGCCGCTCGGCACTGGTGCTCATGCTGCTGCCGTCGCCCAGGCTGGGCAATTGGGAGCCCCCAGCGCCCTGCGCCTGGGCCACAGCAGGCCAGGCCATCATCACATTGGACGCTATCAAAAGATGAGCTATTGGTGCACGTAATACCTGCGCCAACGGCCTATTTTGTCTGTATTTTTTCAAAATGAATCCAGCGGCAGAAAGGCCACCACCTGGGCGGTACGGGCATCGACAAACACGGTCCAGAAACTTTTGCGCCCCACCATCTGCAGGTAGAGCGTGTTCTGCGCAGTATGCCCGGCGGCGGCCAACACCTGGTCGATGGCAGCGGCCTGGTCGGGGAAACGTGTCTTGAGTTCCGCAGTCGGCTTGCCAAACTTCAGCACGCCGGCCTGGCCGGCGGCATAGCTTTGCCACAGGTCGGGGCGTGCCGCCTCGTCCACACCGCCCATGGCAGCCAGGGTGACGTCAATTTTTTCGTTGTTATCCTTGAAGGGCCGCACAGATAGCAGGCTGGGACCATCCAGGGGAAAGGCACGTATACCAGGGGGCGTTTTGTCCAGCAACACCTCAGGTACATCTACTGCGTGCACGACCTGGAAGCGGCTGATATCAAACACCAGGTGCACCGGCCGCGCCAGGTACACCGTCCACAAGCCATAGCCCAGGCCCGCCAGCTGGAACAGGGCAATAACGACCAAGTCACGCCGCAGCACGCGCCAGGGCTTGCTGCGGGTGAAGATGGCGAAGGTCAGCAGCGGGCCCAACACCACGTCCACCGCCACCACCAGCATAAACAGCTCACGCCCGCCAGAGATCTCGCGGTACGGATAGGGGTACCACACGCCCAGCACCAGCAAGCCCGCCAGCAAGGCGACGCATAAGCAAAGACCCAGATGGATGGCCGAAGCCCTGAAACGATCTTTCCAATAAAGCATGGCCGTATGATCCGCGAAATGAGTGAACACTTTGTAAATCGTAACGGAGGCCGGGCATGCCCTCTTTGACGCATTTTGATGCGCACGGCCAAGCCCATATGGTCGATGTGGCCGCCAAGGCCCATACCCATCGCACGGCAGTGGCCAACGGGCGTATCGCCATGCAGGCCGCCACGCTGGCGCTGATCGAGGGCGGCAACGCCAAAAAGGGTGATGTGCTGGGCATCGCCCGCATCGCCGGCATCCAGGCCGCCAAGAAGACCAGCGATCTGGTGCCGCTGTGCCATCCGCTGGCGCTGACCCGGGTGGCCGTGGACTTCGTCTGCCATGCCCAACCACCGGCGGTGGAGTGCCGTGCCACCGTGGAAACCGTGGGCCCTACCGGCGTGGAAATGGAGGCGCTGTGCGCGGTCCAGGTCGCGCTACTGACCATCTACGACATGTGCAAGGCGGTTGACCGCGGCATGGTGATCGAGGCGGTGCGGGTCCTGCAAAAAGACGGTGGCCAGTCCGGCAGCTACCGGGCGGATGCGCCCACCGCATAGGATTGAATGGCACGGCTTGGTTCTGCTATTCTGGTCTGTCGCTGAACTGCGGGAGTCACCATGTGGCACGTCGATCGGAAACAACTTGCCGCCAGATTGGTCGAAATATTCGACCCCGGCAATCCCCAATCTCCACAAGGTGATGCAGCCCGCCTGCAGGCCGTCAACGAGGCGATTAACCGTGCCGCGGCCCACGCCATAGACAGCGAAACCCGGCAGGTAACGATTCTGCTGTCCGACCTGCGTGGCTTCACCGCCATGGCGGAAGCCTGTAGCGCCATGGACATGGTGACCGCCCTGAACCGCTACCTGGAACGCATGACCCAAATCATCCTGCACCATGGCGGCAGCATCGACAAATTCATGGGCGACGGCATCATGGTGCTGTTTGGCGCGCCCAAGGCGCTGGACAACCCGATTGAGGCGGCGCTGGCCTGCGCCATCGAGATGCAGCTGGCCATGGACGACATCAACGCGCAAAACCAGCACCTGGGCATGAGTCCGCTGTACATGGGCATAGGCATCAACACCGGCGACGTGGTGGTGGGCCACCTGGGATCAAAGCTGTACACCGAATACACCGTCATCGGCGACCAGGTCAACCTGGCGTCCCGGGTCGAGTCGCACAGTCTGCGCGGGCAAATCCTGCTCAGCGAAAGCACTTACCAGCTGGCCAAGGATTACATCGACGTCGGCGACATCAACGAGGTACAGGTCAAAGGCAAAAAAGGCAGCGTGCGCATGGTCGAGCTGCTGGCCCTGCGCGGCAGCCACCCGATGACCACGCCGCGGCGCGAGGTACGCAACAGCCCGCGGGTAGAGGTAGACATGCCGCTGGCCTTCCAGGTGCTTGACGGCAAGTCCGTCATTCCCCGGCAGTACGCGGGCCGCATCGTGGACCTGGGCTATGGCGGGATGTTTGTCCTCAGCCCGGTGCCCCTGCTGCCGTTCGACGATATCAAGATGGCGCTGTCGCTATCGCTGCTCAGCGGCGAGCTGACCGACATCTACGCCAAGGTGCTGCGCGTGACCGAGGTGCAGGGCGCCTACAAATGCCCTGTGGAGTTCACGTCCATCGACAGCAAGGCGCAACAGGCCATCAAGGAGTTTGTGGACGGCATTGTGGAGCTCAACACCGACTAGCCAGACGGGCTCCTAGGGCCGTGGTGGCGCCCGGTGCGCAGCCATCCACTCGGCATACCCCTCCGGAAAAGCCGCCTGGTAGCGCGCCAGATGGAAGACCGCATCCCGGTCCCGCCCCAGCAGCAAGGCGGCGTCTATCACCCGCTCTATGACACGTTGTTCGGGCGAGAAATGCAGCATCTCCAGCGCCATGCGGTACTGCTCAGGCGCATTGGCCAAGGTCAGCGGCGTAATTGACAGCTCGGCAAACTCCACCTGGTCATGGAACATCCAGCTCGCATGCAGCTTGTCCAGGGTGTCCATACGGTAAGCAGGATCACGGTCATCAGGCGACAAATAGATCTGGCTGATGCGGTGGTAATCCCAGGCCACATAGCTGCAAAATGCTATCAATGCAGTAGCTAGCAGCGCACAGATTAACTGCGCCAGAGCCCGATTTCTTTCAAATAACGATGGGCCTCGCCAGAGCAACAGTACGCCCAGGCCAGCCGCGATCTGGAACGGCCCGTACCACAGCGGATATTCCAGCAGGCTGTGCAGTCCGATCACCGCCAGCACCGACCAGGCAAGCTGACGTGTGGCATCCGTTTCTGCCCAGGGTTTCGACCGCAGCACCCAATACAACAACAGGCCGCATGCAATCAACGCCGCAGGGATGCCCAACTCCACCGCCAGGTGCAGGGGCAGGTTGTGCGCGTTGTCCAGGATGTCGCAAAAGCGCGGGCCATCAAACAGGGTGATGTAGTGCGCGTAGTTCAGCCCGCCCCAGCCCCAGCCGCCCCAGGGACGCAAGGAAATCAGGGTCAACACGTTGTGCCACAGAGTCAACCGGCTGGAACACACCGCATCCCCCGCCTGCAGGCGCGCCCAGGCCCCGCTGGACCAGGGGTCCAGGCCGATGAGCATCGGCAACAGCATCAACGCAGCCACATAGGCCAGCACATGGGCCACCGCCACCCTACGCACATCCGCCCACCGCCAGCCGCCCCACAGCAGCACCAGGGCCAGCAACACCAGCATCTGGAACATGCCCGTGCGGGAAGACGACACCGCGTTCCCCACCGCCAGCAGCACAGCCAGACCCAGCTGAGTGCCCCGCAGCCAAGCAGCGCTCACCACCGGCTTGGCCTGCACCACCCACCACAGCAAGGCGGCAAAAGCGATATTGGTCAAACTGGCGTACTGATTGCGCTGCCGCAAATTACCAAACGCCTCGCCCAGCGGGGTGGCATTTACCCAAGGCGTCAATTGCGCGCTTAGGCCGAAGTACTGGACAAGGCCGATGGCGCTGCTGAGTGCGCCTGCCAGCAGCCAGGCACTGGCGGCGACGCGAGGCCAGCCAAGCACCGAAGCACGAAGATCCACGGACCAAAAGAGCTGCGCCAACAACAGCACAGCCACCACACAGCACGAAGTCAACCAGGGGCCAACGGCTGAAGTGGGGCCCGGTGCGAATGGATTAAGCCAGGGAAGCGCAAGCACGGCACACGCTACCCAGAACCGCCAGTCAATGAGGTCCAGCGCACGCATTAATACAACACAACAAGTTCACGTAATTTCTAATATAAAAAACTTTCAACGGGTAAGTCGCGGATTACGGATGCTGGGCAGGAATCGACCACTTCACAGCTGCAATAGCAGGCTCTGTCAGCGATAGGTTTATCCATATACGCTGCAAATCCTGGAAAGACCCCCTCGGTAAAACATTTTCAATTTTCTCTATCCACTCGTATGCTTCTTTCGTTTGGTGACGATAGGCGAGTGCCTTAGCCAGATTTAACATATTTGATGGTGTTGGAAAACTGCTTGTGATTTTTTTCAAACCCTGCAAATCTTCATCACTTATATCAGAATCAACATCTTTTCGTGCGTAGCGAATGAACTCTGCCAAATCATTTAACAAAACAACATCAGGAATCTCACCAGGGGGTAAGTTTCCAACGCGGGCGACTTCTAACCGGTACGCCCTAAAACTTGCATCAACCCGAAAATAATCTCTAACAATAAAACCCAACAATGTAAAAATCGCCAAAAACATTAATAACATCGCCCATCGATTAATTTTAAATAGAACTCGATTGTGTAGGCTTTGATTCAACATACCCATTACCAATCCTGTCGGCAAAAGAAAATAGGCATGATGCAAAGGCAACTCCAGCATTGCATGGACCCCAACGGAAAGAATAAATGCAATTAGAATTGCATCGTATTTATTTGAGACTCTTCTAAGCGAACCAATTATCCATACCGATAAATAAAAAGCGGCGGCCCCGCCTATGGGAATGCCACACCAAAGAACCAAATCCAGAAATAAATTATGGGATTGAAGAAAAAATGCAGTCAAATTTGCGTGATCTTGTGCAACCGCCAATTGCGCAACAGCCAACCGATTCCAGCCATACCCCGACCATGGACTTCTTACGACTGCATCCAAGAACAAGCTATAGGCTTTAAGTCGCAACTGCGTAGAAGCGCCGCCCAAAGAGGTGGCACGAATTTCTACGTCGAGCCCTAATATTTTGCTGAAATATTGCAATAAAAATGTACAAACAACAAAATATAAAAAAAGCAGTGTTACCGCTTGAGGTACTCGAGGAGAAAGCCATAGCTTTCGCCAAGCCCAGGTCCCACACATAATCACAAACAAAGCTAAAAATGCCATCCGTGATTGAGTCATCACTATACCAAACAACAAAATCAACGCTGCGGCAATAGAAAATGTAATTCCAATCTTTTTTCTACATATTCCCCATGCACAAGCCAACAACCCCCAAATTTGCAAGGTCGCCAGTTGGTTAGGTTGTCCTAAATTCGCAGATGGACGACCAGGTGAAAATTCCGCAGCCCAAACCTCTAATTTATCAAAATCGAACGTTATGCCTAACCACTGCCGCAGCTGCAAACAGACAGATACCATGGCGGCAATGCCAATCGCAAGAAATAAGCCATCAGCAGCCATATTAGGCGTGGAGGCCTCCCAGCGAGAACCAATTAACAGCGCGCATAAAAAACCCAATAAATAGGCAGTGCATACCCAAGCCTGACCCGCGTACGGAATCATTCCCGCAAAAAACTGCATAAATGGAACAAGGGAAAGTATGGCTACAAATACAGGTAGGCCATGCCAATCGACTCCTTCACTCGACCGCACAATGACGGCCAATGCCGCAAAAGACAACATTACCGCAACCCACGCATCCGTATGAAATGTGGCCCACGGATAATAATGATTGGGAATGAGCCATGCCATTGCGAGCAACGGAACCCAGAGGCCCAACCACAAAGGAGGAATTGGCTGTTTCAAAATGAAAATATTCCAGTTTTATTACGACAAATACTGCCCAATGCGAATTTTATACACATAAAAAAAGCCCCCCGAAGGAGGCCTTTTTAATAAAAAAATCTATCAAGTACCTTGGCAGCTTGCAGGGCGGTACTTAGCCGTAATCGTGCCAGAGCAAATCCAGATAACCTGCCCGGTCGTGGACGAATAGGTACCAACCAACTGGATATTAGAGCCAGCAATTCGAGCTTCACCTTGACCAGTGGCTGTGACGGTGCCGTTCGTTGTTGCCGTGGTCGTATAAGAAACCGCACTTACGTATTTGGAAACTTGATTGTTCACCGTTGCACTAGCAACATCCGGCATTTGACCAAAAACCTGTGCTGCTTCAGAAATCGACGTCTTGGCAGATGAAGCAGCCAAAATCACCTCAGAAACCTTGGCTCGTACGGTGTAATCTTGATATGCAGGCAACGCTACCGCAGCCAGAATACCAATAATTGCCACCACAATCATCAATTCGATGAGGGTAAAGCCTTTTTGCAGAGATCGCTTCATTGATAAGCTCCTAAAAGAAAATGTTGAGACGAGCATACCCAGCACATTACGTGCCAGAGGAATATGCCACGGATTGAGTCTGCACATGTCGATTCCGGTCAAAAAATCCATCAGTCCCTGACAGCAATGTCACCTTATTGGTTTGCTCGCGAAAGAATGACAATTTTGACATCTTCACCGTGCGACTAACTAAACTTCAAACGCCTGCCCCGCCTGCAACCAACGGATGTCATGGGGGGCGGTGCGATCCAACGGTAATACTGCCTCAAACTGGGCAATCTCATCCATGATCAACTTGGTCTCGAACGGCTTGGTGTGGGTGATGAAAATCGGGAACTGCTGCTCGCCAATGCATTTAAGTTCCTCCGCCAAGGTCGCAGGGGACAAGTGCAGGCTACGACGGGCCAGATCTTTTTCGCGGTTGCTGAACGCAGTTTCAATCACCAGAGCGGCTACATCCAGCTGCGCCAAGCGCAGCCAGAATGCTGGGTTGCGCTCCGTGTCGCCTGTGAATACCCAGCTTGGCCCATCTGCGGATACGGCGTAACCCACGGCGGGCACAGAATGTACGGCAGGCAAGGCCTCAATACGCTTGTCACGGACGTGCACTATCTGACCCAAGCTGATTTCGTTGAAACGGATAAATGGCTCAGCCTCTGAGGGAATCACGCTGAAGTCTGGCCAAATCACATTATTGAAAATATGCGCTTTGAGCGCGGCAATGGTGCCGGCCAGCGCATAAATCTGAAATGGTCCGGTCCGCTGAGAAGCCACAGCATCCACCATCAGGGGCAGCGCTGCAACGTGGTCCAAGTGGGAATGGGTCAGGAAGATGTGGTTGACTGCGCACATTTCATCCAATGTGAGATCGCCAACGCCGGTACCGGCATCAATCAAGACATCAGAATCAACCAAAAAGGACGTGGTTCTGCAGTCTTTGGCAATGGCACCAGAGCATCCCAGCACACGGACCTTCATGACCAGACCCTTTGATTCATTTTGAAAATGGGCCGCGCCATCCCATCGGTGTCAGCTACGGAAGTAGACTTCTTGAAGCAGCGCGGTGCCCATGCTTCAACCAGACACCGGTTTTGTCAAGGCTGCACAAACTGCATTTGTGTGCCAGCCAACTGCAAGAGATCGCCATTTTTCAGCGCCACCGGCGTAGCCCCTATCGCACTGCCATTGAGCACGGGCTGGGTATCACCTTCTACATGCACCACAACATAGCCGTGCGGGCGGCGCGTAATCGCAGCAACAGCAATGCCTGGCTTACCCAAAGTCGTTACTATTTTGGTCAAGGTGACCTCACGCCCTGCCGCTGCACCGGACAACACGCGTATGGCGGCCGTAATATGCGGCGCTATTTCAGCCCCCACCAGCGGCATGGATGCCGAATGGTGCGACACACGGCGCACCTGCTGGCCAACACCACCGGCCAAAGGGCTGGGCCGAGAAGCCATGCCGCGCTCGAAACCCGAATCCATGCCGTCGCCCACAAACTTGAGTTTGTATTTGCCGACTTCAATCAGATCATTGTTCTGCAAAATTTGCTTGCGGGCTGCCTTACCGTTGATGTAGGTGCCATTGGTGCTGTTCAAGTCCTCCAGATGGACTTCATTGCCCACCATCAGTACCACCGCATGCTCCCCACTGATCGCCAAGTTATCGATCACGATATCGTTATACGGCCTACGGCCCAGCGTCGTGCGGTCTTTGGTCAACTGCACCTCTTTGATGACTACGCCGTCGATTGAAACAATCAGTTTTGGCATGGTCAGTTACCGTGTCTATTCATGGAATTGGCACCTGTGAATGGATCTAGCTTCCCAATAGCCGGGATACGAGTCCCCGCTTCTTGGCGCCGGCCACCGCTTGGACAAGCAGGACCGTAATATTATCTCGCCCACCATGCGCATTGGCGATGCTAATCAGCTGTCTGGCCTTTTGCGCAAGTGGGGCGTCGGTCTCCATGATACGTGCGATCGGCGCATCATCGACCATATCCGAGAGCCCGTCCGAACACATCAGGTACAGGTCACCTTCTTCTACCCCATGCTCATGCACCTCCAGCAGCACGCTGTCATCTATCCCCAAGGCACGTGTCACCAAATTTTTGTTATTGGATGTCGCAGCCTGCTGAGGCGTAATCAGTCCTGCATCCAGTTGCTCCTGCAACAAAGAATGGTCCTTGGTGATTTGCTGCAATACATTGCGCCGAAAACGATAGCACCGTGAATCGCCGATATGGCCCACCAGCACACGGCTATCTTGAAAGATGCCCACCACCAAGGTCGTACCCATGCCCGCGTAATGCTCATTCACGTTGGCTGCGGTGTACACCGCCAAATTGGCGTTGTGCACGCAAGCATCCATGGCTCGGCGAAGATCCCGGCCACTCGCCTGGGACCCTGCCTCTAACAGCCACCGCGCCAACTCGGTGTGGACAAACGTAGTCGCCATGCTGCTGGCGACCTCGCCTGCGTTGTAGCCCCCCATACCGTCCGCCAATACCGCCAACCCGCTGGGCTCGTCAAAAGCCGCAGCGTCTTCATTGTTTTCGCGCAAAAGACCAGGGTGGGTCTGCGTACAGAACTCGTAAATCATCTTGTTGTCGAACTGAGCTCGTGAAATTCCAATGCAATAGACGGCTTGCGGGATATGAACCGGCTAGGTCTAGTTTGCCACGACCTTGAGCCTGAGCACATAAATGATCCGCCTTTCGCCTCTGCGCATCAGATGCAGACATCTATTTCCGCTGTATTTTGTTACAACTAGGCGGCAAAAAAAGCCCGCAGCGGGGCAGTTTTTCACGTCACATCCTAAAAATAGAGGGTGTGCGAATCAAACTGGCGTGGAATTGCTGCGCTTTTGCAACCAAGTACCCAAAGCAACCACCAATACGGCGCCGATCACACCGGCAAAATTCACGGTCTGCTCCTTGGTTTCGCCAAACTGGGTCACAACGGCCGGATCCGTCAACAGCATTTCACCCGCCAAAAATCCCAAAAGCGCCGCACCAATCGTAATGATGATGGGAAATCGCTCCATCACCTTGGTCAGCAAAGTGGCGCCAAACACGATCAAGGGAATGCTCACCAACAAACCCAGCACCAACAAAGGAACATTTCCGTTGGCTGCTGCTGCCACGGCCAGCACGTTATCGAGACTCATGACCAGATCGGCAATCAAAATAGTCCGAATGGCCGCCAGCAACCCATGGATCTGCTTGCCATGCCCGCCATCGCCTTCGCCCTCGTCCTTGAGCAGATCCACCCCGATATACACCAGCAAGGCCGCGCCCAGCAACTTCAGAAACGGCATAGCCAACAATTTGATGGCCACCACCGTCAGCACAATCCGCATCACGATGGCGGCAGCGCTGCCCCATACGATGGCTTTCTGCTGCTGCTCTGGCTTCAAAGTGCGGGCTGCCATGGCGATTACCACGGCGTTGTCGCCGCTCAGGACGATATTGGCCAAAACAATCGAGCCAAACGCGCTCCAGAACAGGGGCGAGGTGAAATCTAGTCCAAAAAACATATACCGCCCTCTACAAGCACGTTAAAACAACGCCGGGCACCCAAGGTGCCCGGCATGGATTCGAAGGCTGCCTGTAGCGGCAACCTCTATTACTTCAGCAGAGCTTTCAGCAGCTTGCCCATTTCGGATGGATTGCGTGTCACGGTGAAACCGCACTCTTCCATCACAGCCAGTTTGGCATCCGCCGTGTCGGCGCCACCGGAGATCAGCGCACCGGCGTGGCCCATGCGCTTGCCGGGGGGAGCGGTCACGCCAGCGATGAAGCCAACGATAGGCTTCTTCATGTTCAGCTTGCACCAGCGAGCGGCTTCAGCTTCGTCCGGACCACCGATTTCACCGATCATGATGACCGCATCGGTATCTGGATCTTCGTTGAAAGCCTGCATCACGTCGATATGCTTCAGACCGTTGATCGGGTCGCCACCGATGCCGACGGCGCTGGATTGACCCAGACCGATTTCGGTCAGTTGCGCCACAGCTTCGTAGGTCAGCGTGCCGGAACGGCTGACCACGCCAATCCGACCCTTGCGGTGGATATGGCCGGGCATGATGCCAATCTTGATTTCGTCAGGAGTGATCAGACCGGGGCAGTTGGGGCCCAGCAGCAGGGTCTTCTTACCGCCAGCGGCTTCCTTGGCCTTCATGCGGTTGCGCACTTCCAGCATGTCTTTGACGGGGATGCCTTCGGTAATACAGATCGCCAGGTCCAGATCGGCTTCAACGGCTTCCCAGATCGCGGCAGCAGCGCCGGCTGGCGGCACGTAGATCACCGACACGGTTGCGCCGGTTTCCGAAGCCGCTTCCTTGACGGAGGCGTAGATTGGGATATTGAAAATCGACTCGCCGGCCTTCTTGGGGTTCACACCCGCGACGAAAGCGTTTTTACCGTTGGCGTATTCCTGGCACTTTTCAGTGTGGAACTGGCCGGTCTTGCCGGTAATACCTTGGGTGATGACTTTGGTGTCTTTGTTGATATAGATGGACATGACGATTCCTTAGCGGGCGTTAACGGCTGCGACAACTTTTTCGGCCGCTTCAGCCATGCTGTCCGCACTGATGATGGGCAGACCGGACTCGGCCAGCATCTTCTTGCCCAGGTCTTCGTTGGTGCCCTTCATACGCACGACCAGAGGCACAGACAGGTTCACTGCCTTGCAGGCCGTGATCACGCCGGTGGCGATGGTGTCGCACTTCATGATGCCGCCGAAGATGTTGACCATGATGGCCTCAACCTTCTTGTTCTTCAGCATGATCTTGAAGGCTTCGGTGACCTTCTCGGGAGTGGCACCGCCGCCCACGTCCAGGAAGTTGGCAGGCTCAGCGCCGTACAGCTTGATGGTGTCCATGGTGGCCATGGCCAGGCCGGCGCCGTTCACCAGGCAACCAATGTTGCCGTCCAGGCTGATGTAGGCCAGGTCGAACTTGGAGGCTTCCACTTCGGCAGCGTCCTCTTCGTCCAGATCGCGGTAGGCGACGATTTCTGGGTGGCGGAACAGCGCATTTGGGTCGAAATTGAACTTGGCGTCCAGGGCCATCAGGTTTCCCTTGGAGTCGCAGTTCAACGGGTTGATTTCCACCAAGGACGCATCGGTGTCCATGTAGCACTTGTAGATCTTGGCGAAGATGTCTACGGCCTGGTCAATAGACACGCCGGTCAAGCCGATGGCTGCAGCCACCTTCTTGCTCTGCTCGGGGGTAATGCCGGTCAGCGGGTCGATCATCTCGGTGACGATTTTCTCGGGCGTGGAATGCGCCACTTCCTCGATGTCCATACCGCCTTCGCTGGAAGCGATCAGGGCCACCTTCTGCGTGGCGCGGTCGGTCACCAGGGACACATACAGTTCGTTCTTGATGTCGGCGCCGTCTTCAATGTACAGGCGGCGAACTTTCTGGCCTTCAGGACCGGTCTGGTGCGTCTTCAGCTGCATGCCCAGGATTTCACCGGCCAGCTTCTTCACGTCGTCAATGGTCTTAGCAACCTTGACGCCGCCGCCCTTGCCACGTCCGCCTGCGTGGATCTGTGCCTTGACAACCCACACTGGGCCGCCGAGTTTTTGGGCGGCTTCCACCGCTTCTTGCACCGTGAATGCCGGAATGCCCTTCGGCACTGGCACACCAAAATTACGCAAGATTTCCTTGCCTTGGTATTCGTGAATCTTCATGAGGGCTCTCTCAGGAATGGATGGGGTTCTGCCCGTCTGTCTTGTATAAGACTTGCGAGCTGCGTTCTGTCAGCCCGCGAATGTATCATGCTGCAACGCACAACACCTTACAGCATAGGCTCACCATGTCCAAAGTCTTCATCGATGGCGAAGCCGGTACCACCGGTCTGCAAATCCGCGAACGCCTGCAATCCATGCCGCAGATCGAGTTGGTCAGCATCGCCCCCGAGCTGCGCAAAGACCCCGCAGCCAAGCGCGCCTTGATGGCCACGGTGGACCTGGTCATCCTGTGTCTGCACGACGATGCCGCCATTGAGTCGGTGGCCATGATCGACAGCCTGCCCGGCAAGAAACCCAAGATCATCGACGCTTCTACGGCCCACCGTACGGCGCCGGGCTGGGTCTTCGGCTTTCCTGAATTGGTAGCTGGGCAGAAAGAAGCCGTGGCGCAAGCTGACCGCGTGGGTAACCCCGGCTGCTACGCCACTGGCGCGATTGCGCTGATCCGCCCGCTGGTGGATGCCGGCCTGCTGGACCCGGACGCTGCACTGGCACTGCCCTCGGTCAGCGGCTACTCGGGTGGCGGACGCAGCATGATCGAAGCCTATGAAAAGGGCGAAGCGCCGCTGTTTGAAATCTACGCGCTGGGCCTGCAGCACAAGCATTTGCCGGAAATCATGCGCTACACCGGCCTGACCCGCCGACCAATCTTTGTACCGTCCGTGGGCAACTTCGCCCAGGGCATGCTGGTGCAGCTGCCGCTGCATCTGGACCTGCTGCCCGGCAAGCCCACCGGCCAAGACCTGCACAACGCCTTGGCCAAGCACTACGCGGGCAGCGAATGGGTCACGGTCGAAGCCCCTGGCGACAGCGGCAAACTGGACGCCCTGGCGCTGGTCGACACCAACAAGATGGAGCTGCGCGTGTTTACCAACGAAACCCACCGCCACGCGGTGCTGATCGCCCGTCTCGACAACCTGGGCAAGGGCGCCAGCGGTGCCGCAGTGCAAAACCTGAAGCTGATGCTGGGCCTGTAAAACCAGGTTACTACACTTTTTATAGCTTCCAGCGCAGGTGCTATCTGCGCCAGCGGCCTAAAAAGCTTGTAAACCTATTCTCAGCAATCGTCGTCGCTGCCGGCCACCACGCGCCGCACGGCGTCCGACGAAAAGCCCCGCGCCAACAAAAAGCGCTGCTGCTTGGCGCGTGCCGCAGCGTCCACCGGCGGGCTGCCGAACTTCTTGCGCCAAACGTCGCGGGCACGCTCCAGCTCCGTGGCTTGCAAACCGGCTACTGCATCCAGCACGGCAGACGGGTCCAGGCCCTTGTTTTGCAACTCCTGGCGGATGCGCGAGGCGCCCAGCTTGCCGGCGCGCCGGTACAGCACCGAATCCAGCACGCGCTGCTCGTTGATGAAGCCCTTGGCCTGCAGCTCGTCCAGCGCCTGGGCCAGCTCGCCCGGGGTTTCTTCAAACGCCGCGAGCTTGCGCTCCAGCTCTACCCGCGAATACTCGCGGCCGCTGAGCAGGCGCAGGGCACGGCCCTTGAGGCTGATGGGTGCGGTGGCCGATGGAAACGCCATGTGCTATCTCTTTAATAGCTACCAGCGCAGGTACTAGCTGCGCTGGCAGGCACTTTATGCCTCAGCCTTGGCCTTCTTGCCTTCTTTCACTTCCTTGGCTTCTTCCACCACAGGGACCAGAGGAATGCCCAGGGACTCGCGCACCTTGTTCTCAATTTCGATCGACAGGCCGGGGTTCTCGCGCAGGAATTCGCGGGCGTTGTCGCGGCCCTGGCCGATTTTTTCGCCGTTGTAGGCATACCAGGCACCGGACTTTTCGATGATCTTGGCTTCCACGCCCATGTCGATGATTTCGCCATGGCGGCTGATACCTTCGCCGAACAGGATGTCGAACTCGGCCGTCTTGAACGGGGGCGCGACCTTGTTCTTCACCACCTTGACCTTGGTTTCGTTGCCGATGGAGTCGTCGCCCTTCTTGATGGTGCCGGTGCGGCGGATGTCCAGGCGCACCGAGGCGTAGAACTTCAGCGCGTTGCCGCCGGTGGTGGTTTCGGGCGAGCCGAACATCACGCCGATCTTCATGCGGATCTGGTTGATGAAGATGACCATGCAGTTGGCCTTCTTGATGGTGGCGGTCAGCTTGCGCAGCGCCTGGCTCATCAAGCGGGCTTGCAGGCCGGGCAGGCTGTCGCCCATTTCGCCTTCCAGCTCGGCCTTGGGCGTGAGAGCTGCCACCGAGTCCACCACGATCAGGTCGATGGCACCGGAGCGCACCAGCGAATCGACGATTTCCAGGGCCTGCTCGCCAGTGTCGGGCTGGCTGATCAGCATTTCCTGCAGGTTCACGCCCAGGTTCTGTGCGTACTGTGTGTCCAGCGCGTGCTCGGCATCGACGAAGGCGCAGGTGCCGCCCAGCTTTTGCATCTCGGCAATTACTTGCAGGGTCAGCGTGGTCTTACCGCTGGACTCTGGGCCGTAGATTTCGATGACCCGGCCACGTGGCAGGCCGCCGACGCCCAGCGCCACGTCCAGGCCCAGCGAGCCGGTGGAAACCACCTGGATGTCCTCGATCACCTCGCCCTCGCCCAGGCGCATGATGGTGCCCTTGCCGAACTGCTTTTCAATCTGCGCCAGAGCGGCTTGCAGGGCTTTGGCTTTTTCAGCCAGGGCAGCGGGGGTGGGGGCGACAGCGGGAGCGCGAGCAGCGGTAGGGTTCATGGCGGTGTCTTTCAAAATCAAGGGGTCAAGAGCTAGTGGGCCTGCATGGCCTGCTATTAACAACAGGCTGGATGCTTGAACAGTAGTTTAAAGCGCTGTTTTAAACCTGCAAAGCATATTTTTAGTCAGTTTGCCTTACCATTAATCCATGGCTTCCATCACGACAGACCAGGCTTGGCGGGAGACCCATTTGGGGCGGCGGCTGGACGCTGCCCTGCGTCAGTTCGACGCGCGCGTGCTGGAGCTGATGGCGCGCAATATCGAGGTACCGCTGGCCCTGGGCAACCTGGCGGCGCGCGCGCAAGTGGGCGCCGCCCACATCCACATCACACGGCACCTGCCGCTGCAGGGCGCACGGCTGACCGAACTGGCCGCGCAAGCCGGCATGAGCAAACAGGCCATGGGCGACCTGGTGGACCAATGCGCCGCCTGGGGCATGGTGGCGCGCGAACCCGACCCGCTGGACGCCCGCGCCCGCCGGGTGGTGTTCACCGCCACCGGCCTGGCCTGGCTGCAGGCCTATCGCGACGCCGTGGCCCAGACAGAGGACGAATTCCGCGCTGCTGTCGGCCAGGAGGTAGCGACCGTGGTCACGCTGGGCCTAGAAGCCTACGCGGCCTAGAATTGGTCGAAGAAAACCTATAAAGGGGACACGTATGCGCATTCTCATTGCGGAAGACGACCAGGTATTGGCCGACGGCCTGTTGCGGGCGCTGCGGGCCTCAGGCGCGGCGGTGGACCATGTGTCCAGCGGCAGCGAGGCCGACGCGGCGCTGCTGACCAACCGCGAGTTCGACCTGCTGATACTAGACCTGGGCCTGCCCAAGATGCATGGGCTGGAGGTGCTGAAGAAACTGCGCGCCCGCGGCTCCTCGCTGCCGGTGCTGATACTGACCGCTGCCGACAGCGTGGAAGAACGCGTCAAAGGCCTGGACTACGGCGCCGACGACTACATGGCCAAACCCTTTTCGCTGCAGGAGCTGGAAGCGCGCGTGCGCGCCCTGGCGCGGCGCGGTGCAGGCGGCGCCAGCAGCAGCATCCAGCACGGCCCGCTGGTCTACGACCACGCAGGGCGCATGGCCACCATCGACGGCAAGCTGGTCGAGCTGTCAGCCCGCGAACTGGGCCTGCTGGAGGTGCTGCTGCAGCGCGCCGGCCGCCTAGTCAGCAAGGAGCAGTTGATCGAGCGCCTATGCGAATGGGGCGAAGAGGTCAGCGTCAACGCCATCGAGGTCTACATCTACCGGCTGCGCAAGAAGATCGAAAAAGGCCCGATCCGCATCGCCACCGTGCGCGGCCTGGGCTACTGCCTGGAAAAGATTGCGCCGTGATTTACGCCGTAATGTGTGCCTTGAATGTTACATAGCACATTACTATTGAAACATAAGCACCCAAAGACAAAACCTACAGAAAATTTTATAATTGCGATCATGCGTATGTCCACCCAAGCTTTGATCCTCTAGAAACCTTCCGATTTTTCGGAGGGCTTATGCGCCTTGCCGGAACCCACACAACCCCGGCAATTTGCGCGGGGTTTTTTGTTTTCTGGGCCTGTGTTTTTAAGAAAGTTTCTATGCGTACCTTTGACAAGCTGATCGCCGCAATTCATCCGCACCAGTGGATGGTGGGCTTGCGCTCGTCCATTGGTGTCGCTGCCGACGCGCAAGACATAAACCGCTAGCTGCGGGATTTTTTCAAGGCTGTGGAACAGCCGTTGAAACCCCTGGCCAGCATTGAGCAGGCCAGGGGTTTTGTCTTTAAGGAACATAGCATGAACACGCGACAACTTCGCAATATCGGCATCATCGCCCACGTCGACGCTGGCAAGACCACCGTCAGCGAACGGGTGCTGTTCTCCACCGGCGAAATCCACCGGACCGGTGAGGTACACGACGGCAACGCCACCATGGACTATGACCCGCAGGAGCGGGCGCGCGGCATCACCATCAACAGCGCAGCCACCACCGTGGCCTGGCGCGACCACCAGATCAATCTGATTGACACGCCCGGCCACATCGACTTCAACATCGAGGTGAGCCGCTCGCTGCGCGTGCTCGACGGCGCGGTCGTGGTGTTCGACGGCGTGGCCGGCGTGGAGCCACAAACCGAAACCAACTGGCGCCTGGCCGACCAATACCATGTGCCGCGCATTGCGCTGGTCAACAAGCTGGACCGTACCGGCGCGGACTTCACGCGCGTGGTGGCGATGATGGCCGAGCGCCTGGGCGTCAAACCCCTGGTGCTGCAGCTGCCCATAGGCACGGAAGCCGAGTTCAGCGGCGTAGTCGATCTGCTGACCCAGCAAGCCCTGACCTGGCCGCCCAATGCCCAAGGCAAACCGACGCTGGAACGCAGTTCTGTGCCCGCCTATATGCAGGCCGCCGTGGAGTCTGCGCGTCGCACCCTGGTAGAGACCGCCGTGGAGCAAAACGACGCACTGCTGACCGCCTATCTGAACGGTGAAGACATCTCGGAAGCGCAGCTGCGCGCATGTATCCGCCAGGGCACACTGGCCGGCGCCTTCGTGCCCGTGCTGGGCGGCGCCGCGCTGAAGAACAAAGGCGTCGAGCCGCTGCTGGATGCGGTGGTGGACTACCTGCCCGCGCCCGAAGACCGCAACACTGACCTGCCACCGGGTGACGGCTTTGCCGCGCTAGTGTTCAAGGTGGTGCACGACGAACACGGCACGCTGAGCTATCTGCGCGTTTACCGTGGCGAAGCCCATGCGGGCAGCCAGGTACTGAACGCCAATACCGGCCAGCGCGAGCGCTTGTCGCGCGTGGTGCAAATGCACGCGGACCGGCGCGAAGAGCTGGCACTGGCGCAAGCCGGTGACATCGTCGCCGTGGCAGGGCTCAAGGCCAGCAAGACCGGCCACACGCTGAGCGACCCCGCGCAGCCCTTGGTACTGGAGGAAATCCATGCGCCCGAACCTGTCATTTCGATGGCGGTGGAGCCGCACTCGCGCGACGAGCAAAACAACTTTTCGCGCGGCCTGCACACGCTGGTGGACGAAGACCCCAGCCTACGCCTGGGCCAGGACGCCGACACCGGCCAGACCCTGCTGTCCGGCGTTGGTGAGCTGCAGCTGGAAGTGACGCTGGAGAAACTGCGCAGCCGCTTCGGCGTGACGGTGCACACCGGCCCGCCGCAAGTGGCCATGCGCGAGACCATTGCGCGTGCGGCCAACGTGCGCTATCTGCACAAGAAGCAGAGCGGCGGCCCTGGCCAGTATGCGGAAGTGGCGCTACGCGTGGAGCCGCTGGAGCGCGGCGCAGGTCTGCGCTTCGAGAACGCCATCACCGGCGGTGTGATCCCCAGGGAATACATCCCCAGTGTGGAACAAGGCGTGCGGCGCGCGGCCCTGGCCGGCGTGCTGGCCGGCCACCCGGTGGTGGATCTGCTGGTCACGCTGGAAGATGGCAGCTTCCACGAGAAGGACTCGTCCACGCTGGCGTTTGAGGTAGCCGGTGCGGCCGCCTTCACCCAGGCGCTGCGCGAGGCCGGGCCGACGTTGCTGGAGCCAGTGATGGCCGTGGAGGTCACCACGCCCATGGACCACGTGGGCGATGTGATCGGCGACCTGAACCGCCGGCGCGGCCAGGTGCGCAGCCAGGACCAGCGCGGCAATGCGGCGGTCGTGCGCGCCATGGTGCCGCTGCAGACGCTGTTTGGCTACATCGGCAGCCTGCGTGCGCTGACCGCCGGGCGTGCCAGCTACACGATGCAGTTTGACCACTACGCCGAAGCGCCACGCCAGGCCTGAGCCTGAAAAGGGCGAGCCGCAAGGCTCGCCCTTTCTTTATGCACAAAATCAGCTGCTAGCGCACATTCCATGTGCGCTAGCAGCTATCTAAACAGTAGCGTCCTGCCACTGCCGCACATAGGCCGGCAAGTCGCCGGGCCCAGGTACGTCCACCACCGGAGCGGCGTGGACCTGTACCAGCGGCAATACACCGGTCCACACCGGGATGTCCATGTCCTCCGCATCGTCGATGGGCGGGCCGGTGCGCACCTTACACACAGCTTCCGTCAGCGCAATACGCATCACGGTGGTGGCGGCGAACTCTTTGTCATTACCACGGCGGATGTCCGCATTCCGGCCCGGCGCCAGCTTGTCCATGAAAGCGTCCAGCGCAGCGCGCTTGTCGGCGTCTTCCACTACCCGCTCAAAGCAACCGTAGACCACGGCCGATCGGTAGTTCATCGAATGGTTAAAAGCCGAACGCGCCAGCACCAGACCGTCCACATGGGTGATGGCCACGCAGGCCTGGGTGCCCGCACCCAACAGCTTCAGCAAGCGGCCGCCGTTCGAGCCGTGGATGTACAGGTGCTCGCCCTCGCGCCAGCAGGCGGTGGGAATGTTGTGCGTGCCCTTGTCGTCCGCAAAAGCGATATGGCACACATAGGCCGCGTCGATGATGGCGTGCAGCGTGCTGCGCTGGTAGTCGGCGTTCTCGGCCACGCGGCGGATACGGGTGCGTGCGCTGGGCGGTGCGACGGCGGTGTCGGTCATGGAGCAGGTTCCAGAAGAAGAGTGAAAGGCTGCGCACTATAATTTTTTGTGGCTCTAAAAATAGAACCATAAGCAATTCATTTTATAGGGCCACTGATGGACTACTCCGTGCTGTTCGCGCAATTCAGCCAGGCCCATGCGCAGCTAAGCTGGCCGCGCCAGCGGCTACTGCATGCCTGCCTGCGCGCCGCCATACGCAGCGGCACATTGGCTGCCGGCACGCGCCTGCTGGCGACACGCCAATTGGCCAGCGATTTGGGCGTGTCGCGCAACACCGTGCTGTACGCGTATGAGCAACTGGCCACCGAAGGCTATGTGCAGCCGGACCGGCGCGGCACGCGGGTGGCAGACATGGCCCTGGCCCGCCCCGCACCACGCGCCCGCCCGGACCAGCCAGCCCCCAGCCTGTCACGGCGCGCCCAAACCACCGAGCCCCTGCCCGAAGCCCAGTTGATGGGCGCCTTCGTGCCCGGTGTGCCGGCCCTGGCCGACTTCCCGCTGCCGGCTTGGCGGCGCCTGGTGGAGCGCGCCTGGCGCAACATGTCCACCGTGCAGCTGAACTACGGCGGGCCGGCGGGCCAGCCCGCGCTGCGCGAGGCCATTGCCGAGCACCTGCGCGCCTCGCGCGGCGTGGTCTGCGAGGCGCGCCAGGTCTTCATCACCGATGGCACGCAAAGCAGCCTGGACCTGTGCGCCCACGCCTTTGCCGATGCGGGCGACACCGTGTGGCTGGAGAACCCCGGCTACCGCGGTGCGCTGACGGCGTTCAAAGCTGCCGAGCTGCGGGTCCACGGCATTGCGGTGGATGCCGACGGCATGGCGCCCAGCGCCGCCGACTGGCGCCTGCATCCACCCAAGCTGGTCTACGCCACACCGTCGCACCAGTACCCGCTGGGCAGTGTGCTGAGTCTGCCGCGACGGCTGGCGCTGATCGCCCAGGCCCAGGCCACGGGCGCACTGCTGATCGAGGACGACTACGACAGCGAATTCCGCCATGACGGCCCGCCGCTGGCCGCTATGCAGGGTCTGCAGCCGGACGCGCCAGTGCTGTACCTGGGCACCTTCAGCAAAACCATGTTCCCGGCGCTGCGCATCGGCTTCATCGTGGTGCCGCAGAACTGGGTGGAGCCGCTACAGCGGCTGGTGACGCAGTCGGTACCCCGGGGCCGCGCCGCAGACCAACTGGCCCTGGCAGAGTTTTTGCGCAGCGGCCAGTTCGCCACCCATTTGCGCCGCATGCGCCGTCTCTACCGGCAGCGGCGCGATGCCCTGCGCAGCGCGCTGGAACGGCAACTGGGCGATGTAGGAAGCGTGCACGGTGGCTCGGCCGGCATGCATCTGGCGCTGGTGCTGGACGCCGCGATTTCCGACTTGGCGGTCAGCACCCAGGCGCTGCAAAAAGGCATCGTGGCCCACCCCTTGAGCGCCCACGCCGTAGGCAGTGGGCCAGTGTGGAACGGCCTGATGCTGGGCTATGCCCAGGTGCCGGTGGAGCAGATGGAGGCAGCGGTGAAGAAACTGGCGGCCATCGTCCGCAAGCTGGGCTGAGCTACAAGCGCTGCTGCGTGGCCTCGTCAAACACATGGACCCGCTCAGCCGGAATCGCCAGCGTGATGTTGTCGCCAGACTTCACCAGCAAGCGGTCATGCACCAGGGCCTGGATGGGCTGGCCCTGGGCTTCGCAGGTCAGCAAGGTGTCGGCACCGCTGAACTCGACCACCTTCACCTCACAAGGAATGCCATGAGGCTCGCCTGCCGGGCGCACCTGCAGATGCTCGGGCCGCAGGCCCAGCAGCACGCGGCGCTGGCCCAGGTTGGCAAACCTGTCTTCCAATAGGACTTGACCACCAAAATCGGCTCTGGCGCAGGTATTGCCTGCGCTAGCAGCTACTACATTCATAGCAGGCGAACCGATGAAGGTGGCAACGAAGCTATTGCACGGCCGGTCGTACAGCTCGGCCGGGGTGCCGATCTGCTCCACCTTGCCGTCGCGCAGCACGATGATGCGGTCGGCCATGGTCATGGCTTCGATCTGGTCGTGGGTGACGTAGATGGACGTGGTCTTCAGCCGCTGGTGCAGGGCGCGGATTTCGGTGCGCATCTGCACGCGCAGCTTGGCGTCCAGGTTGCTCAGCGGCTCGTCGAACAGAAAGACCTGCGGGTCGCGCACCATGGCCCGGCCCATGGCCACGCGCTGGCGCTGGCCGCCGGAGAGCTGGCGCGGCAGGCGGTCCAGCATCTTGTCCAGGCCCAGCATCTTGGCGGCGCCCGCGACCTTGCTGGCAATGGTGCCCTGGGGGGTGCCGGCAATCATCAGGCCGAAGCCCATATTCGCCTCGACCGTCATGTGCGGGTACAGCGCATAGGTCTGGAACACCATGGAGATGCCGCGCTCCTTGGGCGGCAGATCGTTGACCACCTTGTCGCCAATGCGGATCTGGCCTGCGCTGGGCGCGTCCAGCCCAGCCAGCATGCGCAGCAGGGTGGATTTGCCGCAGCCGCTGGGGCCGACGAAAACGGCGAATTCACCGTCGCCAATGGAGATGTCCACGCCCTTGATGACGGGCACGTTGGCAAAGGATTTCTCAATGCCGGAGAGGGTTACGGATGCCATGGATTTTTATGCTCGGAAAAAGGGATTAACCACCTTTGACGCCACCCGCAGTGAGGCCGCCAACGATTTCTTTCTGGATCAGCAAGGTGAGGATCAGGACCGGCAAGGTGACCAGCAAGGCCGCCGCAGCCAGCGGCCCCCAGGCAATCTGCTCGAAGGTCAGCACGTTGTAGATGGCGACCGGCAGGGTGCGCGTCTCACGCCCGGCCAGCACGGCGCCGAAGATGAAGTTGTTCCACGAAAAGATGAAGGCCAGAATGCCCGCCACCGTAATGCCAGGCCGGGCCAGCGGCAGGGCGATATGGCGAAAGCGCTGCCAGGGTGAGCAGCCATCGACCACCGCCGCCTCTTCCAGCTCGATGGGCAAGGTCTCGAAATACCCCGACACGATGTAGACCATGATGGGCACGGTGATCACCAGGTGGGTGATGATGACCGGCGCCAAGGTCCCGGTCAGCCCCAGCGCCTGGAACAGCGTGAACAGCGGGATCAAGAAGCTGATGGCCGGCGTCATGCGGGCGATCAGGATAACCATCAGCAGCTTACGCGCCTTCATTCGGGCCACGCCGTAGCCGGCAGGCACACCGATCAGCAAGGCCACGATGGTCGCCGTACCCGACACCATGATGCTGTTCAGCAGGTACTGGAAGAACGGGCCGCTGTCGAACACCTTGACGAAGTTCGCCAGCGTGGGCGGGCTGGGGATGAACACCGGCGGGTAGGCCAGGTTGTCCACCTCGTTCTTGAATGCCAGCGACAGCATCCACACAAAGAAGCTGATGGCGGGAGACACCAGCAGGAACACGCACAAACCCAGCAGCAGCTTGTCGCGTAGGCGGTCACGGGTGTTATTCATAATATTTTGAGCGCTCGCGCAGCCAGAAAAGAAGCATGGACAAAGCCACCACCAAGACAAAAAACACCACCACCACGGCCGACGATTTGCCCACTTGGTAGAACGAAAACGCCTGCAGGTACAGGTAGATATTGATGGTCTCGGTCGATGTACCCGGCCCACCCTGGGTGATCACGTAAATGGTGTCGAAGGTCTTCAAAGCATCGATCAGCCGCACAACGGCAGCCACAAGAATGAAGGGCAGCAGCAGCGGAAAGGTGACGTAACGGAAGGTCTGCCAGCGGCTAGCGCCCTCCATGTAGGCGGCTTCGAACGGGTCGGTGGGCAAGGAGGCCAGGCCGCCGAGCACGATCAGCATCACCAGCGGTGTCCACTGCCACACATCCACCATCACCAGGCACAGAATCGCCAGCTTGGGCGAGTACACCCATTCACTGGGGCCTATGCCGACCAGGGACAGCAGGTAGTTCAGCACGCCCTGCTGCGGGTGGAACATCATCACCCACACCAGCGCAATCGCCACCGGCGTAGCCATCATGGGCAGCACAAAAGCACCGCGCCAAAAGCCGCGCCAGGCGAACTTCTGGTTGAACACCAACGCGGCGGCGGTGCCCAGCACCAGCGGTGCGGCCACGGCCAGCGCGGTGAAGATCAGCGTGTGGGCAACCGACTCCAGAAAGCGCGTATTGCCTATCAGCTCAGCGTAATTGCCCAGGCCGGCAAAAGTGGCTTTGGAGCCGATCTTCCAGTCGAAAAGACTCATCCACAGCGTGAACATCCAGGGGAAGACGATCACCGCCGTGATGACCACCACGGCGGGCAGGATGAACCATAAAAAAGGCGAAAGCTTGCGCATGCCAACAGACTCCACGTGCGCCGTAAAGAGCGCACATAAGGGACAGGTGAAAACGAGCCGCGCCGGAGCGCGGGCTGTCGGATCAGGCGTCGGCTTTGGCCGCCACCGGGGCGAAGTCAGCCGTGGCCTTCTTCAGTTCGGCCGCCACATCGCCGCCGCTGAGCATGTTGCTCAGCGCAATGCCGAACACATCGCGGAACTCGTTTACCGGCTCGATGATGGGCAGGCCGGGGCGGGCAATCTTCAGCGAACCCGCCACTGCAGACAGCCACTCTGGCGGTACCTTGAGGTTGGCAATCGCCTCGGCATTCGAGTATGCCGACAAGCGCACCGGCGCGCCTGATGCGGTTGCCAGCATGCGGGCCTGCATCGCCTTGCCGGTGGCCCATTGGATGTAGTACCAGGCCGGGCCCTTTTTGCTGGAATAGGCCGACACGCCAATGCCGTCACCAAATGTGGGCGACACCTGCAGCTTGGGGCCGGGCGGCAAGATGCCGTAGCCCACCTTGCCCACCACCTTGGACTTGGCCGCGTCTTCCAGCGGCGGCGCGAAGCCGGAGCCATCGATCCACATGGCGGCCTTGCCCTGCAGGAACAGGCTTTGCGCCTCGTTCCAGTTGTAGCCGGCCACACCGGCCGGGCCGGTGTTCTTCAGCAGGTCGCGGTACATATTTGCCGAGGCCAGGGCCTCCGGCGAGTCAGTCAGCAGCTTGCCAGAGGCATCAAAAAACTGGCCGCCAAAGCCCAGGAAAAAGCCGGTCCACAAAGGCACGTTGGCGTTCTTCAAACCGCGGCCGACGAAGCCCACCACGCCATTGGCTGGGTCGTGCAGCTTCTTCGCCGCGTTCACGATGTCGGCATAGCTGGTGGGGTAGGCCACGCCCTTGGCGGCGAAGAGTTCCTTGTTCCAGTACAGCACCCAGGGGTCGAGGTTGAACGGCAGGCTGTCGATGCGGCCGTCGCTCTGGGTGGCGTAGAACATGCCGCCGGCGGAGTAGTCCTTCAGATCGAAATCGGGTGCGGCCGCGCTGGTAAACAAGCCGCGCAAATCCTCCATCCACTTGCCCTTGGCGAACTGGCGCTTCTGCACGTGGTAGCTGAGGTGCACCACGTCGAAACTGGTCTTGCCGGAGTTGAACTCGATCACCGTCTTCTGGCGCGACTGCTGCTCGGGCACCTGCTCGGCACCGACCTTGATGCCGGTCAGGTCTTCGAACTCCTTCTGGTACTTCTGCAGCAGCTCACCACGCGGGCTTTTGATCAAATGCACCTCGATGCTCTGGCCGCTGTAGCGCTTCCAGTCGAAAGCGCCCTGGGCATGTGCAGTTGGCAAACCCGCCAGCGCGGTAGCACCAGCTGCAGCCTGCAAAACGGTACGGCGTGGGATGGAACGTGTCATGTGTTTGTCTCCTAGTTTTTATCTACAGGGATGCGGCGTCCTGGCCTAGCGCACGATACGCGGCGCGCACTGCCTGCGCCTCGGTGTTATCCAGCGGCGTCAACGGTGCGCGCACATTCAGCCAGGTGTCGTCACCGGTCTGCTCGGCCAGGGCGGTTTTGTAGGCGCTGACGAAGGGCATGTTGGGCATCAGGCTCAGCAGCTTCAGCAGGTCCACGATCAGCGCCTCATCGGCTGCGGACACGGTCTCAGGGTTACGCATGACGCGGCTGATCAAATGCGGTGCCAGGTTCGACAGGCCATTGATCGAGCCCGGGCTACCGGCGCGCATGGCGGTGGCGATATGCGCTTCCGAGCCCACCAGAATCGCCAGCTTGGGAAAGGCCTTGATGATGTCCAGCGAATGCGCCAAGTCCCCCGCGCTGTCCTTGAAGCCGACCACCTGCTTTGGATGCAAGCGCATCAGCTCGGCCACAACCGCGTATGTGAAGGTCACATTGCTCAGCGAGGGGAAGTGGTACAGCAGCACGCGCAAATCGTCCGAGCCTATGCCACGGATCACCTGGCTGACGGCGGACACCACGCCCGCCTCGCGCGGGTGGTTGAAGAAGAAAGGCGGCATCAGCAACTGGCGTGTACAACCCAGCGCGATCGCATGGCGGCCCAGTTCAATCGCCTCGGCCAGTGCGCAGGCCGAGATGGTGACGACGATCTGGTCAGGACGCACACCGCTGGCCAGCACCGCCTCCAGCAAGCTCTTGCGCTCGGCCAGGCTGAACGACAGGCCTTCGCCGGTGGTACCAAACAAGGTCACACCATCACAACCTGCGGCCAACATGCGTTGGATATGCGCCAGGGTATGCGGCAGATCGACCTGGCCGCTGGCATCAAAAGGCATCAACAAGGCGGGCCACAGGCCCTTAATAGCGTGTGTCAAAAAAGTGCTCCTAGGTAAGTTGCGGGGAAAGACATTGCGGGACTAAAGGACGGGAAGGTCCACCGTCAGCACGCGGTGGCGCGCGCTGTCCAGATGCGCCTCCAGCAGTTGTTCGGCTGCGGCAGCGTCACGCTGCTGCAGGGCGGCGATAAAGCGCAGGTGCTCCTGCATGGCGGGGATCAGGCGGGCCGGGGTAATCACGCTTTGCTCCAGCTTGATCAGCCGCACACGCAGGCTGTTCACGCGGTAGATCTCGGAGATGATTTCGTTGCCGAGCGCGTCCACCATGCGGTCGTGCAGGCCCCAGTCCACCGCCTGGGCGTCGTCCAGCAACGTGGCATCAGGTTGGTCGGCACTGGCGCGTTGCAGGATGTCCTGGTGGCTGGCAGTAATGGCCTCCAGCTCGGCCGCACTGACGCTGGTGGTGAAATGCCGCACCGCCTCACGCTCGATCAGGCTGCGCACCTGGAAGGCATTGCGCACCAGCTTCAAGTCCACATGGGCGATCTGCAGGCCGCGCTGGGGCACGGTTTTGACCAGGCCGCCGGCCTCCAGGCGGGGGATCATCTCGCGCACCGCGCCCAGCGGCATGTCCAGCAGGGTCATCAAGGCCCGCTGGGAAATGAATTGCCCGGGCCGGATGCTGCCGCTGAGGATTTGCTGGGTAAAGCCCTGGTAAGCCCGCGCACGCTGGCTGGTGGGTTCTAAGCTGACGGTTGCCATCACGAAGCCACCACGCCTTTTTTGAGCAGGATGTTGCCGTACAACCGGGTTTCACCGGTGGCAACGACCGCGAAGGCCTGGGCTGCGCGGGCATAGAACGCATAGCGCTCCAACGAAGCGGGTGGCTGCTCGCCGTGGCGCTGCAGGGTTTGGGCGAAATCTTGCACTGCGGGCGGCACGGCGCTGGCGTCGCCCACCACTTGCATGGTGAAGGCCGCGTGGGGCTCAAAGCTGTCCAAAGGTAGCACCGACAAAACGGCATCCAACACCCGGGTCGCCTCCACACCGGGCAGGCGCACCAGACGCTTGGCGTTGGTCGCCGCTGGAAAATTGGCGTCAGCCAACACGATCTCATCACCATGGCCCATGGAGGCCAGGATGTGCAGCAGGTCGGCAGACAGCAGGGGCGACAGGTTTTTAAGCATGGAGCGAAGGGCGGCGAATGTAAAACGGGATCTGCTTGCGCACTAACATGTCAGTTGTGTGCTACGTCACTATAGGTACGACGGGCAGAAGCAGTACCGGTACAAACCCGTGCGGGCAAATACCTAATGCTGCATCGCCCCAAATTTCGCACAGTCGTGCTAATATTTTGGAATGGATGCAAAAACCCAGAAGAGCGAGCTCACCCGCGCCACCATCGTCAGCGCCGCTATGGAACTGGCGGCCGCCCAGGGCCTGGAAGCAATCAGCCTGCAGGCCGTGGCTGACCGCATCGGCCTGTCCAAAAGCGGAGTGTTCTCGCGCATAGGTTCGCGCGAGGCATTGCAAAAAGCTGTCGTCGACGAATACGGCCACCGCTTTGTGGCCGACGTGTTTACGCCCGCCATGCAACAACCCCAGGGCTTGCCCCGGCTGCACGAAATCATGCGGCGCTGGAGCCTGCGGGTCTGCCAGGTGGAGGTGCGCAGTGGCTGCATCTTTACCGCTGGCGCCTTCGAGCTGCACGACCGGGAAGGCGAGCTGCGCGACCATCTGGTGCAGGCCATCAGCATCTGGCGCGCAGCACTGTGCCGCACGGTGCAGCAAGCCATCACGCTAGGGCAGTTACGGGCCGACACCGATGCGGACCAGTTGGTGGGCGAGCTGTACAGCCTGGTCATAGGCCTGCTGCACGATGCCCGCTTCCTGCGCGACCCGCGCGCCACCGAGCGCACCCAGACCAGCTGGACCCGGCTGATTGCCAGCTACCAAACCTGAACCCTGCGTGTGTGCCTGTTTTTTTATTCAAATTTCGCACAACTGTGCTATTTATTTCACCAAGGAGCTCACCATGACCGATGCCACGTTGCCAGCCGCTTTGAGCTATTACGACACCCATGCCATGACCCGTTGGCTGCGCTGGGGTTTGCGCGCCATGCAGCAGGTTTCGCCGTCGCTCGCGTTGCACTCGGCCTACCGCTTGTTCGGCACGCCACTGCCGCTCAAATGGCTGGGCCGCAAGCACGCCTGGGGCCCAGGCTGGCAGACCGAACATTGGGCCTTTGAGCAGGCCAGCCTGACGGTCTACAGCCTGCCAGCAGCCGCCGACGCGTCCTGCGTGTTGCTGCTGCACGGCTGGGGTGGCCATGCGGCCCAGATGCTGCCGTTGGCCCAGGTACTGGCGGAGCAAGGCCTGCGCCCGGTGCTGGTAGAGATGCCGGCCCACGGCCGCAGCGCCGGCCAGACCAGCAATCTGCCGCAGTTCACCCGGGCCATGGAATATGTCAGCGCCCGCCTGCAACAAGACGGACAGCTATTGCAGGCAGTAGTTGCGCACTCGCTGGGCGCCAATGCCGCAGCCTTTGCGCTGGCGCGCGGCCTGCCGGCGGCCAAGCTGGTGCTGCTGGCGCCACCGGCTTCGCCGCGCCAATACACCCACCAGTTCGCCCGGGTCTTTGGTCTGCGGGAAACCGTGCGCGCCAGACTGGAGCAACGCCTGGAAGCCCGTGAAGGCATTGTGCTGACCCAGCTGGAACCGGCCGCGGTGGGTCCACGCATCCGCGCCCAGACCCTGGTGGTGCACGACCGCGGCGACCGGGTCAACCGCTTTGCCGACGGCCTGGCCTATAGCCAGGCGATCCAGAATGCCCGCTTGGTAGCCACCCAGGGCTTGGGCCACCGGCGCATTCTGCAAGACCCGGCGGTGCTGGCTGAGGTCGCTGCATTCGTGACCGCGTAAGCACCCAACCGGGCAACAAGTGCCACGGCTGTGCTGGCGCTGGCATTGTGGTGCAATAAGGCTTTTGCTGCCTGCAGGAACTGCCATGAATGCCCGCGTCGCTCCTTCTACCCTCAATCCGGCACAGGCCCTGGCCCAGGTGAGCCAGCGCTGGGACGAAGCCATCGTGCCGCAACTAAGTGACTACATTGCGATTCCGGCAAAGTCACCGGCTTTCGATGCCGATTGGGCGGCCCACGGCCACCTGGAAACCGTGCTGCGCAATGCCGCCAGCTGGGTCGAAGCACAGAAGGTAGAAGGCCTGAAGCTGGAAATCATCCGCATGGAAGGTCGCACACCGGTGCTGTTCTTCGAAGTGGCCGCCAGCCAGACTGCAACACAACAAACTGTGTTGATGTATGGCCACCTGGACAAACAGCCCGAATTCAGCGGATGGCGCAACGACCTGGGGCCGTGGACGCCCAAATACGAAGACGGCAAACTGTACGGCCGGGGCGGTGCCGACGATGGCTACGCCATCTACGCCAGCATTGCTGCCGTGCAAGCGCTGAAAGAACAGAAGCTGCCGCACCCACGCATCGTGGGCTTGATCGAGACCTGCGAAGAAAGCGGCTCCTACGACCTGCTGCCCTATGTGGATGCGCTGCGTGCGCCCGACAACAACCGCCTGGGCGACGTGGCCCTGGTAATCTGCCTGGACTCGGGCGCCGGCAACTACGACCAGCTATGGCTGACCAGCAGCCTGCGCGGCATGGCCAGCGGCGTGCTGAAGGTGGAGGTGCTGACCGAAGGCATCCACTCCGGCGATGCCAGCGGTCTGGTGCCGTCCAGCTTTCGCATCATGCGCCAGGTGCTGGACCGGCTGGAAGACAGCGCCACCGGCCGCCTGCTGCCCGCCAGCTTCCACTGCGAAGTGCCTGCCGACCGGCTAGCCCAGGCCCAGGCCACCGCCGCGATCCTGGGCGATGAAATCTACAAGCGCTTCCCCTGGGCGCATTACGACTGCGGTGGCGCCACGACCTTCGCCCTGCCCACCACCACCGACCCGATGCAGGCCCTGCTGAACCGTACCTGGGCACCGACCCTGAGCGTGACCGGCGCCGAAGGTCTGCCAGAACTGAAGAACGCCGGCAATGTGCTGCGCCCCTACACCGCCTTCAAACTGTCGCTGCGTCTACCTCCGCTGGTCGATGCGCCGCAAGCCGTACAAGAACTGAAAACCCTTCTGGAAGACAACGCGCCTTACCAGGCACGTGTTACCTTCCACCCCGAAGGCGCCGCTACCGGCTGGAACGCGCCCAGCACCGCACCCTGGTTCGAACAGGCGCTACATGCAGCCTCGCAAGCCCAATTTGGCGCGCCCTGCGGCTACATAGGGCAGGGCGGCACGATACCGTTGATGAATATGCTGTCGCAAGGCTTTCCGACAGCCCAGATGATGGTTTGCGGCGTGCTGGGCCCAAAAAGCAATGCCCACGGCCCGAATGAGTTCCTGCACGTACCCTACGCCAAAAAGCTCACTGCAGCCGTAGCACAGGTGGTAACCAGCTTCGCAGCGCAAGCCGTATAAGCCGCCGTAGCAGCCTGCAGGTTTATATACAAAAAAGACCGCCAGCGCAGGTAATACCTGCGCGAGCAGTTATAGTTTTTGTAGCATTCCGCTCAACGCGCCCATCAGGTCACCGCTGTCGCCCAGCCCTTCTTGCGGAGCTTGGCCGGAGGGGGTGAGGTGGTCTACCAGACCTGGCAACACCTGGGCCAGCTGGCCGGCTGCCTCGGATGGATCCACACCCAACTTGGCCGCCAGACCAGACAGCGCATCCGAGCCCAGCACGCTGGAGAGTTGATCGGCCGAAATGGGCTGGTTCTGCCCGGTTCCGATCCACGAACCCACAACATCGCCCAAGCCGGCTTGTTGGAATTTCTCCACCAGGCCACCCAAGCCACCGAGCTGGCTGTTATTGCCCAGCATGCCGGTCACCGCCTGGATCAGTTGCGGGTTGCTGGCCAGCATGCCAATGATGCCGCCCAGCCCGCCGCCCTGGGGCTGTTGTTGCTGTTGGCCGTTGTTCAAAACCGCGCCGAGAACCGAGTCAAGTAAGCCCATGGTGTTTCCTTCGAAGGAGTTGAGTCTGCCTGCAACCGCAGCGGTCGCAGGCAGATTGTCGGCGATACAGCCTTCTGCGTCCCCGGGCTACAGGGTGCTTCAGTGCACCACTTGGGCCAGGCGTCCCTCGGCGTAGTGGCTGGCCACCACCACCAAATTGTCGCCCTTGATGCTGGCGGCTTGACCTTCGCAGCCGAACTCCAGGTAACGCTGCTTGCACAGCTGCTTGGCGGCTTCGCGTGCGGGTTTAAGGTAGTCGCGCGGATCGAACTTGTCGGGGTTTTGTGTGAAGTACTTGCGGATGGCCGCCGTCATGGCCAGGCGCACATCGGTGTCAATATTGATCTTGCGTACGCCGTACTTGATGGCTTCCTGGATCTCCTCCACCGGTACGCCATAGGTTTCCTTCATGTCGCCGCCGTGTTCGCGGATGATGGCCAGGAACTCCTGCGGCACGCTGGAGCTGCCGTGCATCACTAGGTGGGTGTTGGGAATACGGCGGTGGATTTCCTTGATGCGCGAGATCGCCAGAATGTCGCCCGTAGGCTTACGGGTGAACTTGTAGGCGCCATGGCTGGTACCGATGGCGATCGCCAGGGCATCGATCTGGGTGCGCTTGACGAAGTCTGCGGCCTGCTCAGGGTCGGTCAGCAGCTGGTCCATGGTCATGGTGGCATCGGTGCCGTGGCCGTCTTCCTTGTCGCCCTTCATGGTTTCCAGCGAGCCCAGGCAGCCGAGCTCGCCTTCCACGGTCACGCCCACCTTGTGGGCCATGGCGGCCACCTTGGCGGTAACTTCCACGTTGTAGTCGTAGCTGGCGATGGTTTTACCGTCGGCATGCAAAGAGCCATCCATCATCACCGAGCTGAAACCCAGGTTGATCGCGCCCTGGCACACGTCAGGGCTTTGGCCGTGGTCCTGGTGCATGACCAGAGGAATGTGCGGCCAGGTTTCCAGCGCCGCCTGAATCAGATGCTTGATGAAGGGCTCACCCGCATATTTACGCGCACCCGCGCTGGCTTGCAGAATGACGGGAGCACCCACTTCGTCCGCAGCCGACATCACGGCCTGGACTTGCTCCAGATTGTTGACATTGAAAGCCGGAATGCCATAGCCGTTTTCGGCGGCATGGTCCAACAATTCACGCATAGAGACGAGTGCCATAGGGTGCTTCCAGAGAGTTAAGAATCAGGACAAGGCGGCCAATCGAGGCTGGTACGGATACCAATTTCTCCGTAACCGCTTGGTAACTCTGTTAATTTTAGCCTTGCCCCTGCGCCAAAGGATTCGCAAAACACGGGCCAACCCTGGCAAACACCCGATTTTTTCATTTTGAAACAACAGTTTTACAGCCGAACTAAACCTGCTGGTGCCTGGAAACACAAACGCCCGCATGAAGCGGGCGTTGGACCGGGTTAAAACCCGGCGGCAGGGCGGGAGAGGTTTAGCCGACCTGGCAGATCTTCAGCATATTGGTGCCGCCAGGAGCACCCATGGGTTCGCCGCAAGTAATGGCGTAAATGTCGCCGCGCTGTACGATGCCGCGCTGCGTCAAATGGCGTTCCGCCTGGCCCAACGCCGTGTCACGGTCGCTACTGGCGTCCATCAGCAAAGGCACCACATTGCGGTACAGGCACATCTTGCGCTGGGTGGCCAAGCGCGGCGTCAGGGCATAGATAGGCACGTGGATACTGTGGCGGCTCATCCACAAGGCGGTAGAGCCGCTATCGGTCATGGCAACAATCGCCTTTGCACCCAGATGCTGCGCGGTGAACAATGCGCCCATGGCGATGGACTGGTCGATGCGTTCAAAAATCTTGCCCTTGAAGTCGGCTTCCAGCTCGCCATATTCGGCCTTTTCGGCTTCGTGGCAGATATTGGCCATTTCCAGCACGGTTTCCAGCGGGAATTTGCCGGCCGCGGTTTCCGCGCTGAGCATCACCGCATCGGTGCCGTCCAGCACCGCATTGGCCACATCGCTGACCTCGGCACGGGTGGGCACGGGGTTGGTGATCATGCTTTCCATCATCTGGGTGGCGGTAATCACCACCTTGTCGCTGGCACGTGCCATACGGATCATGCGTTTTTGCAGCGCTGGCACGGCGGCATTGCCCACTTCCACAGCCAAGTCGCCGCGCGCCACCATGATGCCGTCGCTGGCATCCAGAATTGATTGCAGCAGCGGAATAGCTTCGGCACGCTCGATCTTGGCGATCATGCCGGGTTTGTGGCGGTATTCGGCAGCAGCCACATTGCACAACTGGCGCGCCATTTCCATGTCGGTCGCGTTCTTGGGGAAGCTGACGGCCACGTAATCGGCCTGGAAAGACATCGCGGTCTTGATGTCTTCCATGTCCTTGGAAGTCAGCGCCGGCGCGGTCAGTCCGCCGCCTTTTTTGTTGATGCCCTTGTTGTTGGACAGCTCACCGCCGAGGTTCACCACCGTGTGCACGGCTTCACCGCGCACAAACTCCACGGTCATGACGATCAGACCGTCGTTCAGCAGCAGTACGTCGCCAGACTTCACCTCGCGTGGCAACTCTTTGTAATCCAGGCCTACGCCATTGATGTCACCGGGCTCGGCGCGCGCAGCGTCCAGCACGAATTTCTGACCGGGCTCCAGCATCACCTTGCCTTCGGCGAACTTGGCAACGCGGATCTTTGGACCTTGCAGGTCGGCCATGATGGCCACTTCGACGCCCGCGCGCTTGGCGGCCTCACGCACCATCATGGCGCGATCGATATGGTCTTGTGCCTTGCCATGGCTGAAATTCAGCCGCACAACGTTCACGCCTGCACGGATCAGTTGCTCCAGGATTTCCGGGCTGTTCGAGGCTGGGCCCAAGGTGGCAACGATTTTGGTAGCAAGGCGGGGCATGGGATAAGTCTCCGGATATGTAATTTAGTTTCGATTTTTACATGAAACAAGTTACCAAAAGGTTACAGCCTGAGCCCCCGTCAGCGGGCACTCAGCTATTGCCATTCGGCTCGCTCAAATTGGGCGCATCAACTCTATTGCACACAGTATTGATCCTGGTCAGAGGCATTTCATCCCGCGCGGTTAGCATCATGGCACGCAACTTTTGCGTGTGCCGCCGCCACTACGTGCCGCGTGTAGATTCCTGACCCGTGTTTTCCCTATGACCTCTTCCATCCACAGTACGCCCCTCCTTCCGAGTCCGCTCCCTCCGGGCGAGCCACTGCCGCACCGCAAAGTCATACGCTCCTGGCTGATTCCACTCTCCCAGCGTACAACCCTGAGGGCCTTGTTCCTGCTCGCGCTGGACTACGCCTTGCTCGCGGTGGCACTCAGTGCCACCGTGCTGCTGGCATCGCCCTGGCTGAAGCTGCTGTGCGGTCTGGCAGCAGGTTTCGTGATTGGGCGTCTGTTCATCATCGGCCACGATGGCTGCCATCAAAGCCTGACGCCCCACCGCCGCCTGAACAAATGGCTGGGGCGCATTGCCTTCCTGCCGTCGCTGACGGCCTATAGCTTGTGGGATGTAGGCCACAACGTGGTGCACCACGGCTTCACCAACCTCAAGGGCGTGGACTTCGTCTGGGCACCGCTGACACCCGAGGAATACCAGGCCTTGTCGCCCCGGCAGCGCTTCATGCAGCGCATCTACCGCAGCGGCTGGGCACCGGGCCTCTACTACATCGTGGAGATATGGTGGCGCCGCATGTTCTTTCCTAGCAAGTCCAGCATGGGCACGCAGCGCACCATCTTCACCTGGGATTGCGTGCTGATTTCCAGCTTTGGACTGCTGTGGCTGGCAGCCATTGCCACGGCCGCACTGGTGACGCAGCAATCACTGGCCCTGCTCATTGCTACCGGCTTTGTCGTACCACTGCTGTTCTGGTTCTCCATGATCGGCTTTGTGGTCTATGTGCACCACACCCACACCAAGGTGTCTTGGCATGGCGACCGCGCCACCTGGGCCAAGGCACAGCCTTTCGTATCGACCACAGTGCACCTCACCTTCTCGTTCCAAATTGGCGCACTGATGCACCACATCATGGAGCACACGGCCCACCACGTGGACATGAGCATTCCGCTGTACCGCTTGAAAGAAGCCCAGAGAACGCTGGAAGAGCTGCTGCCGGGACGCATCATCATCCAGGCGTTCTCCTGGCGCTGGTACTTTCAAACCGCCCGCAGCTGCAAGCTATATGACCTGACGCGCAATTGCTGGACCGATTTTGCCGGTAACTCCACCAGCACCCCACGCCACGCCACGCCCCGACCTGAATGGGCCCACATTTGATATAGCGCAAGCAGGGCTCGCAGCCATTTTGACCGGGCGCAAAGTGGCCAGCGATAACCTCTTTTGTAATCAGGGCTGGGAATATCCCCGCTACCGTGATCGAAAGAAAATCATGAAAAAAACCCTGCTTGCTGCCGCCCTGTGTGCCATGGTTTCGGCCTCGGCTTTTGCCCAATCCGCAACCGAGGGACCTTGGCTGGTACGTGCACGTGCCGTGTACCTTCAAAGCAGCAACGGCGACAGCACACCGCTCTCGCTGAGCATCAATGACAAATGGCTGCCCGAAGTAGACATCAGCTACTTCTTCACACCCCAGATAGCCGCCGAGCTGGTGCTGACTGTTCCACAAAAGCAAACCCTGAGTGCCGGCAACACCGAGATTGGCAGCTTCAAACACCTGCCGCCCACACTGACGCTGCAGTACCACTTCAACACCGCAGGCTTCAAACCTTATGTGGGTGCGGGCCTCAACTACACCCGCATCAGCGCAGTCAATCTTCCAGCCGGCGTCGATGTGGATCGCAACAGCTTTGGCCCCGCCCTGCAAGCGGGTGTGGACATCCCGCTGGCCAAAAATCTGTATTTGAACTTTGACGTGAAAAAGGTCTACATCCGCACCGATGTGAGTGCCGGCGGCGCCAAGCTAGGCACCTTCAAAATTGATCCGGTTCTGTACGGCGTCGGTCTGGGCTGGCGCTTCTAAGCCCCCATGAAAAAGCGCCTATCAGGCGCTTTTTTCTTGACAGAAAAGCCTGCCGCGCCGCAGCTCAATCCTCGGACTGCTCTGGCAAGGTCAATCGACCCGTGTGGTAGTCATAGCTGTAGACCTCGCCATAACGTCCCCATTCGATGGCTACCTCCAGCACGCGCTTGGCCTTGTCGGCCTCCATGAACTCCTCCAGCAGATCCAGGAAGCGCTTTTCGGTCAAGCTTCCAGAGGGCTCGTCTTCCAGGCTGCGCCGGATATGCGCCGCCAAAGGCACGTGGGTCAGCAACTGCTGGCCGAAAATTTCCTGCTTTTGGGCTTGGTCTGCCTCCACATAGTTGCGCCCCAGCGCGGTCAGCATGATGTCGCCCTTGTCCACATGGGCCAAACCCAGCATGCCCAAGGCCTCGTAGGTGGGGAACAGCTCTTCGTCGGCCAGCTCGGATTCCTCGGCCAATTGCGGCAAGTCGGCATGGCCGTCAAACGGTGTATCGGCCAGCAAGTCCAGCACCCCTTCGATGCGGGTAATGTCGGTTTCCGGCAAGCGATAGCCCAGGTGCAAGGTGGTCGGCATGCCAGGCGCCACTTCTTGTGCCGGACGCATGGTCATCAGGCCATAAACCTCGTCGATCAAGGCTCGGACTTCGACCCCGTCCACATCGCGCGGGCGCGGCAAATCAATCTTCACCTCGACACGGATACGGCCCGGGTCGCTGGACAGGATGATGACGCGGTCGGCCATCATCACAGCCTCTTCGATATTGTGCGAAACAATCAAAATGCCCTTGGTCGGGATCTTGTCGCCGTCCCACAACTCCAGCATGTCGTTGCGCAGGGTCTCGCCGGTCAATACATCCAGGGCAGAAAAGGCTTCGTCCATCAACAGTATGTCGGGGTTGGTCACCAGCGCGCGCGCAATCCCCACGCGCTGCTTCATGCCGCCAGACAGCTCGCGCGGCAAGGCACCACCAAAACCGGCCAAGCCGATCATTTCCAGCACCGCATCGGCACGCTTTGCACGTTCGTCGGGCGCCACGCCCTGGGCCTCCAGACCCAGCTCCACGTTCTGCTGCACCGTCAGCCAGGGAAACAGCGCAAACGACTGGAAAACCATGGCGATGCCCGCCACCGGGCCATAAATGGGCTTCTGGCGGTAGCTGACCTGGCCGTGGTCGGCCGGAATCAGGCCGGCCATGATACGCAGCAGAGTCGATTTTCCCGAGCCGGATTTGCCGAGCAAGGCGACAATTTCGCCCTCGGCCAGCTGGAAATCCACCCTGTCCAGTACCGTGCGGGCCGTGCCGTCAGCAGCCTGGAATGACTTGGCGACACCGCCCAGTTCAATGAGTAGGTTCTTGCCCATCTTGGCTCCTCAGCGGCTGCGGTCTTCGGCCAGCAAGTACAGCTTGCGCCAGAAGAAACGGTTTAAAAACATCACAAAAATACACATCACGCCAATGCCCAGCGCAATGCGGTGGAAATCGCCGGCATCGGTCATTTGCTTGATATAACTGCCCAGGCCATCGGCTACCAGCGTGGTCTTGCCCCAGGTGACGTACTCGGCCACGATGCTGGCATTCCAGGAGCCACCACTGGCGGTAATGGCACCCGTAAGGTAGCTGGGGAACACGGCGGGCAGGTAGATACGCTTCCACTTCAGCCAGCCCTTGACGCCCAGGTTGTCTGCCGCCAACCGCAGTTCATTAGGAATGGTTGCCGCGCCGGCCACCACGTTGAACAAGATGTACCACTGGGTACCAAACACCATCAAGGGGCTGAGCCAGATATTCGGATTCAAGCGCAGCGTCACCAGTACGAACACCACCAGCGGAAACATCAGGTTCACCGGAAATGCCGCCAAAAACTGCGCCACCGCCTGCACCCGCTGCGAATACTGGGGCCGCAAACCGATCCACACGGCGACTGGCACCCATACGACGGAAGCCAAAGCGATCAACAGCATGACCCGCAACAAGGTAATGCAGCCCAAGACCACCACATGGCCGGCCTCACCCCAACCCACATCGCTGTGCACAAACACCACCAGACGGTACACCGCCAGCAAGGCAACCAGCAGCAACACGCCATCCCAAATACGCGGCCACAGCGGGTTCTGGACCCGAGGCCGCGCATCAACCGCCGTGCCATCATGGCGCACACTGAACCAGCCCAGCGCACGGCGCAGCAAGCTCCAGCCTGCGGCGCTCAGCGCGCTCATCCAGCGGCTGCGGCGCATCCAGTCCAGCAGCCAGGATTGCTGCGCGGTGTCGCCTTGAGATTCTTCAAAACGGAACTTGTCGGCCCAGGCCAATAAAGGCCGAAAGAACAGCTGGTCGTACAACAGAATGCCCGCCAGCATCGCCCCAATCGCCCAGGCAATAGCCCAGCCGTTTTCTGCCTCGATGGCCACCGCAATATAAGAGCCTATACCAGGCAGCTTGATATCCTGGTTGGCCACCGAAATGGCTTCGGCCGCCACCAGAAAAAACCACCCCCCAGACATGGACATCATCATGTTCCACAACAGCCCCGGCATGGCAAACGGCAACTCCAGACGCCAGAAGCGCTGCCAGCCCGACAGCCGGAATACCCGCGCCGCCTCCTTGAGTTCTTCGGGCACGGTGCGGATCGACTGGTACAGGCTGAACGCCATATTCCAGGCCTGCGAGGTGAAGATGGCGAAAATCGCCGCACATTCCACACCCAGCAGGCTGCCCGGGAAAAGCGCGATAAAAGGCGCAATCGCAATCGCCTGAAAGCCCAGAATCGGCACCGACTGCAGAATGTCCAGGATAGGGATCATGGCCTTCTCGGCCGTACGGTACTTGGCGGCTATCGCGGCGAAGACAAAGCTGAACAGCAGCGAAAAGCCCAGCGCAATGAACATGCGCAGGATCGTGCGCAGCAGGTAATAAGGCAGATAGGCCGGGTCCAGCGAGATTTCCAGCGCTTCGCCCATCGCAAAAGGGCGAGCCATCTGCGATGCACCAAACGCCAGCGCCAGCAGAATGGCCAGCACCAGTGGCAGCAACGCCAGGTCCCAGCGGTTGGGTTTTTTCGCGAACACATTGCCGCCACGCGCCTGCAGATGAAAAAGCTCAAACATGTCTAGCAATCCCTCAGCGCGGGAAGTCAAGTTTCAGTGTATGGCGAGCGAGTAGAACACCACCATGTGTCCGCATTGTGAAACTCCACCCCGGTATTCAAAAATACCGAGGCGGTTGGCGCATGCGCAGATCAGGCTGCGCGTTTTTGCAGGATTTCGAAGGCCGGCAAAGTTTTGCCTTCCAGGATCTCCAGGAAAGCGCCGCCGCCGGTGGAGATGTAACCCACCTGCTTTTCAATGCCGTATTTGGCGATAGCGGCCAGGGTATCTCCACCGCCTGCTATAGAAAACGCAGCGCTTTCAGCGATCGCACGGGCGATGGTTTCGGTGCCATGGGCAAATGCGTCGAACTCGAACACGCCCACCGGACCGTTCCAGACGATGGTGCCCGCAGCCTTCAGCTGGGTCGCCAGGGCGGCTGCGGTTTGGGGGCCAATGTCCAGGATCAGGTCGTCATCTGCCACATCGGTCGCGGCTTTCACCGTAGCCACGGCGTCAGCGGAGAAGGCCTTGGCCGTCACTACATCGACCGGGATCGGCACAGCGGCGCCACGGGCCTTCATGGACTCGATCACGGCCTTGGCCTGGTCCACCAGATCGGGTTCGGCCAACGACTTGCCGATCTTCAGGCCGGCGGCCAGCATGAAGGTGTTGGCGATACCGCCGCCCACGATCAACTGGTCGACCTTTTCAGACAGGCTCTTCAGAATGGTCAGCTTGGTCGACACCTTGGAGCCCGCCACAATGGCCGCCAACGGACGTTGGGGATGGGCCAGGGCCTTGGTGATGGCGTCGATTTCCGCAGCCAGCAGCGGGCCGGCGCTGGCGATCTTGGCGTATTCGGCGATGCCGTAGGTCGTACCCTCGGCACGGTGGGCAGTGCCGAAGGCGTCATTCACGAAGATGTCGCACAGGGCGGCCATCTTCTTCGCCAACTCGGGGCTGTTCTTCTTTTCGCCGACGTTGACGCGGCAGTTCTCCAGCAGCACCACCTGGCCGGGGGCGACCGTGACACCGTCCACCCAGTTGGCCAGCAGCGGCACTTCACGGCCCAGCAGCTCACCCAGGCGCTTGGCCACCGGAGCCAGCGAGTCCTCGGGTTTGAACGCACCTTCGGTGGGACGTCCCAGATGCGAGGTCACCATCACCGCAGCACCGGCAGTCAGCGCCATCTGGATGCAGGGCACGGAAGCACGGATGCGGGTGTCTTCGGTGATGGCCCCGCTATCGTCCTGCGGCACGTTCAGGTCGGCACGGATGAAAACACGTTGGCCAGAGGCTTTGCCTTGGGCGCAGAGATCGGAGAAACGGATGACGTTCATGGCAGTGCTGGGTTGGTTGTGAAAAAAGTCGCGTGGCGCATTCTAAAAGCCTGCCTGCATCCAATATGCAATTTGCCGCGTATCCACCGCTAGACTGCATCCAGCATTTCCGCCTGACACTGTCGCCCCATGAACGCCACTGCCCTGTCCCATTCAACCAACCCGGACCATGCTTTGATGGCCTTGCTGGACCGCATCGCCGCCCAGGATGCGCCCGCGCTCAAGGAGCTGTACGAGCACACCTCGTCCAAGCTCTACGGGCTGGCTATGCGGGTCGTGGGCAAACGGGAATGGGCCGAGGACGTGCTGCAAGAGGCGTATATGACCATCTGGCGCTCGGCCGGCAGCTACCGGGCGTCGCTGAGCCCACCGCTGGCCTGGATGGGCCTGATCGTGCGCAGCCGTGGACTGGACTTTTTGCGCCGCCGCACGGCAGACCGCAGCAACATCACCCAGGAGCTGGACGAGGTCCTAACCGACACGCTGGACAGCGACAGCCCCAACCCCATGGACACAGCCCAGGCCAGCCAGCAGGCCTGGGCATTGCACCAGTGCATGACCCGGCTGGACAAGCGCCAACGCGAGCTGGTCAGCCTAGCCTATCTGCGCGACCTCAGCCACAGCGAACTGGCGGAGCAGTTGCGCCTGCCGCTGGGCTCGGTGAAGAGCTGGATACGCCGCGGATTGGAACAACTGCGCGTGTGCATGGCACGTTTTGCCTGAGTTGCCCTGAGAACTGGACCATGCATCTTCCCCAACACCCCGAACTTCTGGACCGCCTGGCGGCCAGCTACGCCCTGGGCACCCTGCGCGGAGGCGCGCGCCGCCGCTTTGAAACCCTGGCGCGCGAGCAGGCACCCGTGCGCGCCGCCGCGCTGATCTGGCAGTCCCGCCTGGGCAGTGTGGCCGAACTCCAGCAGCAGGCTCCACCGGCAGCCGCCGTCTGGACGCGCATAGACAATCTGCTGCGCGCCGAACAGGAGCAACAAGCCATGCGGAACGCTCGCATCCCCGCCACAACGCCAACCGGCCCCGGCGGCTGGCTGCGCAATCTGCTGCTCTGGCGCGGCGCCACTTTTGCCGGGGTTGCTGCAGCGGCGGTGGCCGTAGTGGTGGGTCTGAACCAGCAGCAACACCTGACCGACCAGATCGCATCCCTACAGACGCAAATACAGTCCGCACCGCAAATCGAGTACGTGGCGGTACTGCAAGACAACGCCGCAGCCGCATCCATGCTGGTGACCTTCGACCCCAAAAACCACAAGCTGGTGTTGCAACGCGTGGGCAACTTCCAGGAAGCCGGCGACAAATCTCTTCAGCTGTGGGCTCTGCCACCGGCGGGCAGCCCGCGCTCCTTGGGCGTACTGGGGCGCGACAAGCTGCTGCAGCTCACGGCCGGCGAGGGCGATGTAAAGGAAATCCCCACCCTGGCCATCAGCCTGGAGCCCAAGGGCGGTGTACCAGGACAGGGGGGGCCCACCGGCCCCGTGCTATTCAAAGGGTCATTGATTCAGAAGGTGATGTAGCACCGCTGGTGCTTACCAGCCCAGGCCCAGATGCAGCGGCAGATACACGGCCATGCCAACCACGATGGTCAGCAACACGTCGCGCCGCCAAAAATAGATAAGCGCACCTGCCGCAGCGCCAAAAACGCGGGCGTCCATCCAGGTAGTGATCAGATGGCCTTGCGCCATCACGATCTCGGGTAGCACCACGGCCGACAGGGCGGCTATCGGCGCATATTGCAAGCCCCGCAGCATCCAGGCTGGTAGGCTCCAACTCTTGCTGGACAGGAAGAAAAAGCAACGCGTCAACACGGTCACGCAGGCCAGGCCGCAGATGATGGCCAGGGTATGGAAGTCGATATCAGCATTCATGCAGCGGTCCCGACAGGTGCTGGGCGCAGTTTCTCCGCCCCCAGGCAGATCAATACCGCCACCGCAATCGCCACCACAATATTCAGCTTGAACGGCAGAGCATAGGCGATCACCGCCGCAATCGCCGCCACCGCCGCCGACAGCAAACGCAAGCGTGTCGTTGCCAGCGAGCACTGTATGCCCAGCAAACACAAAATCCCGGCAAAACCCAGCCCCCAGGCGGTGGGGATGAAGTTGGCCAACACCACGCCGACGATGCTGGGCAGCATCCAGCTGACCCAGGTAACGCTATTGCTGCCCGCCAAATAAGCCTCCTGGGCGCGCCGCCCGGCGGCGTCCGTCGCCGGGTGCTGGAAGCGCCGGGTGAACAGCACGTAGGTCATGTCGGTGGTCAGGTAGCCATGGCTGATGCGCTCCAGCCAGGGCAAATGTGCCAGGTAGGCCCGCAGGTGCAGGCTGAACACCACGAAGCGCAGGTTGACGCAAAACGCCGTGGCCAGTACCACCCAGGCGGGCGCGCCGGCCACCAGCAGGGGCGTAGCCGCCAGCTGCGAACTGCCCGCAAACACGGTCAAGGCCATAAACAAGGCCTCCAGCATGCCCATGCCGGACTTGGCCATGGCCACACCGGTCATCAGGCCCCAGGCCGCCATGCCGGGCGCCTGCGGCCACATTTCGGCAGCCCCCACCCTGAACTCGGCGTGGACACGGTTCGCACGCTGCAAGAACATCAGGCGGCCACCGCCTCAAACGCCATGCCCAGCTGCAGATCGGCCCCGCGCAGGAACTCGGCCACCGGCAGGCGCTTGCCGCCCGGGCGCTGCAGTTCATGGATATTTACTACAGAATTCATAGCTACTACCGCAATGTATTCCTGCGCTAGAGCACAAATTGACCCACAAGCCTGACCCGCGGGCGCAGGTGCATCCGACACCGAGGCCGACCAGACCTTCAGGCTCTCGCCGCCCAGCAGCGTCGCCGCGCCGGGGAAGGGGTTGAAGGCGCGGATACGGCGAACAATGGTCTGTGCGCTTTGCGTCCAGTCGATCGCGGCTTCGCGCTTCTCTATCTTGTGGGCGTAGCAAACGCCCTCTTCCGGCTGCACCGTACGAACCAGGGCAGGCTGCTGCGCCAGCGCCTGCACCACCATACGTCCGCCCAGCGCGGCCAGCTTGTCGTGCAGGCTGCCGGTGGTATCACTGTCCAGAATGGGCAGGGACTCGACCAGCAACATATCTCCGGTATCCAGTCCGGCATCCATCTGCATGATGGTCACGCCGGTAACGGTATCGCCCGCCTCAATGGCCCGGTGGATAGGCGCCGCGCCGCGCCAACGCGGCAACAGGCTGGCGTGGATGTTCAAGCAACCGGTGCGTGGCAAATCCAGTACCCACTGCGGCAGGATCAGCCCGTAAGCCACCACCACCATCACGTCGGCCTGCGCAGCCTGCAGCAGGCGCTGCGCCTCGGCCGCGTCCTCAGGGCATTTGCCGTCCAGCCGCAGGCTGCGCGGCTGGGCCACAGGGATGCCGTGGGCGAGCGCATGCTGTTTGACCGGCGAGGCCTGCAACTTCATGCCCCGGCCTGCGGGGCGGTCCGGCTGGGTCAGCGCCAGCACGATCTCATGGCCCGCCGCCAGCAAAGCCTCCAGGGCCACCCGGGCGAATTCGGGCGTGCCCGCAAAAATGACGCGCATCAAGCTACGTCCGACTTGCCCAGCGTGCGCCGAGTCTTGAGCATCTTGCTCTTGATGCGATTGCGCTTGAGCGGCGACAGGTATTCCACAAATACCTTGCCCTTCAGGTGGTCCATCTCGTGCTGGATGCACACGGCCAGCAGGCCCTCGGCCTCGATGGTGCGCAACACGCCCTCGCCGTCCAGAGCCGACACCTTGACCTGGGTGGAGCGCTCCACCCCGTCGTAGATACCCGGCACGGACAGGCAGCCTTCGTCGTTCACCACGCGCTCTTCGCTGGCCCAGACGATCTCCGGGTTGATCAGCACCAGGGGCTCGTTGCGCTCTTCGGATACGTCGATCACCACCAGGCGCTCGTGCACATTCACCTGGGTAGCCGCCAGGCCGATGCCGTTGGCGTCGTACATGGTTTCAAGCATGTCCTGGATCAGGGAGCGGATGCGCGCATCCACCGCAGCAACCGGTCGTGCTAAGGTGTGCAGCTTGGGATCTGGATATTGGAGAATTGAAAGTAGCGCCATGGAATCTCACCGAAAATGTCGAAGACATGCTGAAAGCCAGGCTGAAGAGCCCGGGGCTGTCCAGTCTGGCATTCGGCATGTCGTGTGTCGCTATTTTCGCTACTTTTAGGATATGGGGAGCGGCCCCTGCCGGATATTCGTTGCCCAAGCAGGGGCTTGGGCGCAGAATCGCGCGTAATTTGTCTAAGTTTTCCGTTATGCAAGGGAGCCGCTCCATCCGGGGCAGCAACCCATCAGGCGGGCATTTGTGGTGCAACAACATATGAAATACATGATGGCGGGAGTGGGGGCACGTTGGGCCTTGGCATCGACGGGAATGGCGCTCTGCGCCGGCATGCTGGGCACCACGGCACAGGCACAGAACTACCCCATTTCACCCACCCAGCAGGCCACCGCCAACGAGGTTGCCCAGGCGGGCGTGCCGCTCAGCGCTCTGGCCCCCAATGCCCCGGACCGCTACACCGTAAAGACCGGTGACACGCTGTGGGCCATTTCTGGCCTGTTCCTGACCAGCCCCTGGCGCTGGCCCGAACTGTGGGGCATGAACCAGCAGGAAATCCGCAACCCGCACCGCATCTACCCCGGCCAGGAACTGCGCCTGGTGAAGAAAGATGGCCGCGCCCTGCTGCAAGCCGGCGCGGTACCGACCGGCGACGTGGCCCAGACCGTGCGCCTGTCACCGCGCACGCGCAGCGAGCTGCTATCGGACAACGCCCTGCCTACACTCAAGACCCATTTGATCGAGCCCTTCCTGGCCGAACCACTGATCATTGACGCCACCACGCTGGAGCTAGCCCCCCGCATCGTCGCCACCCAGGAAGACCGTGTGCTGCTGAGCCGTGGCGACCGCGCCTATGCACGCGGCCCGGCCAATGCCCCGCTGAGCGACGCGCGCGGCAAGCCGCTGAACTTCCGAGTGTTCCGCAATGCCACACCCCTGCGGGACCCTGGCACCCAGGAAATCCTGGGTTACGAAGCCCAGTTCGTGGGCAAGGCCGCACTGCTTTCCAGCGAAAGCACGCAAGTCTCCAAGGACAAGGACCGTGACGGCAAACCGCTGCTGGATGTCGTCCCCGCCAGCCTCGACATCGTGGCGACCAAGGAAGAGATCAGCACCGGTGACCGCCTGGTGCCCGAACCCGAACGTGAGCTGCTGAATTTCGTGCCGCGGGCGCCCTCCAGTGTTGTGGACGGCCGGATTGTCTCGGTCTATGGCAGCGCTGTGACCAATGCGGCGCAGAACCAGATCGTGGTTATCAACCGTGGCACCAAGGACGGCATAGAGCGCGGCCATGTGCTGTCCCTGCTGTCCGACGGCCCGCGCATGCAGGACAAAACCGACCCCAGCAAAACCGACATCAAGCTGCCCGACGAGAACAACGGCCTGCTGATGGTGTTCCGCCCCTTCGAGCGGCTGTCCTATGGGCTGATCCTGCAAATCAAGTCAGGCGTCAAGATTGGTGATCGCGTAACCACGCCGCACTAAGCACAGCACGCATGGAGCGGGAAGAACTGGCGGCATGGCTACGCCTGGTGCTGACACCGGGCATAGGCAACGAAACCGCACGCCGCCTGCTGGCTGCCTATGGCCTTCCCCAGGACGTTTTCACACAGTCCCGCGCCGCGCTGGAACAATTCGTCACCCCGGCGCAAGCCAAGGCCTTACAGCTGCCACCGCCCGATGCCGTAGCCCAACTCGAAAGCACCGAAAACTGGCTGGCACAGGCCGACCCGGCCCAGGGCCAGCGCGCCGTCATCACCCTGGGGGACGCCCTCTACCCGGAATCGCTGCTGGCCATGGCCGACCCGCCGCTGCTGCTGTTTGCCCTGGGCCGCATCGACCTGTGGGAAACCGTCAGCCAGCACAGCATCGCCATAGTCGGCAGCCGCAACCCCACAGCCCAGGGCGAAACGCATGCCCAGCAGTTTGGCCAGGCTTGCGCACAGGCAGGCTGGACCGTCGTGTCCGGCTTGGCGCTGGGTGTAGACAGCGCCGCCCACCTAGGGGCACTGGAGGGCGCACACGCCGACCACCTGGCCACGGTGGCGGTAGTCGGCACCGGCCTGGACCGGGTCTATCCCAAACGCAACTTGGCACTGGCGCACCGCATTGCCCGGCATGGCGTATTGCTCAGCGAGTACCTGCTGGGCACACCGCCGCTGCCGGCCAACTTCCCCAAGCGCAACCGACTGATCGCCGGGCTGACGCAAGGTACGCTCGTGGTCGAGGCCGCGCTGCAGTCGGGTTCGCTGATCACCGCCAGGCTGGCGGCCGAACAAGGTAAAGAAGTGTTTGCGATTCCCGGCTCCATCCAGTCGCCACAGGCCCGCGGCTGCCACGCGCTGATCAAGCAAGGCGCCAAGCTGGTAGAGAACATTCAAGACGTGCTGGAGGAGCTACAACCCCAGATTGCTTCCAAAACCATAGCTACCAGCGCAGATGGAACCTGCGTCAACGAGGAAAATGATGCAGAAGACCCTCTGCTCAACGCGCTAGGTTACGACCCAGTCAGCCTGGACGCATTGGTGGCACGCACAGGCATGGATACCGCCAGCCTACAGGTTCAGCTGCTGGAACTGGAACTGGACAACCGCGTCGCGCGTCTGCCGGGCGGGCTATTCCAGCGTATGGCCGCGGCCTGATTGCTCGGGCCGTCGCGCGGCACCGATCTGCGCTATATTGGGTCCATGTTTGAAGTACTTGTTTTCGTTTATGAGAACTACTGGCGGGGTGATGCCTGCCCCGAAGCCCCCCTGCTGGAGCGCAAGCTGAGCGCGGTGGGTTTTGCTGCAGACGAAATCGCCGAGGCCATGCGCTGGCTGGATGGTCTGCAACTGGCCGCAATGGGCACAGACCCGGCCCTGATCGCCCGCACGCCGGGCACTCTGACCAACTTGCCACCCACCGTTTCGCCCACGCTCGACAGCATGCGCATCTACTCGGTGGCTGAGCAAGACCGACTGGGTGCAGACTGCCTGGGCTTCATCCACTTTCTGGAAGATGCGGGGGTACTGCCTGCTGCGATGCGGGAAATCGTACTGGACCGCGCCATGGCCACAGGCGACAACCCAGTCTGCCTGGACGACCTGAAAATCATCATCCTGATGGTCTACTGGAGTTTTGGCGAAGAACCCGACGCCCTGGTGTTGGACGAACTCTGCGACGACGCATCGGAGCGTATCGCGCACTGACTGCCCGCGTGGCACCTCGGAATTAGGCCAACAGGCGTTCGGGATTAGCGTCCAGCTTGTTCAGGGCGTCGCGGGTGGCGCGCAAGGTCAAGGTCTCATCTTCCTGCGGCACTAGCAGGCCAGCCTGCAGATAAGCCGCCAGGCGACGCGCCTGGATCAAATAGCTATGCCCGTCCATGGAGGCAAACAAATGCAGTTGCTTGCGCTCGCTGCGCCAGGCAAATTGCACACGGTTGACTTGGCGGTTGTGGTCCAACACAAACCAATGGCCCAGTTGCAGCTCTTGCGCCCAGGCCAACATGGCTTCACTGGGCTTGGAGCCGCCATCGGCAATCACATCGATGCTGGAGGCATCCATGCCCAGCATCATTTCGATATTTTCGGCATCCAGCGGCAGGTCACCCAGATCGTCGTCGCTGAAGAAATCTTCCAGATTCGCCAGGTGTACCGACATGGCTTCCAAGCGCGACTGCGGAATGGCCTCGGTCTTGGACATGAAGGCGTCGGCCAAGGTATCGCTGATACGCTTGATATGCCCTTCCTGCGCGGCCGTATCCAGACCCAACAGACCCATGCCCTGGCGCAGGCGCTGCAGCAGCATGGGTAGGCTCTGGATTACACGTGCGCGGTCGGCCCGGTTCGGCTTGGCGCTGGCCGACCAGACCAGCTCTGAGGCCGCCTTCTTCAAAGCCACGGTTTCCTCATGCTGCCGGCCGTTGCGTACAGCAGCCATGGCCAGAGCCTCGGCCCAGACCTTGAACAGGAACTCGCGGATCTCCTCGCGCACCGGCATGTCCTTGAGCATATTGCGCAGCTCAATGGTGTACTGGATGGCCAGGGTTTCTTTTTGCTCCACCTGCTGCGCCAGCGTCACCAGGCGCTGGGTACTGCCTTTTTCGGTCAAATGCTTGGACAGGAACAGGACGAATTCGTCGTAAACCAGTTGGAACACGCGCCGGCCCGTTTCAGGGTACTGTTCGATCACCTGCACCACGCGCCGAATCTCGGACTCCAGCGCGGTGCCGCCAATCGCACTGGCATCAAAGCCCATGACGCAAGAACCCATACGGTCGATCAACTGGCGTGCCGGGTGATCCACCGTGCCAAAAAACTCGGGCTCGGCCAGCGCCACGCGCAATACCGGTAGCTGCAAACGGGCAAACCAGACGCGCGCCGACGGAGGTATGCGCTCTTCGGCCAGGATGCTCTGAAACATCAGGGCCACAATCTCAATGGTGGCCTTTTCCGAGGCGGTGGCGGCTTTTTGTTTAAGCTGGTTGGAGCGCTCGCGCAAAATGCCCGCAGCCTGGGAAACATCCGCCTGGCCATATTCGTAGCGGCCGGTGGACATCAGCCCAATAGGCAAGGGACTGGTACTGCCTCCATCTTCGGGGCGCGCCACGGCGCGCGCCAAAGCGGGTGAAATCGGTTGCGCCACCGTGGCATCAAAACCACTCACATGGTCACTCAACATGCGCTTCAAATGGCCCATGACGCCCTGGGCACGACGCCGCGCCCGCAACATGGGCGAAGCCACTGTCATCATGCGGGTTTCGTCCGCTGGATGGCGCCCACGCTGGACAGACCCCTGGTTATTCGCCCCACCGCCCTGAGCGGCGTTGCCTGGAACACCCTCAGTGCCAAACGGCCTCATGGGGGGAGTTCCTGGGCCACGGGCATTCGTGAATCCACCTCCGGAATAAGAAGACGGCGCAATTTGCATTCCGTCCCATTCGGAATCCTCATCTCCCGGGCGGAATTGCGGCTCCTTGGTGAAACGCGGGGCATCTGAAGCTGAACCGGAGGCCGTACGCTTCACCCGGCCCCGCAAATCTGACGTGACCTGCACGCCGCTGGACAACAAAAACGCATTGCAAGCCGCGTAGGCTGCCAGCAGATGCGTGCCAAGCTCACGTTGCAAGACGTCGGTGACCAGTTGCAATATATTGCGCGGCAGACCAGAGCCCGCCCATTGCTCAACCAGCCAGAGCATCAGCACCTCGGGACGCAAAGGGTCCTGCGCAGCGAGTTCGCCACGTCCTTCCAGCTGCTGGATGGCGGCACTGGCATTCGCATAGGGTTCGGCCAGTCGATCCTGGATGGACAGGGACAGACGCGATGCCAGTATCTTGTTCTCGACCACATCGTCGCCCATCAACTCGAACTGCATGGACGAGCTACGTACCGGCAAAGCCGGCGCCTGGGGTTTCAGAGCCTGGCGCCAGGCATTGGCTGTCGCCTGCTCCCACACGCGGCCCTGGCGCTGGAATGCGGTCCAGGCATCACGCCGTTCCTGCATCTCGCGTGCCGGGCGAACTTCCTCGATCAGGGCCGTCAACCGGGCGCCGACCACGCGTCCAGTGACCTCCAGGCCCTGACATGCCTCCGTGACAAAGCGCTCGCGCGCTGTGCGGGCGAGTTGCAGGTCAGCAGAAGAAGGAGCGGCTGCAGCCATACGTCAATAGCAGGTCAGACAGTCGCACCTGCGTTGGGATCGTTCGGATCTTCTTTCTTGGAGGACGACTTCACTAGATCTTCTCGCTGGATACCAAGCCACATGGCAATCGCCGCGGCCACGAACACGGATGAGTAAATACCGAAGCAAATACCAATAGTGAGCGCAAGCGCAAAGTAATGCAAGGTCGGGCCGCCGAACAGCAGCATGGACAGCACCATGATCTGGGTCGAGCCGTGGGTAATGATAGTGCGGCTGATGGTGGAAGTGATCGCGTTGTCGATCACCTGCATCGGCGTCATCTTGCGCATGCGGCGGAAGTTCTCGCGGATACGGTCAAAAATCACCACCGATTCATTCACCGAGTAACCCAGCACGGCCAATACCGCCGCCAGCACCGGCAACGAAAATTCCCACTGGAAGAAGGCAAAAAAGCCCAGGATGATGACCACATCGTGCAAGTTGGCGAAGATGGCCGCCACGGCAAACTTCCACTCGAACCGGACGGCCAAGTACAGCATGATGCCCACGACCACAAAGGCCAGGGCCTTCAGGCCATCCACCGCCAGTTCGTCGCCGACCTGCGGGCCGACAAACTCGGTGCGCTTGAGCTGCACCGATGCGTCTTCGGTTTTCAGCGCGGTCAGTACCTGGTCGCTTTGCTGGGCCGAGGTCACACCTTTTTGCACCGGCATGCGAATCAGCACGTCCTGCGAGGTGCCGAAGTTCTGCACCTGCACATCCTGCAGGCCCAGGCCGGCCACCACCGTACGCACCTTGGTCAGGTCGGCCGGCTGAGAATAGCTGACCTCCATCAGAGTGCCGCCAGTGAACTCCACTGACAAATGCAGGCCGCGCGAGAACAGGAAGAACACCGCCGCCACAAAGGTGAGGAAGGAAATGATGTTGAACACCAACGCATGCCGCATGAACGGGATGTCGCGGTGGATCTTGAAAAACTCCATGGTGTCGCGTCCTTACTTGGCGTTGGTTTCAACGGCGGCATCGGGCCGCCACACAGTGCCGATGGACACGGTCTTGAGCTTCTTCTGGCGGCCATACCACAGGTTGACCAAGCCACGTGAGAAGAACACACTGGAAAAGATACTGGTCGCAATACCCAGCACGTGCACCACCGCAAAGCCGCGCACCGGGCCGGAGCCAAATGCCAGCAGGGCGATACCCACGATTGCGCTGGTGATGTTCGAGTCCAGAATCGTCGCCCAGGCGCGGTCAAAACCGGCGTGGATAGCGGCCTGCGGCGAGGCGCCGGCACGCAGCTCTTCACGCACGCGTTCGTTGATCAGCACATTGGAGTCAATCGCCATACCCAACACCAGAGCCATCGCCGCCATACCGGGCAAGGTCAAGGTGGCCTGCAGCATGGACAGCACGGCCACCAGCAGCAGCAAGTTGAAAGCCAACGCAATACTCGAGAACACGCCAAACAGCATGTAGTAGCCGCACATGAAGGCCGCCACGGTCAGGAAGCCCCACAGCACGCTGTGGAAGCCCTTGGAAATGTTCTCCGCCCCCAGGCTCGGGCCGATGGTGCGCTCTTCGATGATTTCCATCGGCGCAGCCAACGAGCCGGCGCGCAGCAGCAATGCGGTGTCGCTGGCTTCCTGGGTCGTCATGCGGCCCGAGATCTGCACCCGGCCACCGGCGATTTCGGAACGGATCACCGGCGCGGTCACGACCTCGCCCTTGCCCTTTTCGAACAGGATGATGGCCATGCGCTTACCGATGTTTTCACGCGTCACATCCTTGAAGATGCGCGAACCTTTGGCGTCCAGCGTCAGGTTGACGGTGGGCTCCTGGGTCTGGCTTTCAAAGCCGGGCTGGGCATCGGTCAGGTTTTCGCCGGTCAGCACGACCTGCTTCTTGACGATCACCGGCTGGCCGCTGCGTTCCAGGTAGCGCTCATCGCCAAACGGTACGGCGCCATTGCCCACGGAGGCAGCGGCGGCTTCGGTACTTTCGTCCACCAGGCGCACTTCCAGGGTAGCGGTACGGCCCAGGATGTCCTTGGCCTTGGCGGTGTCCTGCACGCCCGGCAGCTGCACCACGATGCGGTCCAGGCCCTGCTGCTGGATCACCGGCTCGGACACGCCGAGTTCGTTGATACGGTTGTGCAGGGTGGTGATGTTTTGCTTCAACGCCTGGTCCTGCACGCGGCGCGCGGCCTCGGGGCGGATAGTGGCGGTGAGCTTGTATTCGGTGCCGTCGGGCGCGTCGGTGGTGATCAGGTCGGGGAACTGGTCTTGCACCACGGCCTTGCCGGCGGCCAGGGTTTCGCTGTCGCGGAAACGCACTTCGATGGCCTGGCCATTGCGGCTGATGCCGCTATGGCGCACATTCTTGTCGCGCATGCTGGAGCGCAGGTCGCCGGTCAGCGACTCGGCCTTCTTGCTCAGCGCGGCCTGCATGTCCACCTGCAGCATGAAGTGCACGCCGCCACGCAAGTCCAGGCCCAGATACATGGGCACGGCACGCAGTGCGGTCAGCCACGAGGGCGAACGCGACAGCAGATTCAACGCAACCACGTAGCTGGCGTCGTTGGCATCGGGCACCAGCGCCTTTTGCACCACGTCCTTGGCCTTGAGCTGGCTGTCGGTGGAATCAAAACGGGCCTTGACCGAGTTGCCGTCGATCTCGACCAGCGTGGGCGCCAGACTATTGGCAGCCAGGGCTTCTTGCACCTTGGCCAGGGTGGTGCTGTCGATCTTGACCGACGAGCGAGCCGCCGAGACCTGCACCGCGGGTGCTTCACCAAAGAAATTGGGCAGGGTGTAAATGGTCCCCACCAGTAGCGCGACCAGAAGGATCACGTACTTCCATACCGGGTATCGATTCATGATCGCGCTTGCGCTTCCAGCTTCTAATTATTTAACCGTGCCCTTGGGCAGGACTTGGACGACAGCGCTGCGTTGCAGCTGTACTTCAACGCCGTTGGCGATCTCCAGGCTGACAAAGCCGTCGCCCAGCTTGGTGACCTTACCCAGCAGGCCGCCGGTGGTGACGACTTCATCGCCCTTGGCCAGCGCGTCGATCATGGCGCGGTGCTCTTTCTGCTTTTTCATCTGGGGGCGGATCATGACGAAGTACAGCACCACGAACATCAGGATCAGCGGGAGCATGCCCGTAATGGACGACATCATGTCACCACCGGCGGCTGCAGCAGCGGGGGCAGTTTGGGCAAAAGCAGAGGAAATGAACACAAATGGCTCCAACTTCGAAATACAAAATAAACCCGCAGGCAGGGCGCGACGAGCGCCGACCCGCCAGGCGAGGGCAACGCCGATTGTATGCGGCAGGATTGCTGCGCCCAAACCGAGCACAGGCCGGGCGTGTGTGGCCAAGGGTTGCTATATTTAATATAGCTTACAGCACAGGTAATACCTGCGCCAGAGACCTATTTTGTACTGGAGTTAAAAGCAGCCGTCTGCGCCACCCATTCAGCCCGGGCGGCCACCAGATGCCGCTGCTTGATGTGGCCATAGCCCCGGATGCGCTCCGGAACACGGGCCAACGCCAGCGCCGCCGCATGGTTGGCCGGCGTCAAAACCGGTAGCAGCTGGGCGATGCTGGCCCGGTATTCATCCACCAGGGCACGCTCTGCACGGCGCTCGGCCTGATAGCCAAACGGGTCGAACGGCGTGCCGCGCAGGCCTTTTAGCCGGGCCAGCCAGCGCAGCAGCAAGCCGGTGGCCGGGCCGAACTTGCGCTTTTGCAACTCGCCCTTGGCGTTTTTGCGCGACAGCAGCGGCGGCGCCAGGTGGTAGTGCAGGCGAAAGTCGCCCTCGAACTGCTCGCCAATCCGGGCCAGAAAGGCCGGATCGGTCTGCAGCCGCGCCACCTCATACTCGTCCTTGTAGGCCATGAGCTTGAACAGGTAGCGGGCCACGGCCTCGGTCAGTGGCAGGCGCGAGTCCAGCGGCTGCTCGGCCTGGCGCACCTGGGCAACGAAAGCACGGTAGCTGTCGGCGTAGGCGGCATTCTGGTAGCCCGTCAGGAACTCCACCCGGCGCTGAAGCATCGCGTCAAGCGATTCGCGCTGATGCCAGGTAATGGGCTGGGCAGGCGTCGCCACGCTGGCCGGGTCCAGCGCGGCGCGGCGCCCCCAGGCGAAGGCGGTCTTGTTGGCCTCCACCGCCATATTGTTGAGTTCGATGGCGCGCAGCAGCGAATCCAGCTGCAGCGGTACCCAGCCCTTTTGCCAGGCGTAGCCCAGCAGCATGGGGTTGGCGTACAGGCTGTCGCCCATCAGACGGTTGGCGGCGGCATCGAAGTCGAAGCTGCTCACCCCGCCAGCCCCCGCTGCTTGCAGAATGTCGGCCCCACAGGCCTCGCCGGGGTTGGTCCAGTCGGCGTTGTGCACAAAGGCCGCCGTGGGTGCGCTGTGCGTGTTCAACACCACCTGGGTACGGCCCGGACGCATGCGCAGCAGGGTTTCCGCTGCGGCGGTGACCACCGGGTCGCAGCCCAAAATCAGGTCGGCCGCCGCCTGGCCCACACGGGTGGTGCGGATGCTGTCCTGCGTGTCGGCGATCAACACATGGCTCCAGGTGGCGCCGCCTTTTTGCGCCAGGCCGGCCGCGTCCTGGGTGACGATGCCCTTGCCCTCCAGATGCGCGGCCACACCCAGCAGCTGGCCTATGGTGATGACGCCGGTGCCGCCCACGCCGGCCACCACAATGCCCCACACCGTGGCGGTGCTGGCCAATTGGGGCTCGGGCAGCAGGCCGCCGCTGAAGGGCGACGCCGCCTGGTCGCCGCGCTTCTTGCGCAGCTGCCCGCCTTCCACCGTGACAAAGCTGGGGCAGAAGCCTTTCACGCAGCTCAGGTCCTTGTTGCAGCTGGACTGGTTGATCTGGCGCTTACGGCCGAACGGCGTCTCCAGCGGCTCCACGCTCAGGCAGTTGCTCTGGTCGCCGCAGTCGCCACAGCCCTCGCAGACCAGCTCGTTAATGACCACCCGCACCGCCGGGTCCACCAGGGTGCCGCGCTTGCGACGGCGGCGCTTTTCAGTGGCGCAGGTCTGGTCGTAGATGATGATGGTCGTGCCTTGGATCTCCCGGAACTCGCGCTGGATATCGTCCAGCAAGTCACGGTGCTTGACCTCCACGCCGGCCGCCAGCGCCACGCCCTGGTACTTCTCGGGCTCGTCCGTCACCACTACGGTTTTGATAGCACCCTCCGCAAGCACAGACTGCGCTATCTGCACAACCGAGTGACCTTCCGGGCGCTCACCGACCTGCTGGCCACCGGTCATGGCCACGGCGTCGTTGTACAAAATCTTGTAGGTGATGTTCACCCCTGCGGCAATGGCCTGGCGTATCGCCAACAGACCGCTGTGGAAGTAGGTGCCGTCGCCCAGGTTGGCGAAGATGTGTTGGTCGGTGGTGAAGGGCTGCTGGCCTACCCAGGGCACGCCCTCGCCGCCCATCTGGGTGAAGGCAATCGTGCTGCGGTCCATCCAGGTGGCCATGAAGTGGCAGCCTATGCCGCCCATGGCGCGCGAGCCCTCGGGCACCACGGTGCTGGTGTTGTGCGGGCAGCCCGAGCAGTACCAGGGCAGGCGGGCCACCGGCGCATGGCGCTGGCTGAGCGCGCGCAGAGCGCTGTCCTGCGCATCCAGCACGGCCAGGTGGGCGTCCATACGGGCGGCCACGTCGGCATCCACGCCTAGCTTGTGCAGCCGCTGGGCGATGGCGCGGGCGATCAGCGCGGGCGACAGGTCGGCATTGGCGCGCAGCAAGGTGTTGGCCGTGGGGTTGGCCATGGACCATTCCCCGCCGCTGAGGTCGCCCTCGGGCTCGTTGAACTTACCCAGCACATTCGGCCGCACATCGGCGCGCCAGTTGTACAGCTCTTCCTTCAGTTGGTATTCGATGACCTGGCGCTTTTCTTCCACCACCAAAATCTCTTGCAAGCCGGTGGCGAATTCACGTGTCAGCTGGGCTTCCAGTGGCCAGACCACGGTGACCTTGTGCAGGCGCAGGCCGATGCGGCGGCAGGTTACGTCGTCCAGCCCCAGGTCGAGCAACGCCTGACGCGTGTCGTTATAGGCCTTGCCGCTGGCGATCACGCCGAATCTATCGTTCGGGCCCTCGATCACGTTGTAGTTCAGCCGGTTCGCGCGGATGTAGGCCAGGGCGGCATACCACTTGTAGTGCATGAGGCGCGCCTCCTGCTCCAGCGCGTGGTCGGGCCAGCGGATGTGCAGGCCGCCCGGCGGCATCACAAAGTCGGTGGGAATTTGGATGTCCACCCGCCCCGGGTCCACCCACACGGTTGCGCTGGACTCGACGATTTCCTGGATGGTCTTCATCCCGGCCCAGACGCCGGAAAAGCGGCTCATGGCAAACGCGTGCAGGCCCAAATCCAATATCTCCTGCACATTGGTCGGGAAGAACACCGGCAGCCCACAGGCTTTGAAGATATGGTCGCTCTGGTGGGCGGCGGTGGAGCTTTTGGAAATATGGTCGTCGCCGGCCACCGCGATCACGCCGCCCAAGGCCGTGGTGCCGGCCATGTTGGCGTGCTTGAACACATCCGAACAGCGGTCCGCGCCCGGCCCCTTGCCGTACCAGATGCCGAATACGCCGTCGAACTTGTTAGTGCCCGGGGGGGAGAAGCCCAGCTGCTGCGTACCCCATACAGCGGTGGCGGCCAGCTCCTCGTTCACGCCGGGCTGGAACACGATGTTCTGCGCTTTGAGGTATTTCTCGGCCTTCCACAGCGCCTGGTCGTAAGTGCCCAGCGGCGAGCCCCGGTAGCCGCTGATGAAGCCCGCCGTGTGGTGGCCGGCCTGCACATCGCGCAGCTGCTGCAGCATGGGCAGCTTGACCAGGGCTTGCACCCCGCTCATGAAGGCGCGCCCGTGGTCCAGGCGGTATTTGTCATCCAACGAGGCGCTTTCCAAAGCCTTGCGGATGCTGTCGGGCAACGGTGCATTCATCGTGCTTGTCTCCAACGGAGTGGGCTCCGCTTTGAGAAAAAGTGTATGCCGGCACACGCGGTAAGTGTTTGCGTTTTTTGCCTCGTTTCCCCTACTTCGCGAAAGGATCTTGCGCAGATACAGTGAATCCATGCTTGATAAGTTTAACCTCACCATCCTCGATGCCTTGCAGGCCAATGCACGGCTGACCAATGCCGAGCTGGCCCAACGCGTGGGCTTGTCGGCCGCACCCTGCTGGCGGCGCGTGCGGGCGCTGGAGGAGGCCGGCTATATCCGCGGCTATCGCGCCGAGATCGACCGCCACAAAATCGGCCTGGACGTACTAGCCTTTGTGCGGCTGGACGCGGTGCAAAACAGCGGCCCGGCGCTGCAGGGGCTGGAGGAAGCGATACGCAACATCCCCGAGGTGGTGTCCTGCCACTACATCAGCGGCACCGGCACCTTCGAGCTGCAGGTGGTGTCGCGCGACCTGAATGCCTTCAGCCAGTTCGCCCGGCAGGTGCTGGTGAATTTGCCCAATGTGAAGGACCTGCACACCAGCTTTTCATTGGGCGAAGTGAAGGGCCATGGCGTATTGCCGCTGGGCCATCTGGTTTCATAAGATTTTTAGGCCTCTAGCGCAGGTAATATCTGCGCTGATAGCTATCCATTTCATAGCATTTCAAATGCCTAGGGTTTCACCCTAGATTGCAGATGTAATACGGCTCGCGCGCTGTCGCAACACAAAACATGGCCCGGCTTGGGAAGATCACCCCATCGCACTGAAAACGGTGCCACAACACAAGGATCCACCATGACACGCACTTTCAACCGCATTGCCGCTTCCGCCCTGTTCGCACTGGCTGCGGGTGCCTTCCTGCCGGCCCATGCCGCCGCCAATACTGCCGACCTGGCCGGTGCCGTGCAATCCGCGCTGGACAGCAGCATGGGCGACGCTGCCAAGAAGGTGACCGTGACCGCCGAAGGCAGCACGGTGACCCTGCACGGCTGGACCCAAGGCCCACGTGAAGAGTCCAAGGCACGCTATGTAGCCAGCCAAGTACCTGGCGTGGTGAATGCCTATAGCACCGTCCGTACCTTCTCCAACGACAGCAACGATTGATGCCACGGTGGCTCCCGCTGGAGCCGCAATGGGCGCGACCGGATGCGGTTTGAAACGCCGGTCTTGGGCCTGTCCCCTGGTACCCAGCGGTACCCGACAAGCCCAAGATCAGCCAGACTGCATCAGGCCGCGCCTATGGGTTTCTTTTTGCCATGTCCGATTTACTGCCCCTCGATGCACGGCCGCTATCGCGCTAGCCACCCGGTCCAGGTTGGCTGCATTCAAGCCCGAGATGCACAAGCGGCCTGAATCCACCAGGTAGATGGCGTGTTCTTCACGCAAGCGCTGTACCTGCTCCGCGCGCAGATTGGTATAGCTGAACATACCGCGCTGGCGCAGCAGATAGTCGAAATCCCCTCCACCCAACTTGCGGGTCAGCGCAGCATGCAATTGCACCCGCAGGCCCCGGATGCGCTCGCGCATGGCCGACACTTCACAGGCCCACGAAGCCCGCAGCTCCGGATCACCGAGGACTTGGGCCGCAATCTGTCCACCATGGGCGGGAGGACTGAAGTAGTTTTGGCGTACGGTGAACTTCAGCTGCCCCAGCACGCAGTCAGCCTGCTGCGCGTCGGCGCACACCACGCTGAGAGCCCCACAACGCTCGCCATACAAACCCATGCTTTTGGACAAGGTATTCGCCACCAAAAAAGGGATGCCCGCCTGGGCCAGCAGCCGCACGGCAAACGCGTCTTCTTCAATACCCTCGCCAAACCCCTGGTAAGCCAGGTCCAGAAATGGAATCAAGCGATGCGTCTGGATGATCGGCACCAGTTCTTCCCACTGGGCAGGGCTCAGATCCACCCCGGTGGGGTTGTGGCAGCAGGCATGCAGCAGCACGACACTGAAAGGAGGCAAAGTGCGCAAGGCGCCCAACATGGCGTCAAAGTGTAGCCCGTTTACGGGGTCGTAATAGGGATAACTTCCCACCGCGATGCCCGCGCTTTCAAACAGGCTGTGGTGGTTGTCCCAGCTGGGGTCGCTCAACCACACGCCGCTGGACGGAAACCATCGCCGAATGAACTCGGCGCCCGCCTTGAGGCCGCCGCTGGAGCCCACCGTCTGGATGGTGGCCACCCGGCCACTGGCCAGCGCTTCATGCCCCTCACCGAAAAGCAAGGCCTGCATGGCGTGGCGGAAGTTGGCCGCCCCTTCCATCGGAAGATAGGGTTTGGGCCGTCGGGCGGCCGCGATCTGTGTTTCGGCTTGGTGCACCGCGTCCTGGGCCGGCACGCGCCCTTCCTCGTCGCAATAAATGCCTATCGACAAATTCACCTTGTGGGGTCTGGGGTCCTTTTGAAAGCTTTCATTCAGACTGAAGATGCGGTCGCCCGCGAAGGCCGGGATATGTTGGAACATGGCAGGCCCTCAGCTCAATCCGGTCACGGGCAAGGCCGCTCCGTGCACTGCGCTGGCCGCGTCCGACGCCAGGAAAGCCACCACGCTGGCCAGCGCCTTGGGGGCCACCCAGCGCGTGGGATCTGCATCAGGCATCGCCGCCCGGTTGTCCGGGGTGTCGAGGATGGTGGGCAGCACGCAGTTGACGTTGATGTGCTGCTCGCGCAGTTCTGCGGCCATGGTTTCCGTCAGGCGGATGACACCGCTTTTGGCGCTGCAATAAGCCCCCATGTAGGCGGCTCCGCGCTGGGCAGCGTAGGCACCCACATTGACGATCTTGCCACCACCGTGCTCCAGCATATGCGGCACCACGGCGCGGGCCATATTCAGCAGCGTACGGATATTGATGTCCTGCACGAAGTCCCATGTACTGGCCGGAGTGGCATGCACCGCGTCGCCCATGCGAAAGCCGCCGGCCAGGTTGCACAGCACATCAATCCGTCCGAAGCGGGCAATAGCGGCCTGCATGGCGGTTTGCACCTGCTCAAGGTCCAGCAGATTGGCCGGCGCAAACAGACGGCCGTCGCCCTCCAGGCCATAGCGCGACTCCAGATCTTCGCGCCGCATGTCAAGCAGCACCAGATTAGCGCCGCTGTTGGCGAATACGTCCGCCACGGCGCGCCCCAGGTTGCCAGCGGCACCGGTCACCATCACGGTGCTACGGGATGTCTGCATATCAGTGCGCTCCTCGTTTGGCCTGGTGGTAGCTGCCGGTGCCATGTGTCAGCACCAGGTCGCCGTCCAGTAACTGGCCCGGTTGGCATTCGGGCATTCCTTGTATCTGGGCGTACAAAGGGCCGAAGTCGATGTGGGCCAGCTCCAACAGCTCATCCAGGTTTTGAATGACGAAATAGGTTTCCTGGAAATCGTCGATGCGGTAGTGGGTGCGCATGACGCGCGGCAGATCAAAACGCACGCGGTTGGGCGATGCGCTGTCCAGCGAAAAAATGCTCTCCGACGAAGACGACGCTATGCCCGCGCCATAAATGCGCAAACCGTCTTTTTGCTGCACCAGGCCAAACTCCACCGTATACCAGTACACGCGCGCCAGCTTGTCCAGCACGCCCAACTTCTGCGCCCGCAGCCCGCCCACACCATAGGCCTGGATGTAGTCGGCAATCGTGGGATTCATCAGCATGGGCACATGGCCAAACACGTCGTGGAACACGTCGGGTTCTTCCAGATAGTCCAGCTCGTGCGGCTTGCGGATGAACTGGCCCGCCGGGAAACGCCGGTTTGCCAGATGTTCGAAGAACACCTCGTCGGGTACCAGCCCGGGCACCGCCACCACTTGCCAGCCGGTACGCTGCATCAGCACTTCGCTGAGCCGCCGGAAATCGGGTATCTGGTCCGCGCCGATGGACAGGTCGCGCATGCCCTGCACAAACTCATCGCAGGCGCGGCCGGGCAACAGCCGGGTCTGGCGCTCGTAAAGGGTTTTCCAAGTGGCGTGTTCTTCGGGACTGTAGTTGTCCCAGCCTTGGTCTATGGTCCAGTCGGCCCGCTCGGGAGGGTGGGCGTCACCTGCGGCCAAGCCATGTTTGGTATTCGAAGTTGGGTTCATGCTGGTAGATGAGAGGTAAAGCCTAGGTAGGCCGCATCCGCATGGCGTGCCAGCGCCAGGTCGCGTTGCGACAGTCCTTGCACGTCGTGCGTGGTGAGGGTGATTTCCACCCGGTTGTACACATTGCGCCACTCCGGGTGGTGGTCATGCTTCTCTGCCACCACAGCGAGCTGGGCCATGAATCCGAAAGCTGCAGCAAAGTCCGCAAAGACGAACTCACGCACCATCAGGCCGCCACGTTCGGTACTGAAGCGCCAATGTTGGAATTCAGGCCGCCATTCGCCAAATGTCTGCGGGTCTAATTTGTGCACGGCACTTGCGTCAGGGCTGGCTTTCATGCGGTTTCCAGCGCGCCGCGGCGAATCTGGTCACGCTCCAGCGACTCGAACAAGGCCTTGAAATTGCCCTCGCCAAAGCCCTCGTCACCCCGGCGTTGGATGAATTCAAAAAACACCGGTCCCAGCTGGGTCTGCGAAAAGATCTGCAGCAGCAGGCGTGGTGTGCCAGAGCCTGTAGCCCCTTCGGTAGCGTCGGTACTGCCGTCCACCAGGATGCCCCGGGTTTGCAAGGCGCCCACGTCCAGGCCGTGGCCGGGCAGGCGGCTGTCCAGCATTTCGTAATACACCTCGTTGGGCGCCGTCATCAGCGGCACGCCGGCCAAGGCCAGTTTGTCCACGGCCGCCAGCAAGTCGTCGCAGATGAGGGCGATGTGCTGTATGCCTTCACCGTTGAACTTCATCAAATATTCTTCAATCTGCCCGCCGCCCTGGCGCGACTCTTCATTGAGTGGGATACGGATCTTGCCGTCCGGCGCAGTCAGGGCCTTGCTGGTCAGGCCGGTGTATTCGCCCTTGATGTCGAAGAAGCGTATCTCACGAAAGTTGAACAGGCGCTCGTAAAAATCGGCCCAGAAAGCCATGCGACCACGGTAGACGTTGTGCGTGAGGTGGTCGATCAGCTTCAGGCCGTGGCCCACCGGGTGGCGGTCCACGCCATCGATGAAGTTGAAGTCGATGTCATAGATGGACTTGCCGTCTTCATACCGGTCTATCAGGTACAGCGGCGCGCCGCCTATGCCCTTGATGGCGGGCAGGTTCAACTCCATGGGGCCGGTGGGGATTTCGATCGGCTGCGCCCCCAACTCCAAGGCACGGCGGTAGGCGTGGTGCGAATCTTTCACGCGAAACGCCATGCCGCAAGCGCTGGGACCATGTTCCGCCGCGAAATAACCCGCCACACTCTTAGGCTCGCGGTTGACGATGAAATTGATGTCGCCCTGGCGGTACAGCAACACGTCTTTGGAGCGGTGTGTCGCCACCAGCGTAAAGCCCATGTGCTCGAACACCGACTCCAGCAGGCCCGGCGTGGGCGAGGCGAACTCTACGAATTCAAAGCCCATCAGTCCCATCGGGTTGTCGAATAAATCTCCTGCTGCTGTATGCATGACGTAGCTCCTTGAACACGGTTTTGAAAAGCTTGATTGTGGAGATTTGGACGTGCAGGTGGTCTGCAAATTACATCTGCAACGCGCTTGAAAACACATGTTTCATGCACATTTTTCAAATATTTAGAATATTCAGTCCTTCGATCTATTTGGTACGCATTTTTTTGCACTGCAACACGGCATATGCGTCCACCCGTCTGGTAGGGCCTTCCCACACCGCGCCGCACCAGCGGTATAGTCCAGCGCCACCATCGGAGAGCCCATGCAAAACCACATCACATCCAGCCTGAACGAGGCCCAGGCAGCACTAACCGCACTGCTGAGCAACCCAGCGGCGCTGGCCACCATCGAAGATGCGGCCCAGTTGCTGATACGCGTGTTCGAAAACAAGGGCCGCGTGTATTCCTGCGGTAATGGCGGCTCGATGTGCGATGCCATGCACTTCGCCGAGGAGCTGACCGGCCGCTACCGCCTGGACCGCCCCGGCCTGGCCGCCACCGCCATCAGCGACGCCGGCCATATGACCTGCGTGGGCAATGACCTGGGCTACGAGCAGGTGTTCTCACGCTATGTCGAGTCCCATGGCCGGCCCGGCGACTGCCTGGTGGCCCTGAGCACCAGCGGCACCAGCAAGAACGTGGTACGCGCCGCCGCCGCCGCCCGCGCACTGGGCATGGAGGTCATCATCCTCAGTGGCAAGCGCAGCGAAGCGCTGGAGGCCCTGAGCACGGTGTATATCTGCACACCCGGTGGTCAGTTCGCCGACCGGGTGCAAGAGCTGCATATCAAGGTGTTGCACATCTTGATCGAGCTGATTGAGCGAAAACTGTTTCCACAGAATTACGCCAGCGCTGCGGCCTGACTTCTATAGCTACAAAAAACATAGCTGCTAGTGCAGGTAATTCCTGCGCTAGCAGCTATTTTTATACCTGAACCGAGTGCAGTGATGGCGCCCAGTTCGCATGCACCTCAATCGCGGTCGGCCAGCACCCTGTTGACGCGCAACGCGGCCAGGGTACAGATCGCGCCCGACAGCAGATAAATGCTGACATAAGCCAAGCCAAAGCGCGCCGACAAGCCCAATGCCACCAAGGGTGCAAAGGCGGCACCTATCAGCCAAGCCATGTCGGTCGTGAATGCCGCTCCGGTATAGCGGTACTTGGCGCTGAAGTTACTGGTCATAGCACCTGCTGCCTGGCCATACGACAAGCCCAGCAGCGCAAAGCCGATCAGGATGAAGGCATCCTGCATGGCCGGGCCGCCGTCCAGCAGAATGGGCGCAAACACGCTGAACACCGCAATCAGGCAGGCCAGCAGGCCCAGGGTGCTACGTCGGCCGATACGGTCGGCGATCAAGCCCGAGGCGATCACACCGACGATACCAATGGCACCGCCGAAGATTTGCACCAACAGCACGCTGTTCACCGGCTGGGAGGCATGCAGGTTGATCCAGGACAGCGGGAACACCGTCACCAGGTGGAACAGTGCGTAGCTGGCCAGCGCAGCAAACGCGCCCAGGAACACGTTGTAGCCTTCGGCGCGCACCAGCTCGATGGTGCCGGCAGGTTCCAGCTCGCGGTCTTCCAGCAGGCGGGTGAACTCATCGGTCACCACCAGTTGCAGGCGCGCAAACAAGGCCACCACGTTGATGGCAAAGGCCACGTAGAAGGGATAGCGCCAGCCCCAATCCAGGAAATCCACCGAGGACAGACTGGAATGCAGGTAAAGATACAGGCCGCTGGCGGCCATGAAACCGATAGGCGCGCCTAGCTGGCCCAGCATGGCGTACCAGCCGCGGCGGTTTTGCGGTGCATTCAGCGCCAGCAGCGAGGGCAGACCGTCCCAGGAGCCACCCAGTGCAATGCCCTGCAGGAAGCGCAGCACCGACAGCATCACGATGGCGGTAAAGCCCAGGCTGGCATAGCCCGGCAAGAACGCCATGCCCGCGGTCGAGATACCCAACAGGAACAGCGCCGTGGTCAGCTTGACACCACGCCCCCAGCGCCGCTGGATGGCCATGAACAGGGCCGAGCCTATGGGGCGCGCAATGAATGCGAAGGAAAAGATGATGAAGGAATACAGCGTGCCTTCCAGCCGTCCATCGAACGGGAAGAACACCGAGGGAAACACCAGCACCGAGGCCAGGCCGTATACAAAGAAGTCGAAGTACTCGGAGGTGCGTCCTATCACCACACCCACAGCGATGTCGCTGGGGGCCACGTGCCCCTGATTTTCAGGGCCAAGAGTATGGGCCGACGACTCCGCAGTGCGTATTGGCGTGGAGGGATATTCTTGCGCGATGCTTGGCACCATACTTGCTCCTTGCTATATTGAAGCGGCGCGAAGGACGGGTGTAGCCAGATCGCGCCGTGAGAGACATATTGCCACAGGCATAGGACAAAATGTCCCAGTTCATGGCTCCATATATCAGGGAAAATACTTAACCCTTTTGTGTTCTCGCTTTTTCTACCTGCCTGGCATGCCATCACTCAAAAATCTCCGCGCACTGCTTCTATTGCCGGCCATCGCTCTGCTGGCCGGATGTAAAGCAGTACTCATGAGCCCGTCCGGCGACATCGCCGTACAGCAACGGGACCTGATCATCGTCTCCACCCTGTTGATGCTGGTGATCATCGTCCCGGTGATCATCCTGACGCTGTTGTTTGCCTGGCGCTACCGCAAAAGCAATACCGAAGCCACCTACGACCCCGAGTGGCACCACTCCACAAAGCTGGAACTGATGATCTGGGGCGCACCGCTGCTGATCATCATTGCCCTGGGCGCCATCACCTGGATCAGCACCCACACGCTGGACCCCTACCGCCCGCTGCAGCGCCTGGACGCCGACCGCGTGATCCCCGCCGACGCCAAACCCCTGGTGGTGGAAGTCGTGGCACTGGACTGGAAGTGGCTCTTCATCTACCCCGAGCAAGGCATTGCCGTGGTGAACGAGCTGGTGGCACCGGTAGACCGCCCTATCAGCTTCAAGATCACCGCCTCCTCGGTGATGAACTCCTTCTTCGTGCCCGCGCTGGCCGGCCAGATCTACGCCATGCCAGGCATGGAAACCAAGCTGCACGCCGTGATCAACAAGGCGGGTGAATACGAAGGCTTCTCGGCCAACTACAGCGGTGCCGGTTTTTCGGGCATGCGCTTCAAGTTCCATGGCGTGAACGAGGCCGATTTCGAGCAGTGGGTCAAGACCGCCAAGGCTGGTGACGGTGGCGCGCTGGGCCGCGACGCCTACCTGAAGCTGGAACAACCCAGCAACCGTGACCCGGTACACCGCTATGCCTCCGTGTCCGAAGACCTGTATGACGCCATCCTGAACCGCTGCGTAGAAAGCAACCGCATGTGCATGAAGGACATGATGGCCATCGATGCCCAGGGCGGCGTGGCCGGACCGGAAGGCAAGTACAACATTGCCTCGATGGATGCCGCAACCCGTAGCCGCATTGGTGTGGACGCCACCAACCGCAAATACGTGGGCGCCATGTGCACGGTCAATGATCCTCTGGGCACGACGGTTAGCGCCGCGACCCAGCCGATCTGAGGCGTAGCCCAGCCAGTTCTTTCTCTCCGCGCCGCTCATACCGGCATTTCGGCCTGAGCCGTTTATTTTTTGGCATCCGGAATCACGATGTTCGACAACCTCGACCTAACAAAGCTCATATTCGGCCGTCTCACCTGGGACGCCATTCCATTCCACGAGCCGATTCTGCTGGCCACCTTCATCGCCGTGGCGATCGGTGGCGTAGCAGTGCTGGGCGCGCTGACCTATTTCCGCCTCTGGGGTTACCTCTGGCGCGAATGGTTCACCAGCATCGACCACAAACGCATCGGCATCATGTACGTCATCCTCGGCCTGGTGATGCTGCTGCGCGGCTTTGCCGACGCGGTGATGATGCGTGCACAGCAGGCCTTGTCCTTTGGTGACAACGCCGGCTTCCTGCCGCCGCACCACTACGACCAGGTGTTCACCGCCCACGGCGTGATCATGATTTTCTTCGTGGCCATGCCCCTGGTGACCGGCCTGATGAACTTCGTGGTGCCACTGCAAATCGGCGCACGCGACGTGGCCTTCCCCTTCTTGAACAACTTCAGCTTCTGGATGACGGCCAGCGGTGCCGTGCTGGTGATGATGTCGCTGTTCGTGGGCGAATTCGCCCGCACCGGCTGGCTGGCCTACCCACCGCTGTCCGGCCTGCTCTATAGCCCCGACGTGGGGGTGGATTACTACATCTGGTCGCTGCAGATCGCCGGCGTGGGTACGCTGCTATCGGGTATCAACCTGCTGGCCACCATCGTGAAGATGCGCGCACCCGGCATGAAGATGATGAACATGCCCGTGTTCACCTGGACCGCACTGTGCACCAACGTGCTGATCGTCGCCGCATTCCCCATCCTGACCGCCGTGCTGGCACTGCTGTCACTGGACCGCTATGTCGGCACCAACTTCTTCACCAACGACTTCGGCGGCAACGCCATGATGTACGTGAACCTGATCTGGATCTGGGGCCACCCCGAGGTGTACATCCTGGTGCTGCCGGTGTTCGGCGTGTTCTCCGAAGTGGTCGCCACTTTCTGCAGCAAGCGTCTGTTCGGCTACGCCTCCATGGTCTATGCCACGGTCGTGATCACCATCCTGTCCTACCTGGTCTGGCTGCACCACTTCTTCACCATGGGTTCGGGGGCCAGCGTCAACTCGTTCTTCGGCATCACGACCATGATCATCTCCATCCCCACCGGGGCGAAGATCTTCAACTGGCTGTTCACCATGTACCGTGGCCGCATCCGCTTTGAAGTCCCCATGCTGTGGACCATCGGCTTCATGATCACCTTCGTGATCGGCGGCATGACCGGCGTGCTGCTGGCGGTGCCACCGGCCGACTTCGTGCTGCACAACAGCCTGTTCCTGATCGCCCACTTCCACAACGTGATCATCGGCGGCGTGTTGTTCGGCTTGATGGCCGGCATCACCTACTGGTTCCCCAAGGCCTTCGGCTACAAGCTGGATTCGTTCTGGGGCAAGTGCTCGTTCTGGTTCTGGTTCATCGGCTTCTACTTCGCCTTCATGCCGCTGTATGTATTGGGCCTGATGGGTGTGACCCGCCGCATGAGCCACTTTGAAGACCCCTCGTTGCAGATCTGGTTCCAGATCGCGGCCTTCGGCGCGGCACTGATCGCCATCGGCATTGGCTGCTTCCTGATCCAGCTGGTCGTCAGCTATATGCGCCGTGAATCGCTGCGCGACCACACCGGCGACCCATGGCAAGGCCGTACGCTGGAATGGGCGACCTCCTCGCCACCGCCCGCCTACAACTTCGCCTTCACCCCCGTGGTGCATGACAACGACGCCTGGTGGGACATGAAGAAGAACGGCTATGTTCGCCCCACGGACGGCTTCATCGCCATCCACATGCCCAAGAACACCGGCGCTGGCGCCATCCTGGCAGGCCTGAGCACGGTATTTGGCTTCGCGGCGATCTGGCATATGTGGCCTTTGGCCATCCTGGCCTTCCTCTCCCTGGTAGTCGCCACGATCGTGCATACCTTCAACTACAAACGTGACTACCACATCAGCGCGGACGAAGTCGTCCGTACCGAAGCCGTCCGTACCCGTCTGCTTGCCCAACATGTCTAACACCACCGCCCACACCTCCGCCGCAGGCGCGTCGGACAAATACCGCTACTACCTGCCCAACGAGCACCACGTCGAGAACAGCACGGCGCTGGGCTTCTGGATCTACCTGATGAGCGACTGTCTCATCTTCGCCTGCCTGTTCGCCGTGCACGCGGTGGTGGGCCGCAGCTACGCGGCCGGCCCTTCGGGCGCCGAACTGTTCGATCTGCCCCTGGTGGCGGTCAACACCTCTATGCTGCTGCTGTCCTCCATCACCTATGGCTTTGCCATGCTGGAGATGCAGAAGAACAAGGTCAGCGCCACCCTGGGCTGGCTGGCCATCACCGGCCTGTTCGGCGCGGTCTTCATCGGCCTGGAGCTGTATGAATTTGTGCACCTGATCCACGAAGGCGCAGGCCCGCAACGCAGTGCCTTCCTGTCCTCGTTCTTCACGCTGGTCAGCACCCACGGCTTGCACGTGACCTTCGGCATCATCTGGCTGATCACACTGATGGTGCAGGTCGGCAAGTACGGCTTCACCGCCGCCAACCGCCGCCGCCTGATGTGTCTGTCCATGTTCTGGCACTTCTTGGACGTGGTCTGGATTGGCGTATTTACCTTTGTCTACCTGATGGGAGTGCTGGCATGAGCGCACACAACGATAGCCACACCGATACCCACATTTCCCACGCGCACGGCGCAGACGACCATGGCCACGGCCATGACGACGGTGCAGCGCACAGCACTTTCGGCGGCTATATGACCGGCTTCGTGCTGTCCATCATCCTGACGGCGATTCCGTTCTGGCTGGTGATGGCCAAGGTCTTCGACAAGCCCGCCACCACCGCCTTTGTGGTGCTGGGTTTCGCCGCCGTGCAGATCGTGGTGCACATGGTGTACTTCCTGCACATGAACACCAAGTCCGAAGGCGGCTGGACGCTGCTGGCACTGATCTTCACCGTCATGGTCGTGGTCATCATGCTGGCTGGCTCGCTGTGGGTGATGTACCACCTCAACCACAACATGATGCCTGTCTCCGCGCATGAAATGAAGAACATGCCTTGAGCGTGGCGACACACACCACCGCAGCGCCCGGACGTGGTCCGCGCCCTGCCGGGGCCCTGGCCGCGCTCGCACTGTGCGCGGCCTTTTTGTTTGTCGGCTTCCTGGCGCTGGGCACCTGGCAGGTCGAACGCCGCGCCTGGAAGCTGGACCTGATAGCCCGAGTGGAACAGCGTGTACATGCCGCGCCCACGCCAGCCCCCAGCCAGGCGCAATGGCCGCAGGTCAATGCCGCCGCCGATGAATACCGCCACGTGACGCTAAGCGGCAGCTACCTGCACGACAAGGAAACCCTGGTACAGGCCAGCACCGTGCAAGGCACCGGCTTCTGGGTGCTGACCCCTTTGCAGCTGGCCGACGGCAGCCTGGTGCTAGTGAACCGGGGCTTTGTGCCGCCCGAGGCACGCGAACGCGCCAGCCGGCGCGATGCCGGGCCCCAGGGCAGCACCACGGTCACCGGGCTGCTGCGCCTGACCGAGCCCGGCGGTGGCTTTCTGCGCCGCAACGATGCCGCTGACGGCCGCTGGTACTCGCGCGATGTACAGGCGATTGCAGCAGCCCGTGGCCTGGCGCCGGTTGCCCCGTATTTTGTGGATGCGGACGCCCAGCCTAGCGACTCAGCCAGCGCTGCGACCCTGCCGGTGGCGGGGCTGACGGTCATCAACTTCCACAACAGCCATCTGGTGTACGCGCTCACCTGGTACACCCTGGCCTTGATGGTAGCGGGTGCCAGCTGGTTCGTGGGGCGCGTAGAGTGGAGGCTGCGGCGCGCAGCAAAGGGTGTTGCGCTATCCTGACTCTCGCCATGAAGCCCGCCCCCACCAGCAACAGTCCCGCCAGCAGCGCCGAACTGGACGACAGCGCAGACATCATGAACATGCAGCAGCTGATACAGCTGCGCTGGTTTGCCGCGTTCGGCCAGGTGGCCACCATCTCCATCGTGCACTACGGCTTTGGCATCCACCTGCCGCTGCAGCCCATGCTGGCCGTGCTGTCCTGCCTGCTGCTGTTCAACCTGACCAGCCTGCTGTACTGGCGTACCCACCGCGATGTGTCCAACGGCGAGCTGTTCATTTCCCTGCTGGTTGATGTGGGTACGCTGACGGCCCAGCTCTACCTCAGCGGCGGCGTCAGCAACCCGTTTACTTTTCTATACCTGCTGCAGGTCACGCTGGGCGCTGTGCTGCTGCGCACCTGGGCCACCTGGACCATGGTGGCGATTACCGCGGCCTGCTTTGCGGGCCTGGCCGTATTCGCCCAGCCCCTGCCACTCCCCATGGCCCACGACCTGGGCCTGTACAGCCCCTATGTGGAAGGTATGCTGGTCTGCTTTGCGCTGAACGCCATCCTGCTGGTGGTGTTCATCACCCGCATCGAGCGCAATCTGCGCCAGCGTGACGCGCGCCTGGCCAGCCTGCGCCAGCGCGCCGCCGAAGAAGAGCACATCGTGCGCATGGGCCTGCTGGCATCCGGCGCCGCGCACGAACTGGGCACGCCGCTGGCCACGCTGGCGGTCATCCTGGGCGACTGGAAGCGCATGCCCACCTTCACCAATGACCCGGAACTGCTGCAAGAGGTAGGTGAGATGCAGGCCCAGGTAAAGCGCTGCAAAAGCATTGTCAGCGGCATCCTGCTGTCGGCCGGCGAGACCCGTGGCGAAGCGCCCGCGAAGACCTCCATCTGCACCTTTCTGGACGAACTGGTAAGGGAATGGCGCGCCACCCGCTCGGCCACGGCCCTGGTCTACGACAATCAGTTGGTGCAAGACTTACCCATGGTTTCCGACTCCACCATCCAGCAAATGGTTTGCAATGTGCTGGACAACGCCTTTGAAGCCTCGCCCCGGCTGGTGCGTCTGGAAGCATCTTGCGATGAAGAGACCCTGACCCTGCGCGTCACCGACGCCGGCCCCGGCTTCCCGCCGGCCATGCTGGAGCATGTGGGCAAGCCCTACCAGTCCACCAAAGGACGCGCCGGCAGCGGCCTGGGCCTGTTCCTGGTGGTCAACGTAGCACGCACCCTGGGCGGCACGGTGTCGGCCAGTAACCCATCGATAGGTGGTGCCGAAGTCCGCATCCGCCTGCCGCTCTCGTCCATCGTGTTGCAAGGGGGCGCCGCACATGTCCACTGAGCGCCAGCTGCTGATCATCGAAGACGACGCCGCCTTTGCCCGCACGCTCAGCCGCTCCTTCGAGCGCCGGGGCTACCAGGTACGGCAGGCCAGCAGCCTGGAAGAGGTCAGCACCCTGCTGCAAACCCACACCCCCGGCTATGCGGTGGTGGACCTGAAGCTGAATGGCGATGCCTCCGGCCTCGCCTGCGTGCAGATGCTGGCCACCCACGACCCGACCATGCTGATCGTGGTGCTGACCGGCTTTGCCAGCATCGCCACCGCAGTGGAGGCCATCAAACTGGGCGCCTGCCACTACCTGGCCAAGCCGTCCAACACCGACGATATCGAGGCCGCGTTTGAATCCACCGCCGGCAATGCCGAGGTGCAGCTGACCAACCGGGCCAGCTCCATCAAAACCCTGGAATGGGAACGCATCCACCAAATCCTGGCGGAAACCGGCTTCAACATCTCCGAGGCCGCGCGGCGCCTGGGCATGCACCGCCGCACCCTGGCGCGCAAGCTGGAAAAGCAGCAGGTCAAATAAGATTTGCTACTAAATAAATAGCTGCCTGCGCAGGTATCTTCTGCGACGGCAGCATTATTTCCATACACGGAAAACACCGTCCGCATAGGCCTGGGCATAGCGTTGGTAGTCGTGCTCCACCTGCTTGCTGCAGTCCGCAGCGGCCTCCAGCAGCTTGGCCTGCCACTTGGGGCCCTGGGCAAAGGCGATGAGTTCGTCGGCCGTAGCCGAACCCTGCCGTCCGCCGCTGCGCAGCTGGCCCCAGGCCACGATCTGGCCCATGGTGGCCATCACCTTCTGGATATCGGCCAGCGACTGCCGGGCGCGATCCAGGCTGACCCTGTCTTCGGTGGGCTGCAGCCCGCGCAGCACATAGGAGGTGCGCCCCCGCACCACGGGCTGCAAAAACGCCATGGACACCGCCTGCACGCGCCGCTGCAGTTCCACAATGCGCGCCGCCTGTGATGGCCAGGCCGGCTGTGCACAGGGCACATAGGCCTGCAGAGCCGAGGGCAGGGCCTGCTTCAGGTCCAGCAGGTAGTTACCGTCTGGCGAACCCTTGCCCTGCACCAGCACTGCGTAGCGCTCCACGCCCAGGCTGCCGGTGCCAGCCACACGGCGTGCTACGTCCAGCACCTTGTAGAAGTGGGGTTCGGCCTGGGTCGCCGCGAAGGCGGCCATCTGCTCATTGACCTGCGCCCGCTGCTCACGGCTGGCGGGCAGGGTCTTTTTGCGGCCACCCTTGAATGTGCGCTTCTTGCCGGTCACCGGAGCATAGGCATCCAGCAATTCCGGGCGCTGGCGACTACGCAGCCCGTCCAGCAGGTCGCCCACCAGACCGCGCGCAGTTTGCGTTTCCACCCAATAGGCTTTGCCCTGCGACAGGGTGCTGGCGTAGCTGTGCAGAAAGCCCTCGCACAGCTGCTGCGCCTCGTCTGCACGCAGGCCCAGACTGTGTGCGCCCACCTGCAGGCTGGTCAGCATGCGCACCAGGTCCCAACTGGCAGGCGCCAGAATGGCTTCGTCGAAGTCATTCATGTCGAAATAGGCCAGCCGGTTATCGCCCTTGTAGCTGCCGAAGTTCTCAAAATGCAGGTCGCCGCAAGACCACACCGGCGGCGCCGACTTGAACACCCCCTTGCACGCCAGCTGCTGGTAGAACAGATGGCAGCTACCGCGCAGAAAGACAAATGCATCGGCCTGCATCTTGTCGTACTTGATCTGCAAGCGCTCGGGCTCGCGGCCCGCGTTGAAGTCCAAAATCTGCTGCACTACATCCATGCGGCCTCCCATCCATCCACACAGGCGCTACAAAAACAAGAGCTGCCAGCGCAAGTGATACCTGCGCCAGAGTCTTATTTTTTATAAATCATTGCGCCAAAGAACTGCAGGTGCAGGCAGTGGGATCAGGACTTCACCAGCAGGTCCTCGGCCGTCTTGCCGCTTTCCAGCGCGGCCTTGAACCAGCCGGGGCGCTTGCCGTGCCCGGTCCAGCTATGGCCCGCTTCGTCCCGGTACTTGATGACACGCTCGGCCTTGGGCTTGGCAGCCGCTTTTGCCGCCGGGTCCGCGGCCTTGCGCCGCCCCCGTGTTTTGGCGGCAGACTTGGCACCAAAGAGATCGTCCACGGTCAGGCCGTAAAAGGCGATGGCACTTTGTATGCGCTCAATCACGCCGCCGACTTCTTTTGCACGGATCGCAGTTGCTTCTTTTTGAAGTTTGTCAATTTGACGCTGAATGCTTGCCAAAGTTTTTGCCATGAAGATTTCCAAGGTAACGTCGTTAACAGACTGGAACCACCGCTGCGGTGGCGTAGAGACAATCTAACCTCTTTTTATTCCAGCGTCCGCATTTTCGCGCCAAGTTGGCCGCCCTGCGCAAAAAACCGGCAATCGCAAGCGCGATTAACCGTGCCTCCGCCGCCAAGTGCCCGGCGGCGTGCCTATGTGTTGGGTGAAGACCCGGGTGAAATGGCTCTGGTCGGCAAAGCCACAGCCAGCCGCAATATCGGCCAGTGACTGTGCACCTTGCGCGAGGAGTCCGCAGGCCATGTCCACGCGCTGCTTCATCAGCCACTGGTGCGGCGTCTGGCCCAGGGTGTCGTGGAATGCGCGGATGAAATAGCTGCGTGACAGACCGCAGGCCTGGGCGATGTCGCTGACCGACAGCTTGCCGTCCAGACTGCCCAACAGCATCTCCTTGGCGTGCGCCTCGTGCTGCCGCGACAAGCGCCGGTTCGGGCGCAGCGGGCGCGTCATCGCACCGCCGTACTGCTCAATCAGGTAGGTGCCTATGGCCACACTCATCTGGTCCACAAACAGCGTGCTGGCTTCATGCGGCCGCGCCAGCGTGGGGGCCATGGCGCGGGCCAGGTTGGCCAGCACCGGGTCGTGCATGCCGGTCACACACTCCAGGCCGGTGACGCGCCGGCCGTCGCGCTCATCGGTAGCGCTGTCGAAGAATTCACGCGAAATCTCTACCAGCAAAAAGTCGAATGGCCCTTGCAGATCGGCCCGGTAATCGTCGGCAAAATTCCGCACATACACCGCGCTGGCTTCAAACTCGTGCGAGGAGGTATGGTGCCCATGGAAGATGCGGCGGCAGTGGCCCCCGTTCAACGAGATGCCCACCAGGTAGCCGCGGTCGCTGGCCGGGGTGAAGACGGGGCTCAGGCCGGGGTTTTCGACGCGTTTACGGTAGAAGCGCGCCCCCGCGCCGGCCAGCTCCTGGTCCTGGTGCAGCCGGCTGGCCACGCAACCCAGGGAGTCCTTGGCTTGTACCAGAGGCGGCTGCACAGTGGGTGCATGCTCAAGCCGCATTGCGCGCCTTTGAGCCCAAGCGGGTGAACAGACCGGAAGAGAGTTCAAGAAGCATAGGTATTTGCACGGTAGCACTTTTTAGTGACGAGCGGCCATACAACCAGCCACGGCTGATGGGTATCGCCTACCTCGGCGGAGCCCCCATCACGCGGCGGAAACTGCGCGAGAAATGGCGTACGTCCTTGAAGCCGCATGCTGCGGCAATATCGGGCAGAGACATATCACTCTTCAGCAGCACCACCGACAGCGCAAGCCGGTGGCGCAGAACCCGCTGCTGCGGCACCAAGCGACCCAGGTAGGCAGTGCCCACCTGCGCCAGCACATGGGTTTGCAGCGCCCGCAACAATTGCCCAATGAACGGGCTGTCGATGGGATACGGAGCCTCCAATGCCGCCAGCAGGGCCTCCACCAAAGCCTGCAGAATCGCCTCGTGCTCCTGCTCCGGCAATGTGGGCGCCCCCGGTGGCAGGGGCGCCTGGCGTATCACGACTGCACAAAAGCCAGCAAGTCTGGATTGATCACGTCGGCCTGGGTGGTGAGCATGCCGTGGGGGTAGCCTTGGTAGACCTTGAGTGTGCCGTTCTTCAAGAGCTTGGCAGCCTTCAGGGCGGAGTCCGCAATCGGTACGATCTGGTCGTCATCGCCGTGCAGCACCAGCGTTGGCACGGTGATCGCCTTCAAGTCCTCGGTTTGGTCGGTTTCCGAGAAGGCCTTGATACCCTCGTAGTGCGCCTTGGCGCTACCCATCATGCCTTGGCGCCACCAGTTCTGGACCACGCCCGGATAGACCTTGGCCCCCGGGCGGTTGAAGCCGTAGAACGGCCCTGCAGGCACATCCAAGAACATCTGTGCACGGTTCTCGGCCACGCCCTTGCGGAAGCCGTCGAACACTTCCATGGGCAGGCCCTCGGGATTGCTGGCCGTCTTCAGCATCAATGGCGGGACCGCGCTCACCAGCACCGCCTTGGCAGTGCGGCCGCTGGGCTGGCCGTGCTTGGCGACGTAGCGCGCGACCTCGCCCCCGCCGGTGGAGTGACCGATGTGGACCACGTTCTTCAAGTCCAGCGCCTCCACCACCGCGAAGGCATCGGCAGCATAGTGGTCCATGTCGTGCCCTTCGCTCACCTGCGCCGAGCGCCCGTGGCCGCGCCGGTCGTGCGCGACAACGCGGTAGCCATGCTGTATGAAGAACAGCATTTGCGCATCCCAATCGTCGCTGGAGAGTGGCCAGCCATGGTGGAACATGATCGGCTGCGCGCTTTTGGGCCCCCAATCCTTGTAGAAGATCTGGACGCCGTCTTTGGTCGTAACACTGGACATGCTTGAAATATCTCCGAGGGTTGTTGCAGCGGCTTGTGCTGCGGTTGAGAAAAGAATGGAGAAGGGCAAGGACCTAGTACTGCACCCCGGAAGTAACGAAACATGAAAGCGCGTCTTCGTCCCCATGGCGTCGTTGCAAACCTTGCGAAGGCGTACAGCCTTCGCTGCGGCTTGCGCCTAACCCTGAGAACGAATCCATCACTTTCATTTTGTTCCGCTACTTCCGGGGTGCAGTACTAGTCTTCGCGGAACGCTGCACCGCTGGCCATATGCAGAACGGTACGAACCACGATCCAAGACACGATCATGGTGGCCGCCGCCAGTGCCACGACAGCAATCACCAGGGTGTAGGTCGTGGGGCGCGCAAGGTAGTAGCCCAAGGTGGCGCCGGCCCAGCCATCGGCCGGAAAGGTCATGGCCCACCAGCTCATGAAAAACGCACCGTGCGCCAGATGCCGGCCCAGACTCGCCAGCAAAATGGCGATGAACAAGGCCAGACAGTACAGCATGTCGCCCAGCGCCCCCGGCTGCCCGCCCGTGAAGGCAAGATAGGCCGACAAACCAATCGATGGCGGCGCCAGCAAAATGAACAGCGTGGGCATGCTGCGCTGGCTCATCGTCGGCACAAACAGCACGCGGTGCAGCACGATGGTGAAGAACGACAGCCACAGAATCAGACCGATGGAGAAGAAGAACCAGCTGATCTCCACATGGCCCAGCGGCACACCGCCCACCGGCACCAGGATGTTGCCCACCACCGGTATGAACCAGGCCGGCGTCAACACACCTTCGTCCTGCGCATGCAATATCCAGCGCCGGATCAGGGTCACGGCGAATGTGAAATGCATGCTTGCGCCTATCCACCACAGCGCATCCGCCAAGGCCCAGGAATAAGGCCGCAGACCGATGGACAACACCACGGTCGCCACCGACACCGCCGGGAAGAAGCTGGACCGCACAGGGTGCGCAAACTCCTCCATCACCTCGGCAAAACAAAACTTCAGCTTGGCCAGGTGCAGCAGCACCAGTACAACGAAACTGAGCACGGCGATGAACAACAAGATTTGGCTGATGACCAAGGGCAGACCAAAAACCCGGTGCGCCCCCGCCCAGGCATTGGCCAGGCCGCCAATGCCCATCACCATGGAAAACATGGAAATCGACAACCGCGCCAACAGCGGTTTCTCCGCTGCGGGTGCCAGCGTAGGGACGGAGCTTGCTTCAGATACCACTGTGACCTCCCAGGTCGTACCAGGCAACCACGATGAAGCCCCCGACCAAACCCCAATGTTCGAAAAATGCATTCGCCAGCACGCGCTTTTGCGCACCGTCTGTGGACCAGAAGCGATCCGCCAGGCAATTCGCCAGCGCGGTGAAGGCCGCCAACATCACAGCCCCCAGCCAGCGGTAATAGCCGGTCAGCACCATGGCCGAAGCTCCGAATTCAAAAGCGATGGTGAGGGCCGCCAAGGGTGCCGCCGGCGCCAGGCCAAAGCGCCGCATCTCGGCTGCTGCCGCAGGGAAGTCACGCGCCTTGTCGAATGCGCCCTGCAGATAGGCCGCGCACAGGCACAGCAGCGCCAGCCAATGCACCCAGGGCGCGATGAATAGTTGCCGCAGCGCGTCCATCAAACGGCCCAGCAGGCGCAGCCCAGCGCGCCCCAAAAGCTCTTCAGGTCGGCAATCGGCAGCTTGCTGCTCCAGGCGGTGGCGTGCTGGTGCCCGTGCACATTGCAGTCATTGGCGCAGGCACAGGCCGCTGCCGCCTGGCGCATCACGGCCTGCAGGGGCGCACCCTGTTCGCCCCAACCGGCGTAGCCACCAAAGCGGCGCACCGGCGACCAGTCGGGCATGGTCGGCGGCAATGGGTTCTCGTCATGCGCGGCGAAATCGCCCGCGCCATACACCACCTTGCCGCCGACGATGGTGAGCAGCGCCGTGGTGTCGGCAATCTCGGATTCGGCACAGGCGAAGAAGTCGCGGTCGGGCACCACCAAGTCGGCAAACTGGCCGACTTCGATCCGGCCCTTCTTGCCGACTTCGTTGCTGAACCAGGTCACGTTCTCGGTCCACATGCGCAGCGCGGCTTCGCGGTCCAGGCAGTTGCGTTGCGGATACAGCTGCATGCCACCGACGGTCTTGCCGGTGACCAGCCAGGACAGCGAGACCCAGGGGTTGTAGGAGGCGACACGGGTAGCGTCGGTACCGGCGGAAACCTTCACGCCTTTCTCCAAAATCTTCTTGACTGGCGGCGTGGCCTCGGCCGCACCATGGCCGTAGCGCTCGACAAAGTATTCGCCCTGGTAGGCCATGCGGTGCTGCACGGCGATGCCACCACCGAGTGCAGCGATGCGGTCGATAGACTGGTCAGAGATGGTTTCGCAGTGGTCGAAGAACCAATTCAGGCCTTGCAGCGGTACGTCCTGGTTCACGCGCTCGAACACGTCCAACGCACGGCTGATGGTCTCATCGTAGGTGGCGTGCAGGCGCCAGGGCCAGCGGTTCTGCGCCAGCAGGCGTACCACTTCTTCAAGCTCGCCTTCCATCTCGGGCGCCATGTCGGGGCGCGGCTGGCGGAAGTCTTCGAAGTCGGCGGCGGAGAACACCAGCATCTCGCCCGCACCGTTATGGCGGAAGTAGTCCGTGCCCTGCTTGTATTGGGAAGTGGCCGTCCAGTTCAGGAAATCGGCCTTCTCCTGCTTGGGCTTTTGCGTGAACAGGTTGTAAGCCAGGCGGATGGTCAGTTGGTCAGCCTTGGCCAATTCCTCAATGACCTGGTAGTCGTCCGGGTAGTTCTGGAAGCCGCCACCGGCGTCGATAGCGCCGGTCACGCCCAGGCGGTTCAGTTCGCGCATGAAGTGGCGGGTGGAATTCAGTTGGTATTCGTACGGCAGCTTCGGGCCTTTGGCCAGCGTCGCATAGAGGATGGAGGCGTTGGGCTTGGCCAGCAGCAAGCCACTCGGGTTGCCCGCGCTGTCGCGCACGATCTCGCCGCCGGGTGGTGCAGGCGTGTCCTTGGTATAGCCCACAGCACGCAGTGCAGCGCCGTTGAGCAAGGCGCGGTCGTACAGGTGCAGCAGGAAAACGGGTGTGTCGGGCGCCACTGCATTCAACTCGGCAATGGTGGGCAAACGCTTCTCCACGAACTGGTGTTCGGTGAACCCCCCCACCACCCGCACCCACTGCGGCGCGGGCGTGATGTCCACCTGGCGCTTGAGCATGCCCATGGCATCGGCCAGGCTGCGCACACCGTCCCAGCGCAGCTCCAGGTTGAAGTTAAGCCCACCCCGGATGATGTGCAGGTGGTTGTCGATCAGGCCTGGTAGCACACGCTTGCCACGCATGTCGATGAGCTTGGTGTTCGGCCCCGCCAGCGGCATGACTTCGTGGTCGCGCCCCACATGGGTGAAGCGGCCGTCCCGGATGGCGACCGCACTGGCCGTTGGGTTGGCGCGGTCCAGCGTAGTGAACATGCCGCGGTGCAGGATCAGGTCGGGGTAGCTTGCTTCAGCCATGGTGGGTCCTTCTCAGTCAGATAGAACTGTGTTGCGTCGGTCGCGGCTTAGCCTTCGTGCGCACCAAACATGGCGCGGGCGTAGTTGATGCCGATGCCGTAGCCACCGCCAAACCTCTTGGCCACACCGGTGGTCATGTCGTAGGTGTCGGTACGCGCCCAGTCGCGTTGCAGTTCCAGCAGGTATTGCAGCGAAGTCATGGGCTGCGCGCCGGCCTGCACCATGCGCTCCATGGCGCGGTTGTGTGCCTCATTGGAAATATCGCCGCAGGCATCGGCAATCACATACACCTCGAAGCCCTGATCCAGCGCCGACAGAGCCGGGCCAACGATGCACACGCTGGTCCACAGACCGGCCAGCACGATGCGGCTCTTGCCAATGGCGTTGATGCGCTTAATCACAGCCGCGTCTTCCCAGGTGTTCATCGAGGTGCGGTCCAGCAGGGCCTGGCCAGGGAAGGGCGCAGTGACTTCCTCAAACATCGGACCAGAGAAGCTTTTCTCGGCCACCGTGGTGAGGATGGTCGAGGCACCAAAGCCGGCGGCGGCGCTGGCCACCAGGGCCGCATTGGAACGCAGCAGCACCGGGTCGATGGAGTTGGTGGCAAAGGCCATTTGCGATTGGAAGTCGATCATGACCAGGGTGTGATCATGGGGGGTGAGCAACTTGGCGCCTGCGGTGGGTGTCGCGGTAATGGCCATGGTGGGAACTCCTTGCATCTGAAAAATGTGTATTGCGAACGACTAGGTACGTACCCGGTGCACGTTAGATACGCAGAGCCGCAGCAGATAGATGGTTTGCGCTATTTTTTGAACAAATGTGCGCTGGCAGTGCAAGAGCTTGTTACAAGCCCTTGCAGCGTCGCCCCAAACTTAGGGTGCGGTGTCCACCAGCACCAGCTCGGCATCGGCGATGGCCGTGACGCGGATGGTCTCCACGTCGCTGATGGCGGCACCATCGCGGGCCAGCAGGCGCACGCCGTCCACTTCCACTTCGCCAATGGCGGGCACCAGGTAGGCGCGGCGGTTCTTACCCAGGTGGTACTCCGCCGTTTCACCGGCCTTCAGCGTGGCCCCGGACACCCGTGCGTTGGTACGGATGGGCAAGGCTCCTTCATCACCTGGCAGGCCGCTGGCCAGTGCCACAAAACTGCCGGAGCGGTCGCCCTTGGGGAAGGGCTTGGCACCCCAGGAAGGTGGCAGGCCGCGGCCGTCGGGCATGATCCAGATTTGGAAGATCTTGGTCACGCCGGGTTCCTGGTTGTATTCCGAGTGGCGGATACCGGTGCCCGCGCTCATCACCTGCACGTCGCCCGCTTCGGTGCGGCCCTTGTTGCCCAGGTTGTCCTGGTGGGTGATGGCACCTTCACGGACGTAGGTGATGATTTCCATATTGGCATGGGCATGCGGAGGGAAGCCCGTGCCAGCCGCAATCGTGTCGTCGTTCCACACCCGCAGGGCACCCCAGCCCATGCGTGCCGGGTCGTGGTATTCGGCAAACGAAAAGTGGTGCTTGGCATTGAGCCAGCCGTGGTCTGCGCCGCCGAGGGAGTCGAAAGGTCTGCGTTCAATCATGGTGTTTCTCCGAGAAGTTGTGTTGCGATGGAGAGACTTTATGATTCGGCGATCAATAAGAGAATAGAAAAGATGGAAAACAATCCATTCCAAAATCTACATGCTCCACGCTCATCGCTGCCCCCCGAGGGGGCGCTCAGTGGCTTCGGGCGGCCGGGCGCCACTGACACATGACCAGACTGCCTGACTTCGAAGCCTGGGCCATCTTCGCCAAGGTGGCCGAAACCGGCTCTTTCGCCAAGGCGGCCGCCGAGCTGGGCATCTCGCAACCCACCGTATCCAAGGCGCTCACGCGTCTGGAGGGCCGGCTCAAAACCACCTTGTTCCACCGCACCTCGCGGCGCATGTCGCTCACCGCCAGCGGCCAGGCCTCGCTGGAGCGCGCGGCGCGCATCCTCAGCGAAGGTGAAGCGGTAGAGGCCGAAGTTACAGAGCAATCCAAGAACCTGCGCGGCCCCATCCTCATTGCAGCGCCCATGTCGTTTGGTGTGTCGCACCTGGCACCCGCTCTGCCGGAGTTCATGGCCCTGCACCCCGACGTGGCCCCGGACCTGCATTTCAGCGACGAGCTGATCGACATGGTGGCCGACGGGTTTGACGTGGCGCTACGCATCTCGAACCTGCCAGATTCCAGCCTGCTGGCGCGACGCCTGTGTACGGTGCGCCTGCTGCTGGTGGGCGCGCCCGCGTACTTCGCGCAGCATGGCCGCCCCAGCCATCCGCGCGACCTAGCCACACACCGCGCACTGCGCTATGTGCACACCCGCACTGGCGAGGCCTGGCGCTTCCAGCACGCGCGGCTGGGTGAGTTTTCACAGGTGGTCCCGGCCACGCTGCGCGCCAACAACGCCGAAGGCCTGATCCCCGCGCTGCGGGCCGGCCTGGGCCTGGCGCTGCAGCCCGAGTTTCTGGCCTGGCAAGACCTGCAATCGGGGCTGCTAGAGACCGCGCTGGACGACTGGCAAGTACCCCCCATCGCCCTGCACATCGTCACCCCCCCGGGTCGCGCGCGGCCGGCGCGGGTGCAAGCGCTCATCGAGTTCCTGGCCAGCCATTTCGCGCAGGCGCCGTGGGCCCAGGAGCCAGCAGCGAGAGCAGGGCGCTAGCCATCCAAGTACGCGGTCGATACCCGCCACACGAATGGCAAAATCAAGCTTCATCCACCCGTGACGCGTTCCACCGTGTGAACGCAACGCACCAGGGAAACACCCAGCGGCATGGATAAAAAATCGCTTTCCGAGAGTGACATTTGCGATAAGTGCATCCGCCCCGCCATGGAGCGCGCAGGGTGGCACCCGCTAGACCAGATCTACCGCGAATTCCCCCTGCGCGCTGGTCGCGTCGTGGTGCGCGGCAAAACAGCCCGGCGCGATGCCAGCACCGTACTGCGCGCCAACTACGCCCTGTTCTACAAGCCCAACATTCCGCTGGCCGTGGTGGAGGTCAAGGACACAGTTGTGCAGGCCCGTCAGAGAGCACTATCCATACTTACGGGTCGCAAACGTGCAGCGTGACGCTCTGAGACTCGGTGAGATTGAACGCTTTGAACTCACGCAAGAAGATTTGGCAAAGTGGCGCTTGATCGCAGGTGATTTGCTGATCGTGGAAGGCAATGGCAGCGCAGACGAAATTGGACGCTGCGCAGTTTGGGATGGATCAATAGATCCTTGTGTTTTCCAGAACCACCTCATCCGCGTTCGTTGCCTTCAGCAAGATTGCATGGCTTTCATCAAGCTGTTTTTGAATGCCCCGAGCGGCATGGACGAAATGAAGCGTTTGGCGATTACAACGAGTGGGCTTTACAACCTTAGCGTGGGCAAGATTGGGAACTTTGTCGTTCCCGTACCTCCCCTCGCCGAACAATCCCGCATCGTCACCCGCGTAGCCCAACTGCGCCAGCGGCTGTCCGCCAGCCAATCCACCCAAGCCCATCTGGCAGAGGCGCTGGTGGCGCAGCAAAGCCAATGACTTGTTTTTAGAACTGAATCCACCAAAATAGCTGTGATTACAACCAGTTCAGTCGGAAAAATGCCCCTACTTTTACCTTTAAAATTACCATAATGGTAAAAATATTTGTCCTTTCAGAGTACAGTATGAATCCGCCCACCCAACCGGGTACCGGGCGGATAAAGATTGAAGGAGGGCCGTTGTATGACTTGGCACGCGTCAAACAGTTGGTGGACGACCCTGACTGCATCCATCTTTTTACCCGGACCTGCATTGGCGATGTGCACAAGCTGTTTGACAGCGACACAGAGCAAGTCGCTGCATTGATGCAGTCGCTGGACCCGCGCGATTACATCGATTCAGAATGGTGCGAAAACGGTAAGTCAGGCATAGCAGCCTGCGATGCTTACCGGATACGACGCTCTGAGGTCATGGCGGCGACCGGTAAGTCGGCAACGTTGGAATATTTTGTGAAGTTTGCGGTGGGCAAGAGCGGGAAGTTGATGCTTCTAGTGTCTTGCCACCTGAGTTAAAGGAAAAGCATGATGAATACACAAGAACTTTGCCCGCTGTGCGGCGAGGGGCACGTATCCGTCCATAGCGAAATGGTAGAGAGCGAATACAAGGCGCAAAAAACGATGTTGCCCTTGTTGTTCAAGCAGTGCGATGCCTGTGGCTCCGACTTTGCCGGTGCAGCAGAAAGCAAGCTAAACAAGCGTGCGCTGATGGCGTGGCGCAAGCAGGTGGACGGTCTGCTCACCGGGGCCGAGATCATAGCCTTACGCAAGCAGTTCAAATTGACACAGGCACAAGCGGCCAAACTCTTCGGCGGCGGCCCAGTGGCTTTCAGCAAATACGAAAACGACGATGTAGTCCAGTCAGAGTCCATGGACACGCTGTTGCGGCTGGTACGCCGTAGCAAAGAGGCCTTTTGGGCTTTAGTGGCAGAGAAAGGTATGGAGGCCGACTTTATGGCCGAGCCCATCACTGTACCCATGCAGTCCAATGTTATTCACCTCACGGTAGTACGTGAGAAAGTGGATCGACCTGACCCTCGGTACAACCCGCGCCAATTGCGCTCCTTCTCGGTAGGAGCCGTGCCATGGAAGCAATAAATCCGCGCCCGATTCTGCGCAGCTTCCGCGCATTGGCTTTCCATGGGGAGAACCGAGGCGATGCGACAGGCACCGAGATGCAACTGGATTTGCACCAAGATATTGAGCTTGGCCTGGCTGTTCCTTCCGTGCAAGGAGGGTCTTTACAAGTGTCGGTTCTTATTAAGTTGAACGCGACGGCAACCAATTCAAAAGACCCGAAAGACCAGGCAACATTTGCCGGTGACTATGAAGCCAAGTTTTATTACGCGCCGGAAGTTAACGAGGAGTCCGTGAACCCTCTGATGGAGGACAACGAATACCAGTATGTGCTGGTGGCTCAAGCCTACCCGTTGGCGATGACCCATTTTCGGCGTGAGTTGCAAGCCCTCGGTCTTGACGCAAGGGCGCTTCCTTTGGGCTTGCAGTAGGCGCTAAGTTGGTCGACACAAGAAAAATGCCCGGTTGAGCCGGGCATTTTTTGTTTAAAAGATACAGCGACAGGAAGGATAAACGCTGATATCTAAACCATCAACATCCATCAAAAGATGCCTAAGTTGTTGATTTCATTATTATCTAAGCTCTATTCAAGAGAATCTTAGACGTCAATATTCCCCGCCCGCAAGGCGTTGGTCTCGATGAATTCCCGCCGTGGCTCCACTTCGTCGCCCATCAGCATGGTGAACACGCGGTCGGCTTCGATGGCGTCGTCGATCTGTACGCGCAGCAGGCGGCGCACGGTGGGGTCCATGGTGGTTTCCCAGAGCTGCTCGGGGTTCATTTCACCCAAGCCTTTGTAGCGCTGGCGGCTGGTAGTGCGTTCGGCCTCAGAAATGAGCCAGGCCATGGCCTGGCGGAAGTCGCCAACCTTTTCTTCCTTCTGGCGCTCGCCTTCGCCGCGCTGGACCTTGGCACCTTCGGACAGCAGGCCACGGAAGGTATTGGCGGCTTCGGCCAGGGCGGCGTAGTCGGCGCCGTGCACGAAGTCTTGGGTGAGCACGCTGCTCTTGATGTTGCCGTGGTGGCGGCGGCTGATGCGCAGGATGGGTTTGTCGGTACGCACATCGAATTCGCCGGCCACTTCGGCGCCACTGCCCAGCTCCAGCAGGCGCTTTTGCAGCGCGGCGGCAGAGACTTCGGCATCGGCCACGGTGTCCAGGTTCAGGGCCACGCCGTCGGCAATGGCGCGCAGGGCTTCGGCATCCATGAAGGCTTGCAGACGGGCGATGACGGCCTCAGCGACCTGGTGCTTGCGCGCCAGCTCGGCCAGGGTGTCGCCGCTCAGGGTGCTGCCGTTCTCGCCACCGGTGTAGACCGAGGCATGGACCAGGGCGATGCGCAACAGGAAGCCGTCGAGTGCGCTGGCGTCTTTCAGGTACAGCTCTTCCTTGCCGGCCTTGACCTTGTAAAGCGGTGGCTGGGCGATGTAGATGTGGCCGCGTTCGACCAGCTCGGGCATCTGGCGGTAGAAGAAGGTCAGCAGCAGGGTGCGGATGTGGGCGCCGTCAACGTCCGCATCGGTCATGATGATGATGCGGTGGTAGCGCAGCTTGGCGACGTTGAAGTCGTCGTTGCCTGTGGTGCCACCGGCCTTGCCGATGCCGGTGCCCAGGGCGGTGATCAGCGTCAGGATTTCATTGCTGGTCAGCAGCTTTTCGTAACGGGCTTTTTCCACGTTCAAGATCTTGCCGCGCAGGGGCAGGATGGCCTGGAACTTACGGTCGCGGCCCTGCTTGGCGGAGCCGCCGGCGGAGTCACCCTCGACGATGTAGATTTCGCAGCCTGCGGGGTCTTTTTCCTGGCAGTCGGCCAGCTTGCCGGGCAGGCCCATGCCGTCGAGGACGCCCTTGCGGCGCGTCATGTCGCGGGCCTTGCGGGCGGCTTCACGGGCGCGGGCGGCTTCGATGATCTTGCCGACGATGATCTTTGCATCGTTGGGGCGTTCCTGCAGGTAGTCGTACAGCAGTTTGCTAACGATGTCTTCCACCGGGCCGCGCACTTCGCTGGAAACCAGCTTGTCCTTGGTCTGGCTGCTGAACTTGGGCTCGGGTACTTTCACGCTCAGCACGCAAGTCAGGCCTTCGCGCATGTCGTCGCCGGTGACTTCGACCTTGGCTTTTTTAGCGACCTCGGTGTCGTCGATGTACTTGTTGATGATGCGGGTCATGGCCGCACGCAGACCTGTCAAATGGGTGCCGCCGTCGCGCTGCGGAATGTTGTTGGTGAAGCACAGCACCTGCTCGTTGTAGCCGCTATTCCACTGCATCGCCACTTCCACGCCGATGTTGGTGCCCTGGTCGCTTTGGCGGTCGCCCATGGCGTGGAAGATGTTGGGGTTCAACACCGACTTGCCCTTGTTGATGAAGTTGACGAAGCCCTGCACGCCACCGGCGCCGGAGAAGTCGTCTTCCTTGCCGCTGCGCTCGTCCTTCAGGCGGATCTTCACGCCGTTGTTCAGGAAGCTGAGTTCGCGCAGGCGCTTGCTCAAAATCTCGTAGTGGAAGTCGTTGTTCTCTTTGAAGATCTCGGTGTCGGGCAGGAAGTGCACCTCGGTGCCGCGCTTCTCAGTGTCGCCAATCACGTGCATGGGCGAAACCTCAACGCCGTCCACAGTGTCCAGCAGGCGGTTTTGCACAAAGCCTTTGCTGAACTCCATCACATGGATCTTGCCGTCGCGGCGGATGGTCAGGCGCAGCATTTTCGACAGCGCGTTCACGCAGCTCACGCCCACGCCGTGTAGACCGCCAGACACCTTGTAGCTGTTCTGGTTGAACTTGCCGCCGGCGTGCAGCTCGGTCAGGGCGATTTCAGCGGCCGAGCGTTTGGGCTCATGCTTGTCGTCCATCTTGATGCCGGTGGGAATGCCACGGCCGTTGTCGACCACACTGATCGAGTTGTCGGAATGGATGGTGACCAGGATGTCGTCGCAGTGGCCCGCCAAAGATTCGTCGATGGAGTTGTCCACCACCTCGAACACCAGATGGTGCAGGCCGGTGCCGTCGGAGGTGTCGCCGATGTACATGCCCGGGCGCTTGCGCACCGCTTCCAGACCTTCCAGGATCTGGATCGAACCTTCGCCGTAGGCTTCGGTGGCGCCGGCCTGGTTGGTGTCGATCGTGGGCTGGAAGTTGGAGCTGTCCACCGTGCTGTCGCCGGTGTTCACGGCGTCCATGGCATCGGTGGCTGCGGGGACGGGCTTGTTTTCTTCGGTCATGGCGTACTGTGCGTGTCGGGGGGAATACCCCCCCAGATGCCGCAATATTTATAAGGTAAATCTGCCTCTGGCGCAGATGGATAGTGCGGAAGTAGCTACGTTTTATATAGCAGTTAAATCCGCATGGGCATGACCACGTATTTGAAGGTCTCGTTCTCGGGGATGGTCAGCAACGCAGAGCTGTTGCCGTCGCTGAGCGAGATCGTCACCATGTCTTGCGCCATATTGGCCAAGGCATCGATCAGGTAGGTCACGTTGAAACCGATCTCGATGGTGTCACCACCGTAGTCGATGTCGAGCTCGTCCACGGCTTCTTCCTGCTCGGCATTGTTGGAGGCCACGCGCAAGCTGCCAGGTTCGACGTTCAGGCGCACGCCCTTGAACTTGTCGCTGGTCAGAATGGCGGTGCGCTGCAGGCTGGACAGGAAGGCCTGGCGGCCCAGGGTGATGTGGTTGTGGTGGTTCTTGGGAATCACGCGGTTGTAGTCGGGGAACTTGCCCTCGACCAGCTTGGTGACGAACTCCATGCCCTCAAAGCTGAACTTGGCCTGGTTGCTGGCGAACTGCATCTCGATCGCGCCTTCGGCGTCACTCAGCAGGCGCTGCATTTCCAGCACGGTCTTGCGCGGCAAGATGACTTCTTGCTTGGGCACTTCCACGTCCAGCGCGGCCGAGGCAAAGGCCAGGCGGTGGCCGTCGGTGGAAACCAGGCTGAGCTGGTTGCCTTCAGCGACGAACAGAATGCCGTTCAGGTAGTAGCGGATGTCGTGCACGGCCATGGCGAACGACACCTGGCTCAGCAGAGCTTTCAGCACCTTTTGCGGCACGCTGAACACCGGGCCGAAGCTGGCGGCTTCTTGCACCAGCGGGAAATCTTCAGACGGCAGGGTTTGCAGTGTGAACTTGCTCTTGCCACCCTTGAGGATCAGCTTGTTCTGGCTGGATTCCAGGCTCACGGTCTGGTCGGCGGGCATGGTGCGCAGGATGTCGATCAGCTTGCGGGCACCCACGGTGGTGCTGAAGTCGCCGGCGTCGCCGTCCAGTTCGGCATTGGTGCGGATCTGGATTTCCAGGTCGCTGGTGGTCAGCTGCACGGTGCCGCCAGTTTTGCGCAGCATCACATTGGCCAGAATCGGCAAGGTGTGGCGCCGTTCAACGATGCCGGCCACCGACTGCAGAACCGCGAGCACTTTGCTTTGTGTTGCCTTCAAAACGATCATGTCAACCCCGTGTGTTTATAAATAAGCTTTGCGAGAAACCAGCGTGTCGATTTCGACCAAGGCGTGATTTTCCCTGTTTTTACCTGCACTTTTGACTAGCCTTCAGGACTTACGCAAGTCCCCTGTGCGCCCAGAGGGCAGCATAGGGGACGCTGCGTAAGTTCTAACCCTTTAATGTTTGCTCCAGCACGTGCAATTGCTGGTTCAACTCGGTAAGCTGTTGTCGTTCACCACCAATCTTGCGCACCGCGTGCAGCACCGTGGTGTGGTCGCGCCCGCCGAACAGTTCACCGATCTCGGGCAGGCTCTTTTGCGTCAGCTCCTTGGCCAGGTACATCGCAATCTGGCGCGGCCGGGCGATTGAGGCCGGGCGCTTCTTGCTGTACATATCCGCGACCTTGATCTTGTAGTAGTCGGCCACCGTCTTCTGGATGTTCTCTACCGAAATCTGCCGATTCTGGATGGACAGCAAGTCACGCAAGGCTTCGCGCGCCAACTGGATCGACATTTCCTTCTGGTTAAAACGCGAATAAGCCAGGCATTTGCGCAGCGCGCCTTCAAGCTCGCGTACGTTGGAGCGCACGTTTTTGGCGACGAAAAATGCCACTTCCTCGGGCATTTCTGTGCCCTCGGCGCGCGACTTGTTGATCAGAATCGCGACGCGCATCTCCAGCTCGGGCGGCTCGATGGCCACCGTCAGGCCGGAGTCGAAGCGCGACACCAGGCGCTCGTGGATGTCGGCCAGCCCCTTGGGATAGGTGTCGCTGGTCATCACAATGTGCGACTTCTTGGTCAGCAGGGCTTCGAAGGCGTTGAAGAACTCTTCTTGCGTGCGATCCTTGTTGGCAAAGAACTGCACGTCGTCAATCAGCAACAGGTCCAGCGAGTGGTAACGCTCTTTGAATTCGTCGAAAGTCTTGCGCTGGTAGGCTTTAACCACATCTGAAACAAACTGTTCCGCATGGATGTAGAGAACTTTTGCATCCGGCCGATCGGCCAGCAGGCGATTGCCCACGGCGTGCATCAAATGGGTCTTGCCCAGACCCACGCCGCCATAAATGAACAGCGGGTTGTACAACTGGCCGGGCGTGCCGGAAACGTGCATGGCCGCAGCCCGCGCCATGCGGTTGGCCGTACCCTCCACCAAGGTGTCAAAGGTCAGGGCGGTGTTCAGTCGGTTCTTGAATTGCGCCTGCGCGGGGTCTTCACCCACCACTACGACCGGCTCGGAAACCGCCCCAACGCCTTGAGGCACCAAGGCAGCGATGGATGTGCGCACCTGCGCTTCGCGAGGAGTAAGCGCTAACTCGAGCGGAATAATCTGGCCATACAGCTTTTCCAGTAAGGCACTGATACGGCCTACGTACTGCGCACGGATCCAGTCCAGCTTGAAGCGATTCGCGACAAACAAGGTCACTTTGGAGAAGTCGTCAGTCACCTGCGCCACCAAGGGCTTGATCCAGGTATTGAACTGCTGCTCTGGCAGTTCCTGTGCCAGCTGTTCTACGCAGGCTTGCCAGAGACTGTGCCCGGCACTACTTCCTGCGCCAACATGGGCATGGGTTCCCTCGGTCATTATTCTGTTTCTACTTCTGTGGATAAATTAGGGATCGGCGAACCGACCATTGTAATTTATCCATCCCTTATCCACAATTTCGCCGATATGAGACAGGCATCTCACCCCTCCGCCCTCGATGCAGCAGTGTATTGCCAGACGGCCGATTATTTGCCATAATGCCGGGTTTCCCTGGCCAAATTCGCCTTAGGTTATTTTTGCGGCTGCACGCAAAAACCCAAGAAGGCGGACCAGCGCAGTCCCCAGCAGTGCTTGCAAAAGCCCAGCGTGGATTGCGCTTCAGGGGCCACCAAGGGCGTTAAGCCCTCTTTTTTTAGCGATGTACCTCGGGTTTACCTTGGGGGAGTTGCTGTACCGAACTCTTCTAGGAAGTCATCATGAAACGCACTTATCAGCCATCGAAAATCAAGCGTGCCCGTACCCATGGTTTCATGGTCCGCATGAAAACCCGCGGTGGCCGTGCCGTCATCAACGCACGTCGCGCCAAGGGCCGCAAGCGCCTGGCTGTCTAAGCCTGCGCCCCGGTTGGCGCGCACCTTCGCTCCCGATTTTTCTACTTCGGCCCAACACCTGACGTGCAGCGACTCAAAACGCGAGCGCAGTTCCAGGCTGTATTGGCAGGAAAAACGGTTGCACGGACAGCCCATTTCGCGCTGCACCGTGCAGCATTGGATGCGCGTCCAGTGCCAACTTCCATGGCCAGCACATCACCGCCACCTCCATTAGGGCCCGAGTCGTCACGACCGCAGGCCCTTTTTGCTATGGATGGCGTGTGGCTGGGCGCCATGGTGCCCAAGCGTTGGGCCAAGCGGGCCGTGACCCGCAACACCATCAAGCGCCAGATTTACCAGGTGATCCAAGTTTTTGAGCCGCGCTTTCCGCATGCCGCCCATGTGGTGCGGTTGCGCAGCGGCTTTGACCGCAAGGTTTTCATCAGCGCAACGTCCGACCAGCTCAAGCACGCCGTGCGGACCGAGCTGGAGCAACTCTTCGACAGGGCCGTCGCCGGTGCTATGCCATGATGCGCGCTGCCTTGATCACGCTGGTACGTGGCTACCGTCTGCTGCTCAGTCCCTGGCTGGGATCGGCCTGCCGTTTCGAACCCACTTGCTCTGTGTATGCATTGCAGGCCTTGGAACAGCACGGAGCATCCGCAGGAACTTATCTGACGTTACGGCGTCTGGCACGTTGCCATCCTTGGTGTGACGGCGGCTTGGACCCTGTGCCGCAAAAACGTCCTGCGCTATTCGCCCATCTGCTTTCCTCTTCCTCACATAAGTAGTCCTTTACATGAACGATATTCGCCGGACCATCCTATGGGTGATTTTTGGTTTCTCCATGGTCTTGCTGTGGGACCAGTGGCAGGTCTACAACGGCCATAAAGCCACCTTCTTCCCGACGCCTGCATCCAAGGTTGCTCCGGCAGCTGTCGCCCCTGCGTCTGGCGCGTCCAGCGTTCCGACCCCAGTGGCCGCCGTGCCAGCCACCCCTGCTGCAGGCCAGCTCCCCGTGACCGCCGGTGCTCCAGCAGCAGCCAAGGAACGCGTGGAAGTAGTGACTGACGTGCTCAAGCTGACCTTCGATACCGAAGGTGGCAACCTGGTCCGCTCCGAGTTGCTGAACCAGGTGGACATGACCGACAAGTCGAAGAACTTCGTCTTGCTCGACGACAGCAAGGAACGCGTGTACGTGGCCCAAACCGGCCTGATCGCCGGCGCCGGCTCTGCCGTAGGCGCCACGCTGCCCAGCCACAAAACGGTCATGACGCTGGTACCTGGCGACCGCAGCCTGAAAGACGGCGCGCAAAACCTGGTGCTGCGCTTCGAATCGCCTGATGTGGGCGGCGTAAAACTGGTCAAGACCTTCACCCTCACCCGCGGCTCCTACGTATTGGACGTAAAGCACGAAGTCGTCAACACCGGTACCACCGCCGTGTCGCCCCAGTTGTACCTGCAACTGGTACGCGACGGCAACAAGCCCGTGGGCGAATCCTCCTTCTACTCGACCTTTACCGGCCCAGCGGTCTATACGGAAGCCAAGAAGTACGAAAAGGTGGACTTCAAGGACATCGAAAACAACAAGGTCGACATCGAAAAGCAATCCAGCAACGGCTACGTTGCCATGGTGCAGCACTACTTTGCCAGCGCCTGGCTGCTGGGAGACGGCATCCAGCGCGACCTGTTCATGCGCAAGGTGGACACCAATCTGTATGCGGTCGGCATGATTACCCCCATGAACGACATCGCACCGGGTGCCAGCAAGACAGTGGAAGCCCGCATGTTCGTGGGTCCTGAACTCGAAAAAGTACTGGAAAAGCTCTCGCCCGGTCTGGAACGTGTAAAAGACTATGGTCGCTTGACCATCCTGGCCCAGCCTTTGTACTGGCTGCTGGACCAGTTGCACAGCGTGATCCAGAACTGGGGCTGGTCCATCGTGGCCCTGGTACTGCTGCTAAAGATCGCTTTCTACTGGCTGAATGCCAAGGCCTACGCCAGCATGGCCAAGATGAAGGCCATCAACCCGCGCATCACCGAAATGCGTGAACGCCTGAAGGACAAGCCGCAGGAAATGCAGCAGGCCATGATGAAGATCTACCGCGAGGAAAAGATCAACCCCATGGGCGGCTGCTTCCCCATCATGATCCAGATCCCGGTGTTTATCGCGCTGTACAACGTACTGCTGTCCAGCGTGGAAATGCGCAACGCACCCTGGGCGCTGTGGATCCACGACTTGTCTTCGCCTGATCCGTACTACATCCTGCCCATCGTCATGGCTTTGACGACCATGTTGCAAACCTCGCTGAACCCCGCTCCGCCGGATCCACTGCAGGCCAAGATGATGTGGTTCATGCCACTGGCCTTCTCGGTGATGTTCTTCTTTTTCCCGGCCGGTTTGGTGATGTACTGGATTACCAACAACGCCTTGTCCATTGCCCAGCAATGGATCATCAATACCCGCATGGGTGTGCCACCGAAGTTCCACCTGCCCAAGTTCTAAGGGCGGTACGGGCAGCAATACTGCCCGATTGACATCCAAAGGCCGCTTCAACCTCCGGGTTGAACGGCCTTTTTTCTATAAGCTGCTATTCCATGCCTGCCCACCACGACCATCCCATCGCCGCCATCGCCACCGCTCCCGGACGTGGTGCGGTCGGCATTGTGCGGGTCAGCGGCAAACAGATCGCACCCATCATCGAAGCCCTGTGTGGTCGCCCGCTGAAAGCCCGCGAAGCCACTTACCTGCCATTCCGCGACGCGGCCGGCCAAGCCATAGACCAAGGCCTGGCCATCCACTTCCCGGCACCGCATTCCTATACCGGCGAAGACGTGCTGGAGCTGCAGGCCCATGGCGGGCCAGTGGTGCTGCAGCTGCTGCTGGCGCGCTGCCTGGAAGCCGGCGCCGCCATGGGCATACGTCCGGCCCAGCCGGGCGAATTCACCCAGCGCGCTTTTTTGAACGATAAGATCGACCTGGCCCAGGCCGAGGCGATTGCCGACCTGATAGACGCCAGCACTGAGGCCGCCGCGCGCAGTGCCACACGATCCCTGTCTGGCGAGTTCTCGCAGGAGATCCACAGCCTGCGCGATGGCCTGGTACACCTACGCATGTTGGTCGAGGCCACATTGGATTTTCCCGAGGAAGAAATCGACTTCTTGCGCAAGGCGGACGCGCACGGGCAGCTATCAAAACTGCAGCAACGCCTGGCCGCGGTAATGCAGCGAACACGCCAGGGCGCACTGCTGCGCGAGGGTATCAAGGTAGTGATTGCCGGCCAACCCAACGCGGGCAAGTCGTCGCTGCTGAATGCGCTGGCAGGGGCAGAACTGGCCATCGTCACCCCCATCGCTGGCACTACCCGCGACAAAGTCGCGCAAACCATCCAGATCGAAGGCGTGCCCATCCATATCATCGATACCGCCGGCCTGCGCAGCAGTGATGACGCCATCGAAACCATAGGCATTGAACGCGCCTGGGCGGAAATCGCGGCGGCCGACGCGGTGCTGTTCCTACACGACCTGACCCGCGCCCAACTAGCAGACTACCAGCAAGCAGACGCCGCCATTGGCGCCGAACTGGCACAAAAACTGCCGTCCCGCGTACCGGTCATCGATGTCTGGAACAAATCGGATGCAGCCACCTCCACCGGTACAGACGCGCTGACCCTGTCCGCCAAGATCGGCACCGGGCTGGACCAACTGCGCCACAAACTGCTGGAAGTGGCCGGATGGCAAACCTCGCCCGAGGGGGTTTTCATCGCCCGGGCTCGCCATGTGCACGCCTTGCAGCATGTGGACGAGCACATCGAGATGGCGGTGGCGCATCTGGCCAGCCAAGCCCAGTCACTGGACCTGCTGGCCGAAGAACTGCGCCTGGCGCAGAACGCCCTGAACGAAATCACCGGAGCCTTCAGCGCCGACGACCTGCTAGGCGTGATCTTTTCGCAGTTCTGTATCGGCAAATAAGCCGGGTTCTGGGCAGACTTTCAGTGCCCGGCGAAATCCACCAGGGTGAACAATGGAAGCCCGCTTTCCTGCAGCTTGGTAGAACCGCCCAGCTCGGGCAAATCCACAATGGCCGCGCCTTCTACCACGGTGGCACCGAGTTTTTCCAGCAGCTTCTTGCCGGCCATCATGGTGCCGCCAGTGGCGATCAGGTCGTCTATCAGCAGCACTCGGTCGCCGGCTTTAACAGCATCGGTGTGCAGCTCCACCGTGGCACTGCCATATTCCAGCTCGTAGGTTTCTTCCACCGTGGTGAACGGCAGCTTGCCCTTTTTACGGATGGGTACAAAGCCGATATTCAGCTCGTAAGCCACCACCGCACCCAGAATAAAGCCACGCGCGTCCAGCCCGGCCACCACATCCGGGCGCAGGGCCGGGTCCATGTAGCGGTGCACAAACGCATCGATCATCACGCGAAACACCTGGGGGTTTTGCAGCAAGGGAGTGATGTCCCGGAACTGCACGCCCGGCGCAGGCCAATCAGGCACCGTGCGCATATGGGCCTTAAGGTAGGCGTTGACGCTAAAGCTTGTCATGGGAAATCAACCAAAAATGGGGAGGGCCACTATTGTGCCTTGCGCGGCTGCGCCGCCTTCCGGTTTAACCCTTTTGAAACTTCTCTTCCGCCAACGCCAGGGTCTCCGCCTTGCCGGACAAGACCAGGGTGTCACCGTCTTCCAGCAGCACATCGTCTCCGGGTAGCTCGGTTTTGCCACTGTGCCGGCGCAAGCTGACCACCCGCACACCCATCGCGTGCAGAGCCAGACGACCCAGCGGTTTGCCTAAGCACTTGGCGGCGATGGTCAGGGTCACGGTCGTCAACCGTTCGTGGCGCAATTCGTCCACGCCGTCATCGTCGGCCCCGTGGAAGTAGCCACGCAGCAGGTTGTAGCGCGCGTCTCTCTGGTCCTGCACTACCCGTATCACCCTGCGCATGGGCACGCCCACCAGGGCTAGGGCATGGCTGGCCAGCATCAGAGATCCCTCGATGGCCTCGGGCACCACTTCGGTGGCGCCTGCATTGCGCAGCTTTTCCAGGTCGTGATCGTCCTGGGTGCGCACAATCACCGGCACCTGGGGTGCATGGGTATGGGTGTTGGCCAGCACCTTCATGGCACCCGGCACATCCAGGTAGGTGATGACCACCGCGCTGGCCCGGGCCAGGCCGGCGGCCATCAAAGCCTGCAGCCGCGCCGCATCGCCGAACACCACAGAATCGCCAGCCGCGGCAGCCTTGCGCACCCGGTCCGGGTCCAGGTCCAGCGCCATATAGGGAATGCTCTCGCGCTCCAACATACGCGCCAGGTTTTGCCCACAACGCCCATAGCCGCAAATGATCACGTGCTTGTTGGCATTGATGGACTTGCGGGCAATGGTGGTCATCTGCAGCGACTGCTGCAACCATTCGCTGCTCACTAGCTTCATCACGATACGGTTGCTGTACATGATGATGAACGGGGTTGCCAGCATGGATAGCACCATGCTGGCCAGAATCGGGTTCAACAGCGAGGCCGGCACCAGCTTGTTTTCCTGGGCCAAGGTCAGCAGCACAAAACCGAATTCACCCGCCTGGGCCAGATACAGGCCAGTACGCAAGGAGACACCCGCCGTGCCGCCCAGCGACTTGGACAGCGCCGCAACCAGAACCAGCTTGAACAACACCGGCAAGGTCACCAGCAACAGCACCAGGGACCAGTGCTCCAGCACCAGGCGCCAGTCCAGCAGCATGCCGATGGTGATGAAAAACAAGCCCAGCAGCACGTCGTGGAACGGCCGTATGTCAGTTTCCACCTGGTGCTTGTATTCGGTCTCTGAAATCAGCATGCCCGCAATAAACGCCCCCAGGGCCAGGCTCAGGCCCGCCAGCTCGGTCAACCAGGCCAGGCCCAGGGTGATCAGCAATAGGTTCAGCACAAACAGCTCTTCGCTCCGCCGTCGCGCCACGATCGTCAACCACCAGCGCATTCCCTTCTGCCCGCCGACCAACAACACGGTAATCAGTGCCGCCGCCTTGATGGACGCCAGAGCCAGTGACATCAGCAGTTCTTCAGGCGATGCACCCAAGGCCGGAATCAAAACCAGCAAGGGCACCACGGCCAAATCCTGGAACAGCAGCACACCCATCACGCGCTTGCCATGCTCCGACTCCAGCTCCAGCCGCTCGGCCATCAGCTTCACCACAATGGCCGTGCTGCTCATGGCCAGCGCGCCCGAAAGCGCCAAGGCAGTACGCCACTCCATGCGCCATAGCGTGGGCGCCATGGTGGCAAACATCAGTGAGGCAAACGTGGCGATCAGCATGGTGCCGGCCACCTGGAACAAGCCCAAGCCAAACACATGACCGCGCATGGCGCGCAGCTTGGGCAGGTTGAATTCCAGCCCGATGACAAACATCAGAAACACCACACCGAACTCACCCAGGTGCTTGATTCCCTCAGAGTTCTGCGCCAGCGCCAGCGCATTCGGGCCGATGAGCACACCCACCACCAAATAACCCAGCATGGGCGGCAGCTTCAGCGAGCGGAACGTCACCACCCCCAGCACGGCGGCCAGCAGGTACATCAGTGTCAATTCCAGAGCGGTCATGCCAGCATGCTAACAAGGGAAATGCGCATTCCCTCGAAAAGAACGGCAGCATGCACGCCGATAGAATCGACAGCATGACATCCGTACTGCCGACCACTGCTTCCTTCGATCCCGCGCGCGCCTTACTCAAAGCTTTTGACACCCTGGATATCGAAGCTGCAGCCGTCACGGACCTGAAGCGCCGCCTCACGGACTCCTTCGCCCGATCGGTGCAGATGATCCTCACACTGCGCGGCCGCGTCGTCGTCATGGGCATGGGCAAAAGTGGCCATGTAGGCCGCAAAATTGCCGCCACACTCGCTTCCACCGGCACGCCCGCGCTGTTCGTGCACCCGGCCGAAGCCAGCCACGGCGACCTGGGCATGATCCGCGCGATGGACATCGTCCTGGCCATTTCCAACAGCGGTGAAAGCGCAGAGATCACCGTCTTGCTGCCTGTGCTCAAGCGCCAGGGCGTGCCCCTGATCGCCATTACCGGCAATTTGCAATCCACACTGGCCCAGCATGCCACCGAGATATTGAACGGTGGCGTGGACAAAGAAGCCTGCCCGCTGAACCTGGCGCCCACAGCCAGCACCACCGCCCAGCTGGCCCTGGGTGACGCCTTGGCCGTAGCCCTGCTGGATGCACGTGGCTTCAAGGCCGAAGACTTTGCGCGCTCTCACCCTGGCGGTGCGCTGGGCCGCAAACTGCTCACCCATGTCAGCGACGTGATGCGCTCAGGTGACGCTGTGCCCAGCGTCGCACCAGACACCGCTTTCAGCGACATGATGCGTGAAATGAGCGCCAAGGGAGGCATCACCGCAGTGGTAGACGCCCAACAGCAGGTGCTGGGTGTATTCACCGATGGAGATTTGCGACGCTTGATTGAAAACGGCGTTGATCTGCGCGCCATGCGTGCCCAAGACGTGATGCATCGCCACCCACGCAGCATTCGGCCCGATGCGCTGGCCGTAGAAGCCGCCGAGCTGATGGAACAACACCGCATCACCTGCGTACTGGTCGTGGATGCAGAGGACACGTTGGTTGGCGTAGTGCATATTGGCGACCTGATGCGGGCCAAAGTCATCTGATGGCCGCCGTTGCCATCGCATTCGCGCCAGAGCTGCTGTTGCGCGCCCAGAACGTCCGCGTCGCCTTCTTCGATGTTGACGGCGTCTTGACCGACGGTGGCCTGTATTTTTCAGAAGCCGGTGAAACCCTCAAGCGCTTCAACACACTGGACGGCCACGGCCTGAAGCTGTTGCAGAAAGCCGGCATCACGCCCGCCGTCATCACCGGGCGCGACTCCCTGCCGCTGCGCAATCGGCTGCAGGCGCTGGGCATCACCCACGTACATTTCGGCACCGAGGACAAGCGCCCGGCGGCTGAACAAACGCTGGCAGCACTCGGCCTGGACTGGTCACAGGCTGCGGCCATGGGCGACGACTGGCCCGACCTGCCCGTTATGCGCCGTAGCGCTATCGCCTGCGCCCCAGCAAATGCCCAAGCCGAAGTACTGGCAGCGGCGCAATACACCACCCAGCGTTCTGGTGGCCAGGGCGCGGCCCGCGAATTTTGCGATCTGCTGCTGGTGGCCAGCGGCCACTATGCGCGCCTACTGGAAGAGTACACAGCGTGAAATCCCTGCTGCGTGCCGCCTGGGAGCAAGTTTCCATTTACCTGCCCGTTCTGTTGATGGGTGTTTTGGCGCTGGGTACCTATTGGCTGGTGCGCAATACACCCATCTTTGCGCCAGCAACTGCACCGGTTGCGGCCACCCACGAACCCGATTACTTCATGCGAAAATTTTCGGTCAAAACCTTCGATTCCACCGGACGCTTGAAAAGCGAAGTCATGGGGGTGGAAGCCCGCCATTTTCCAGACACCGACACCATCGAAATCGACAAAGTCCGGATCCGCTCAGTCAACCCGGACGGCCTGGTTACCACGGCCAGCGGCGACCGAGGCCTCAGCAATGGCGACGGCTCAGAAGTACAGCTCTTTCAAAACGCCATCGTGGTCCGTGACGCCGCCACCGACAAGAGCGGTGTTGTCCAGCCGCGCCTGGAGCTGCGCAGCGACTTCCTGCACGCCTATCTGAATACCGAGCGCGTCCGCTCCAACCTGCCGGTGGTCATCACCCGTGGCACAGACACCTTCACGGCCGACTCCATGGACTACGACAATCTAGACCGCGTGATGCAACTCCAGGGGCGCGTGCGTGGCCTGTTGGTACCCGCTCCCGCACCTTCCAATAAGTAAACCGATGTCCTCGTCTCCACTGGCATTCATTACCGGAGCGTCCAGCGGCATTGGCCAGGCTCTGGCACTACGCTACTTCCAGGCCGGCTATCGCCTGGCCCTGGTTGCCCGTCGCACTTCAGTCATTGAATCATGGGCTAGCGCAAATGGAATCAGCACAAGCAGCTATCAAATATATAGTGCAGACGTTTCAGTAACAGACAGCATCGTAGCGGCCGGCAAGGCCTGCATCGCCCAGCAAGGTGTGCCAGACGTGGTGGTCGCCTGCGCGGGAGCCAGCGTCGGCGTAGACACTGCGGTGTACGAAGACCTTGCCATCATGGCGCAAACTTTTGCCACCAAAAACGTAGGCACAGCAGCCACTTTTCACCCTTTCATCCATGCCATGCAGCAACGCGGCAGCGGGGCGTTAGTTGGCATAGGCAGTGTGGCCGGCATCCGCGGTCTGCCTGGCCACGGCGCCTACTGCGCCAGCAATGCAGGCGTCATCAGCTATTGCGAAAGTCTGCGCGGTGAGCTGCGCGGGAGTGGGGTCAAAGTTGTCACCATTTGCCCCGGCTATGTGGATACGCCGCTAACCCAGAAAAACGGCTATGGAATGCCGTTCCTGATGCAAGCGCAAGACTTTGCGGACAAGGCATTCCAGACCATCCAGGCTGGCAATAGCTACCGTGTCATTCCCTGGCAGATGGGTGTCGTCGCCAAAGTCCTGCGCCTGCTGCCAAACGCGGTATTTGATAAATTATTGGTAGGCCGCGCACGCAAACCCAGGCAGACAACGCCCTCAGAAAACCCCTAACGCATTTTCGATAGGCAACAAAAAAGGCTCCATAAGAGCCTTTTCAATTCTGCAAAGTGCAGCCGATATATCAGTAGCCGCCGCGGCCACCGCCGCCATTGCCACCGCCACCACTGCGGGGACCGGAACCGTAGGGGCTACGGAAACCACCGTCACCACCGCCGCCACCGCTGCGACCACCGCCGCCGCCGTAACCGCCACCCTCACCACCACGGCCACCACCGCCGCCGTAACCGCCACCGCCGCTACGACCACCGCCGCCGCCACCGTAACCACCGCCGCCTTCGCCGCCACGGCCGCCGCCGTAACCACCACCACCGCCGCCGCCATAACCACCGCCGCCACCGCTACGGGGAGGACGGGCTTCCATGGGGCGTGCTTCGTTCACAACGCAGCTACGGCCACCCAGAGGCTGACCATTCATACCATTGATAGCGGCTTGTGCTTCGGCATCGCTGCCCATTTCCACAAAACCGAAACCCTTCGACCGGCCCGTATCACGCTCCATCATCACTTTGGCGCTGGTGACACTGCCAAACTGGCTGAAAGATTGCTCCAGATCGTTGTCGCGCACTGAGTAAGGCAGGTTGCCGACGTACAGTTTGTTGCCCATCAAGGGACTCCTCAAAAACACATTAATAAAGCGATGGAGTTCCGAAAACGCAATCAACCGAAAGCAAGGACGCGAAACTGACCGACACCGCAAACTTGTGTGGATTTTGAACCCACACTTTTGCATTATGCGACTAGATCAAAAGATTTCAACTAAAAAATACGATGGCTGTAAGTACGAAAATACGCAGGCAATAAAAAAGGGCCCTCTGGGCCCTTTTTCAAATTTGCGAAAGGAGGCAAAACCTCCTGTTGGCAAGATTTAGTAGCTGTTGCGGCCACCGCCGTAACCACCACCGTTGCCGCCGCCGTAGCCGCCGCCACCATTGCCACCACCGTAGCCGCCACCGCCGCCGGTGCGGGGAGGACGAGCCTCCATCGGACGGGCTTCGTTGACAACCAGGTTACGGCCGCCCATGGACTGACCGTTCATGCCCTTGATAGCAGCTTGTGCTTCAGCATCGTTGCCCATTTCGACAAAGCCGAAACCCTTGGAGCGGCCGGTGTCACGTTCCATCATGACCTTGGCGCTGGAGATGGAGCCGAACTGGCTGAAAGCCTGTTGCATGTCTTCATCGCGGAAAGAGTAGGGCAGGTTGCCCACGTAAAGTTTGTTGCCCATGAAAGGACTCCTCAAAAAAACGCAAAACGCGATGGAGTCCGATAACCGCAATCAACAAACCATTGAAGACTAAAGCAGACGCGAAACTGACCATTCACCGCAAACCCGTGCAGCCGTTGAAGCGGCTGAACCAATTGATTATGCTACATCTGGCCCATAAGCACAAAAATACTTGTGCAGCTGTTGCTGGCGGGCCCATACAGGGGGCAAATTCTGTCGCCTAAGCGTCGGTTTCCACGTCGTCCGCATAATGGCGCCATTGCCGCATGGCATTGCGCATGGTGAGCAATTGACGCTCGAAACGTGGACAGGCTTTGCACGCCATCAAATGCAGGCGCAAAGCCACACTGTCAGGTAGCGTGATGGCGCGGTCCTCACGGGCGATCAGAATGGCTGCAACTTGCTTGCAGGTGCGCCGTAGCGGGATCACGTGGCCTCCTTTGATGTGCCAAACCAGTTGAGCTCCAGACATTCACGCAACCGTAAACGGGCGCGATGCAACTGGACGTAAAGATTGGTCGGCGTCAGGCCAAGATCCTTACAAATTTCTTCGCTGGACAGCTCCAGCCACTCGCGCATCAGGAACACACGACCCAACACCGCCGGCAATTTATCGGTGCACGCCTCCAGCACCAGAAAAAACTGCCGCGAATGCAGGTCCTGCTCGGGGTTGCCCCAGTCTGCGGGCGTCTGCGCGAAATGTCCGTCGGCCTTGAACACCAAGTTCTCCAGCTCTTCCGCGCCAGTCTCTTCGCCCTCGCTGTCCAAACACACCTCGCGGGCATGGCTGCGAAACAGGTCCAGCACCTTGTGCTTGAGGATGCCGACCAGCCAGGTCTTGAGCTGTGACTTGCTGCCAAAGGACTGCGGCTTGCTTAAAGCGGCCAGCAGCGTCTCGGATACGGCATCCTCGGCCCAGGCATCGTTGCGCAGCTGCAGACGCGCAAAGCGCAGCAAATACGTGCGGTGGCTGGCGAGTTCGTTTTGGAAATCCATGGCGGCAAGTATTACACCGGAGCCGGAATCCCCCGCCGCTTGGCCACCGCGATTGGCGGTGCCCATTTGGCGTTCTTCGGCTTCTTGCTGGTGATCAGGGTGATCTCGGCGGGCTCGAAGACTTCCAGGTTGTGGGTGATAGGCGTGGTCAGCACGTATTGCGCCTGGGTGGAGCGCAGGAAGTGGCCGACCAACTGGATGTTGCGCACGTCCAGATGGGCAAAGGGCTCGTCGATGAAGACAAAGCCGCCGGAGGCGGTTTCGTCGTCCTTCAGCAGCGCCACCAGCAGGATCAGCGACTTGATGACCTGCTGGCCGCCCGAGGCCTCGCCGTCGTTCATGCCGATGCTGCCCTTGCCGTCGAAGTTGAAGTGCACCTTCAGGCCGGCCTGGGCCAGCACGGTGTCGCTGTTTTCCAGCGCGGGCAGGTCGGCATTCACGGCCACGCCGGCCAGTTCGCCGAGTTCCTGGATGTTCTTGCGGTAGCGGCGCACGGTGGTGCGCAGCACCTCGATATAGCTCTCGCGGGCGTTGTGCACGGCAATGGCGGCCTGGGCATTCTTGGCCTGGTGGTCGCCCAGGTTCAGGCCCTGCTCGCGCACCAGCACCTCCATGCGGCGGTAGCGTTCTTCCACCGTGGCGTCTTTTTCCCAGGTGTCGAGTTGCAATTCCTCGTGCACCGACTGCAGGCGCAGGCGGGCTTGCGTGTCGTTCTGGTAATTCTTCACCAGGGACTGCAGCAGCTCGGGCGTGCGCCATTGCGGCGGGATCTGGCCGCGCCGGGTGTTGGAGTTGTCCACATCCACGGTCAGCTGCTTGCGGCGCTGCGCCAGCTCGGCGATCAGACGGTCGGCCTCCTGGTGCTTCTGGCGCAGGGCCTGCTCGGTCTGGCGGTACTGGGTGTCGACCTGCTGGTACCGGGTCTTGGCGTCGCCATAGGCCTTGTCCAGCGCCTGCCAATGCTGGGCGGCAGCGATGCGGGCCTGCTTGGCGCCGGGCCATGCTTCGCGGGCAGCGGCGAACTCTTCGCTGCGGCGGGCCAGCTCTTCGGCGGCGCTATGGCCCTCCAGCGATTTCTGGATGTCCTTGACCTGGCGTTTTACGGCCATCAGCTCCTGCGTCAGCGGGCCGAGTTCGCCGTCCAGGCGGCGCAGGTCGCGCTCCAGGCCGTCGCGGCGGGCTACCAGAGCGGCGGCACCGAACTGGTGGTCGCGCGGCTCCACCCACACCGAGCGCGCACCGCGCCCGTCAAAGCTATAGGCCTGCGGGGTGATCCAGCTGCCACTGGTCTTGCGGCCCTCGGCCGGGCTGTCCACGCAGCGCAGGTTTTGCAGCTGCTGGATGAGCCAACGCGGCAGCTTGGCGTCGAACTTCGTCTGCGCCAACAAAGATTGCGCGTCCGCCGTCGGCACCGGGTCGCCGGGGGCGGTGATGTAGTGGCGGTAGCGGTCGGCGCTGGCGATGGTATCGGCCTGGGCCAGGTCGTCATTTTTCTCCAGCAGCACCATCCAGCGCAGCGGGCGCAGCACGCCTTCGACCGCGGCGCGCCAGTATTCGTCGCGCACCTCGACCACCTCGGCCAGGAAGCTGTGGCCGATCTTGGCGGCCTGCAAGCGCTGGCGCAGGCGCCGGGCGTCTTCCGGGTGGGGAGGAGTGTTTTGACCTTCCAGCGCAGACAATGCCTGCGCAACCAGCTCTCTTTTCTGTAGCACAGCGCTGTGCTTGGCCTGTAGCGCGGCCTGCTGGCTGTGCAGGGTGTTGAGGTGGGCGTTCAGCGCCTCGGCGTCGCTTTCCTTGTCCACCAGGGCCAGCAGCTCGGTTTCGCGCTTGACCAGGTCCTCCAGCGGGCGCTCCAGGTCGCGGCAGTTTTCGCGCTGCACATTGGCCGCATCGCGCTCGCGCAGCAGGCGGGCTTCATTGTCTTCGGCCTGGCTACGTTGCTCCAATAAAGAGAGCAGCTTGTCATTGTCCTGCTTGCGCTGGGCGATGTTTTGGCTTGCATGCTGGCGCTGGCGGCGCTGCTCGCGGCTGCGCTCGGTGAGCTTTTGGCGCTGGATATGCCATTCCAGCACCGGCACCACCTCGGTGGCCAGGCGCTCGTGCTCCTGCACCTTGTGCTGCCAGTTCTGGTAGTTGCTGACGCGGCTTTGCAGCTCGGCCAGCTGGGCCTTGCTGTGGTCCAACTCGTGGCTGGCCTGCTCCATCTCGCGGGCCAGCTGCTGCTGGTGTTCGCGGGCGGTGTCGTAGTGGTTCAGCACCTCCTGGTCGCCAAACACGTCAAACACCAGGCGCAGCAGCTCGCGCGGGCTGAATTCACAGAGTCGGTCGGTCTGTCCCTGCTCCAGCGACAGCACCTTGGCAATCGCAGGCGACAGGCCGGCGGCGGACAGGGTTTTGCCCCAGGCCTCGATGCCCATGGTGGCAAGCTCTTTTTCGGTTTTTTCGCTGAGTTGCTCGATGCTGACGTCGCCTTCCAGCACCATGTAGCGGCGCTGCCAGTCGCCACCGTTGCGTTCGATGCGGCAGGCCAGGGTGACCTGGTCGCTGTACAGCAGGCGTTTGGCAAACGGGCGGCTGCTGGTCTGGCGGTTATGCGGGCGGTTGTCCACCACGGCGCGCAGCCAGGCTACGTTGGCCCCGGCGTGGCGGGCATAGGTTTTGAAGTCGCGTGGCGACGAGCATTTCAGGCCCAGCAGGGTGCGTAGCGCATCCAGCAGGGTGGTCTTGCCGGAGCCGTTGGGGCCGGCGATGGTGATGATGCTGGCGTCCAGCGGCAGGCTGACGCGTTGGCAGTAGTCCCAGTGGACCAGCTCAAGGCTTTGCAGATGGAACATGGGCTCAGTCTTCGGTAGGGGTTTCGGCAGCCAGCTGGGCTTCAGCGGCCAGGCGGGCGGCTTGCTCGCGGGCCAGCACGTCGGCCAGGGCGCCGTCCAGGATGCGCGGGGCCATGATGTCGTAGTCCAGCAGCACGTCTAGCAACGGGCCTTCAGCAATATCGTCTTGCCGGCGCAGGATGAAGCCGTGGCGCTCCAGCAGCTTCAGGTTGCCGTCGAGCCGGGTCTTTTTGCCCAGCTGCGTGCCGTAGTCTTCCAGCAGGGCTTTGTACGACAGCACCGGGCTGACGTCGCGCACCGGCGGCAGCGGCTTGCTGCTGGCGAACATATCGTTCTGCGTCTCGGCCACCGGGGCGCGGCTGGTCTGGCGTTCGCGCTTGGGCAGGATGATCAGCGCCCACAGCACCACCAGCAGGGCCTGGCCGTCGCGCGGCAGCTCCAGGTTGTTGTTGGCGTTGATGCCAGCCTCGCCCATCACGGTGCTTTGCGCGGCAGGCAGCAGGGCCAGGCTGACGTGTTCGGCGTAAATGTTGTCCATCCAGCGCAGGCCGATGTCGGCCAGACGCTGCTCTACCTGGGCAAACAGCTCGGCGTTGACCAGGGCTTTGCGGACGCGGGGATGGGTGCGCGGCAGGCTGCGGCGGGCCAGCAGCTCGGCGACCAGCAGGGCGGCTTCGTCGGTCATGGGGAGGTCTTCTCAATAGATGCGTTCGGAGGCAGCACCGGGTGCAGCGCACCGGCGCTGACCTGGGCCAGCACGGGGTGCTGCAGGTCGAGCAACTCGGTGCTCCATTCCACGCGCCAGGGCTGGCGCGCCAGGTCACCGGTGGCGCCGGGCAGCAGGCAGGCCTGGGCGTCGCCCAGCAGCGGCAGCAGCTGGGCCTTGTAAGCGACCTCGGCATAGGCGGCTTCAAGTGGCTCAGCACCCAGCAAGGCCTGGACGGCGGTGCGGGGCTCGGTGCCGTCGGTGTTCCAGCTGGCCAGCAGCTCGGACAGATCGGCCAGCGCCTGCGGCAAGGCCACGGCGCTGAGTTCGCCAAGCGGCGCGGCCTGGGATACCGGCAGGGCATCGGACAGGGCCAGCGTGGGGCGGTCGCGTTCAAATTCTGCTTCGGTCACATCCAGCAATTCATGGGGGGCAAGCATGACGGGCGCGACCGGGCAGGCCAGCGCGTCCTGCAGCAAATGTTCGGGGGCGGCGACGGTCTGCAGCCAGCGTTTCACGTCGGTGCTGGTGATCCCGGTGGTGCCCAGGGTGACGCGCTGGCGGTCCACCTGCTGCAGCGCGCGGTTGAACTGGCTGGCCATGGCCAGCAAGCGGCTCTGCGCCTGGCCCAGGGCCCGGGCGGCGCGCTCCATCACCACATGGCCGTGGGCGTGGCTGATGATGGCGGTGATGGCGGTGGAGGCCTTGTCGATCAGGCGCGCGGCGCGGTCGTAGCGTTTGCGCGCCTCACGCAGGCGGAATTCGGAGCCGCTGGCAATCGCGTCCTCGAACTCGGCATGCAGGCGGCCCAGCTGGGCTTGCAGCATCTGCACCTGGGCGGCGTCCAGCGTGCCGAGCTGGTCGGCACCGACCACCTGGCTCAGCAGGCTGGCCAGGTCGCCGTCTTCGCCATCGGCCGGCGGCGCGGTATTCAGCACGCCCAGCACGGCAGACAGCTGCTGCGCCAGCGGGGTCAGGCTGGTGCGGCGCTGGGTTTCGTCCCACAGCAGCAGGCCGGTGTCGCGGAAACGTTTGAACACGGTGTCCAGCGCTTCCGGGCGCACGGCGTGGAACAGCTCGTTGATGTCATCACGGCTCAGGCTGGCTTCGCTCTGGCCCAGCAGGCCCATGAAGACCCACAGGCGCAGGCGCACCAGACCGGCCGGGCCGTGGAACAGGGCGCGCAGAGCGTCGATCAGCGCGCCCTGGGCGTCGATGCGGAAGGCCAGCAGCGATTCCGCGGCAAAGTCAGCATCACGGAAGTAATCCGACAGCGTGGTGTCGCTGTCGGGGAGCGTCGTGTCTTCCATCGTCAGAACTGGAGTTGGGCCAGCGCCGCCAGGGGCGCGGTCTCGGCGCGCAGCACGCGGTTGGCCAGGGTCACCGGGCGGTAGCCGCGGGCGATGGCCGCGTCTTCCTCGCTAGGGCTGAGGCCGCCTTCGGGGCCGCTGAGAAAGTGGATGGGGCCGCTGGCAGGTAGCGCATTCAGCATTGGCTGGCTGCCAGGCCGCAGCGACAGCAGCAGGCCGGCGTCGGCCGTGGCCACCCAGTCGGCAAAGCTGCGCACGGGGTAGACCTCGGGCACGCGATTACGGCCGGATTGTTCGCAGGCGGCTACGCCCACGGCAAACCAGTGGGCACGCTTTTTGTCGGCGCGTTCACCGTTCAAGCGCAGCACGCTGCGTTCGGCCACTAGGGGCTGGATGCTGACCACCCCGAGCTCGGCAGCTTTCTCGACCAGCCAGTCCATGCGGTCATTGGCGGGCATGGCCAGCACGATGTGCACCGCGCGCGCTGCTTCACGCTCCACCGGGTCATGGGCAGTAACACTCACGGCCACATCGCTGCGGCCCATGCGTTCAATCGTGGCCTCAAACTCGCCACCCTGGCCGTTGAAAAGGGTGATGCTCTGGCCGGGCTGCATGCGCAGCACCTGCACGTGGCGGGCAGCACCGGCGGGTAAATCAAGAACAGCCCCGGTCGCCAAAGGGGCAGGGCAGTAAAAACGGGGCATACAGGTAAACGCTATTATTTATGTAGCTATAAAGCTTTATTGGATGTGCGGAAATGCCATTTTCAATGGCTAGTTCAAATACCAGAAACTGGCGCAAAAAACTTGGCGTGGGCAGCACCCCTCAGACCCAGAGGATTGGGTATGTAGCGGCTTGCATGTTGCGAGAGGGGGTAATTATGCGGTTTCCCGGTCTGGCGCTGGCGCGGCCCTTGTTCACACCACTTCCGAATGTGCTTCCGCCCGTGCGGAAACGGCATTCCGCGGTAGCAGCACCTTGAAGGTGGCGCCTTTTCCAGGCTGGCTTGTCACTTCAATCTGTCCACCATGCCGGCTAACGATGCCGTAGGAGATAGAGAGGCCTAGACCGGTGCCCGTGCCAACAGGTTTGGTGGTGAAGAAAGGGTCAAAAATGCGGTCCAGATGCTCAGGAGGTATGCCGTTGCCCGTGTCCTGTATCTCGACCCAGACATTTTCGGCATCCTGGCCGGTGCGCAAGGTAATGCGGCCGTGCTCTTCGATGGCCTGCCCGGCGTTGATCAGCAGATTCATGAACACCTGGTTGATTTGCGAGGGGATGCACTCGATTTCCGGGATGGCGCCGTATTCCTTGACCACCTCGGCCTTGTCCTTGAGCGCGCTCCACACCACGTTCAATGTGCTGTCCAGGCCAGATTCCAGGTTAGCCCATTGTTTATCTGTCTCGTCCACATGGGAGAAGTCCCGCAGATCCTGCACGATGCGTTTGACCCGCTGCAAACCGTTCACCGATTCGGCCATGAGACTACCCACATCTTCACGCAAATAGACGATGTCGACCTCCTGCTTCAAGTTGTTCATGGTCTTCTGGGTGGCGGGGCTCAACTCCTTCTCGCCCTGTTCGTATGCAGCCAGGATTTTGAAAATATCCTCCACATAGCCTTGCAGGGTGCCCAGGTTTGAGTTCACGAAAGCGATGGGATTATTGATTTCGTGCGCCACGCCAGCAGCGAGCTGCCCAATAGAGGCCAATTTTTCCGATTGCAGCAACTGGCTATGGGCTTGCGCAAGCTTGCGGATGAGTTCTTCTTGCCGGGCTTTTTCGACCAGCAGCGCAGCGTTGGCCAAAGCCAGTTGTTGGCGGTCCTCCTGGAACTGCTCAACGGCGCGCGCCATGGCTCCAATCTCATCACTGCCTTGTACTGGAACGACAAACCGCCCCTCGCCCACTTCGGTTTTGCGCAGACTTTTGCTAACCAATTGCAGACGCGCCAGCACATGTTTGCCGAGAAAACTTTGCGCTACCAGCCAAGCCAGCAACAAGCTGGCTGACAGTAACACCGTGACCCAGCGCTGGTTCTTCTGAGAGGTTTCTGCCAATGCCAGCATGGCATTTCGGTAGTCCTGCGTGACGCGGTCAGATTGAGCCTGGGTTGTTTCCACCATCTGACCCGCTTGATTGCGCAGTTCCGTGTGGAACTGTTGGTCTGCTTCGGCGCTGGTTTTAGGTGGTGCTTGCCCAGTGGTTTGCAGCTTGCTTTCTTGCAATTGCCCAACGATATTCACGGTATTGCGAAACAACTGGCTGGACTCGTGCAGGTCAAGTACACCAAGATCGTCGTCGGCCGCGGCGAGACGGTCTATGGTGTGGTCGAACAACTCCAGCTGCTTGAGAACATCGGCATAGCTCTCGCGCATCTCGTCGACAGATTCAGCAGCGGTCAATTGGTAGGCTTCGCGCTCGATGAGCAAGGTGCGCCGGACGAGGTCTTGCGCATCCCGCATCTGCACCAGACGCTTTTCGGCCAATAACTGGGTGGCATTGGTATTGACGCGCAAGGCATACACAGCAGTCACACCGCCAGCCAAAACCAGCAGCGCCAGTGCCGAAAGGGCCAGTATGAACTGGTTGCGCAGAGACCGGGGTAGCCGTAAGTGCATATTCAGCAATAAATTCCGGCGTGTGTTCTTAACGTTTCCAGATGCGCCGGTAGATGTTGCGGTAACCGTTGTCAGGGTCGTATTGGCGCTGTGCGCCGCCGTCGAAGGCGATGTTGTCGGCCGTGACCAAATGCACAGGAACGATGTAGCCGCTGACCGGCTGGCGAGCCAACAGACGATTCAATTCGTCCACCAGCTGCCAGCCATGGAGATTCAGTGGTTCGGAGACCGTGCCGGTCTGGAACGTGCCCGCCCGGATGCGCAGGAAGGCGGCGGCGCTGCCATCGCCGGCGGAAAGCATGTTGACGCTTTTGCTGGATTTTCCGGCATTGGTCAGCTCTGGCGCGGCATAGTCAAAGTAAATATCGTTGATGGCCAGCGCATGGGTCCACTGCGTGCCATAGCGTTTGAGCAGGTCTTGCGTCGCTGCAGGCATCAATTCGGCACTTTTGGAAATCGCTACGTCCTTGATTTCCAGCAAGCGACAGCCCTTGCAGGCACGTATGACATCCGCCATGGCATTGGACTTGGCCATGGCGATTTCGAAGTTGCTATCGGTGAAGACCACTACACTTGCCCGCCCCTCGGACGCGACCACCGCCGCCATGGCCGTGATACGCGCCACATCCAGCGGGTTGGTGGATACGTTCATGGCGATCGGACTGCCGACAATCGGGCCGGCATTGGGGCCGACGTGCCAGCCCACCATAGGCACTTTACGTTCTTCAAATGGGGCCAGTTGGGCTTGAATTTCTTTGACATCGATGCCGACCAGGATGACGCCATCCGGCTTCAAAGCCAGCGCTGAGGAAAGAGCCTTGGCGCGCCCTGCAGGCGTTCCTCCTGCGTCGTAAATCTTGGTGTTCCAGCCGATTGTTTTTGCGGCTTCCTGGATACCCTTGCCGACGCCGAGAATACCCCCATTGCGCAGATCTTCACTGACTATCGCTACGGTGGCCCCTGCGTACGCAACCGGACCGGACTCGGGTCCGTTCCAGGGAGCACCGTGCTTGCTTGCATCGGCAACCAACTGTCGCATGGCGTCCAAGCTCTGCTCCACAGCTGCCGCTGGCTTGCTCGGCGGGGGGGCTGACTGTGCGTATACCGGAAGCGCTACCACCAGACAGAAACCTAAGACCGAACACATCCGGGTACCGTATGCCATAGTCGAAGCTCCGTGAAAAATTGCTACCACTTTATACATGCGAATCGCCAAAGGCACCATGTATAAAGTAGCGCCAAACCAGTCGCTGGCTACATCCTTCCGTAGGCAAAACCCGTAGTCGCCTGTGTGCCTTCGATTTTGTCGACAAGGCGAAGCAAAGGCGTCAGCTCTCGGTAACGGCCGGCGGTGGCGCGGATGTAAGCGATGAAACGGGGCGTATCGGCCAGATATTTGGGCTTGCCATCGCGCAGGGTCAGGCGGGCGAAAATGCCGGCTACCTTCAGGTGGCGCTGCAGACCCATCCATTCCACGCTGCGGTAGAAGGCGCCGAAGTCGTCGCCCACCGGCAGGCCGGCCTTGCGCGCCTTTTGCCAGTAGCGGATGGTGACGTCCAGCACAAAGTCTTCTTCCCAGCTGTGGAAGGCGTCGCGCGTCAGGCAGGCGATGTCGTAGGTGATGGGGCCGTAGAGCGCGTCCTGGAAGTCCAGCACACCCAGCTTTTCGCCACCGACCATGAGGTTGCGCGGCATGAAGTCGCGGTGCACGTAGACGCTGGGCATTTCCAAATTGTTGGCCACGATCTGGGCGAATACCTTGTCCAGCGTGGCGCGCTGGCTATCGTCCAGGGTAATGCCGCGGTGCTGGGCGATGTACCAGTCGGGGAACAGCGCCAGCTCGCGCTGCAGCACAGCCGCGTCGTACACCGGCAGCACGCCGGGCTGGGAGGCCAGCTGCAGCGTCACCAGGGTGTCTATCGCCTGGGTGAACAGGCCGGCAGCTGGCGGTGGCTGATCAGACTGCAGGGCCTGCAGCATGGTCTGCGTGCCCAGGTCGCTGAGCAGCATGAAGCCCTGGGCCTGGTCCCAGGCCAGCACCTCGGGCACCAGCAGGCCGGCCTGGGCAAACAAGCTGGCGATGCGCACAAAGGGCTCGCAGTTCTCCTTGTCGGGAGGCGCGTCCATGACGATGCAGCTGCCGTGGGCGCTTTGCAGACGGAAGTAACGGCGAAAACCGGCGTCGGCCGCGGCCAGCTGCAGGGTCTGCGCTTGCAACTGGTGGGTGCCGCTGATCTGCTCCAGCCAGGCATGGAAGGCGCTTGCGCGCGCAGCATCAGCCCAAACGATGGGACCGGAATCGGGTAAAGAAGTGGGAGACGCTGGAGTGGAGGTAGGGCTCATGGATAATCCATTCTACAAATCCGGCTTATCTGTATAGCTGGCCCGCCTCTGTGTACAACCCTTTCGTCCGACCGATCCACCTCTTTCATGCCTGCCCTGATGCCTGAATTCCAGCGCAGCACCCGCCGCGGCCGCTTTACCCTGACGCCTGTGGCACTTGTCGCCGCCGTGCTGTGTTCGGCCACGGCACGCGCCGAGGACGCCCAACCGCCCCTGGTCCTGAAGTCTACGCCCCTGCTGCAGGAGCAGATTCCCCAAGAGATGCGGGAGCAGATGCCCAGCTTCTTCTCTGGCGACCACACTCTGGGCCGGCCCGACCTGGACACCGTGATCGATGGCAATGCCGAGATGCGCAAAGGCGATATGGTGCTGAAGGCCGACCGGGTGGAGTACTACCAGCCCGACGATCTGGTCAAGGCGCGCGGCAATGTGCGCATCAACCGCGCTGGCAATATCTACGAAGGCCCGGCGCTGGAGCTGAAGGTGGATTCGTTCGAGGGCTTTTTCGTCCAGCCGCACTACCAGTTCATCAAGAACGGCGCTTATGGCGAGGCCGACCGCGCCGATTTCGTGGACGACAACCGCATGGTGCTGCAAAACGCCACCTACAGTACCTGCCGCCGCCAACCCGGCCCGAGCTGGCTGCCCGACTGGATACTGCGCGCCACTTCAATCAGCATAGATACCGAGGAAGAAGTCGGCGTGGCCGATGGCGCGGTGCTGCGCTTCAAGGACGTGCCCATACTGGCATTCCCAGCCATGAGCTTTCCGCTGACGGACAAGCGCAAATCGGGCTTTTTGCCGCCCAGCATAGGTTTGGATAGCACCAACGGCGCGGAGCTGACGGTTCCCTACTACTGGAACATCGCGCCCAACCGCGACGCCACCATCACCCCCACGGTGATGACCAGCCGGGGCGTAAATCTGGACGGCGAGTTCCGTTACCTGGAGCCGGAATACAAGGGTCAAGTCAAGGCCAATTACCTGCCCGGTGACAAGCTACGCGGCGAATCCCGTTGGGGCATTGCTGCGACGCATTCGGGAACCGTCCAGACCGGAATTTCCGGTATCGGCGGCTTAGGCTTAAACGTGGCATTGAACCGGGTCAGTGACGATAACTACTGGACCGACTTTGGCAGCTCGTCTACTACGCTGACGCAGCGCCTGCTGTCCAATGACGCAACCCTGAGTTGGGCCAAAGACAATTTCAGCGCTAGCGTGCGCACGCTGAAATGGCAAACCCTGCAGAGCACCAGTTCAATCATTGTTCCGCCCTACGACCGGCTGCCCGAACTCAACGCCAAGTACGCACGTTACGACGTGGGCGGCATAGATGCATCGCTGGAAACCGACTACACCGAGTTCTCGGCGGACCGCACGCTGACCGGGCAACCCAATGCCAAGCGTGGCTACGCGCTGGGACAGATCAGCCGCCCCTGGGTAGCGCCAGGTTGGTTTGTGACGCCCAAGGTCCAGCTGCATGCCACCAGCTACCAGTTTGATACCGCGTTGAGTAGCAACGGCGCCACCTCGGCCAGCAGCACGGTTCCTACCTTCAGCCTGGACAGCGGCCTGGTGTTCGAACGCTCCGCCAATTTCTGGGGCAAGGCACTCACCCAGACCCTGGAGCCGCGCGCGTTCTATGTGAACACGCCCTACCGCGACCAGAGCATGCTGCCGGTCTACGACACCGGCCTGAACGACTTCAACTTCGCCACGGTCTATACAGAAAACTCGTTTTCCGGCAATGACCGCATTGCCGACAACAATCTGCTGACCCTGGGTGTGACCACCCGCTTCCTGGAGCCCGACACCAGCGAAGAGCTGGCCCGCTTCAGCTTCGCCCAGCGGCTACGCTTCAAGGATCAAAAAGTCACACTGCCCGGTGGCTCCACCGTAACCGACCGCTGGAGCGACTTCCTGGTCGGCACCCAGTTGAATTGGGACAAGCGCTGGGCTTTCGACAGCACCGTACAGTACAACCCGCAGACCCGCCGCTCCGAGCGCTCCACCATTGGCGGACGCTGGAATCCGGGCGATTTCCGCGTGATCAGCGCCAATTACCGGTACCAACGCAATTCCACGTCAACGGCCACCGATGGCAGCGAACAGATCGACCTGGGCTGGCAATGGCCGATCAGCGATTTGTGGAACGGCAAGAACAGCTCCGGACAGACTGAGGGGCGCTGGTACAGCGTGGGTCGCCTGAACTACAGCATGTATGACCGCAAGATGGTCAACGCGGTCATGGGCTTTGAATATGATGCCGGTTGCTGGGTTGGCCGCGTGGTGCTAGACAGAACCCAGACCAGCACCACCACATCCACCCAGAAAATTTCCTTCCAGCTGGAGTTTGTCGGCTTTACACGCCTGGGCGTTGGCAACAACCCCTTGTCGGTCCTGAAGGAAAACATTCCCCGTTACCAGTATCTGCGCGAGCAGATCACCACCCCCAGCCGCTTCAGCCAATACGACTAACCACCGACCTGCACCAGCAGAGGAAGGCCACGCCTTCTCCGCGAAGCAAGTCCACTCACTTCCACCCCAACCATGAACCACCGTTTATTTCGCACGACGCTCCTGGGCTTGGCGGCACTGGCGGCCTTGTCCGTATCTGCCCAAGGTCTGCGCCCTGCGTCGCCATCCGGCACCGGATTGACCGGCAGCAGCAGCGTCCCCCTGACGGCCCGTGCACCCGAAGGCCCCCGTCAGGCCGATTTCATTGTTGCCGTGGTGAACTCCGAGCCCATTACCAATAACGAAGTCCGCGTCCGGGTGGGCCGCGCCTTGCAGCAGATGTCGCAACAAGGTGAAGCCGCCAACCCAACACCCGAACTGGTCCGCCAAGTATTGGAACGGTTGATCGTTGAAAAAGCCCAGCTGCAGCTGGCGCGTGAAACCGGTGTGAAGGTCGATGATTCGGCCGTTGACGCGGCAGAAGAGAACGTGGCACGCCAAAACCAGCTGAGCGTGACCGAGCTGCGCCGCCGCTTGGTGCAGGACGGCATGGTCCCCACCCAGTTCCGCGAGGAGCTGCGCAACCAGATCCTGATCACCCGTCTGCGAGACCGCGAACTGGACAGCCGCCAGCGCGTGAGCGACGCCGAGGTGGACCAATACCTGCGTGACCAGCAAGGCAAAACCGACGCGTCAGCCCTGGAGCTCAATCTGGGCATGGTGCTGGTGGAAGTACCTGAAAACGCAACTCCCGAACAAGTCGCAACACTGCAGGCCAAGGCCGAAAAAATCCGCGAACGTGCGCTGGCAGGCGAAGACTTCACCGCCCTGGCCCGCGAACTGTCGGACGCCCCTGACCATGCCAAGAACAGTGGCGTACTCGGCCTGCGCAGTGCAGATCGCTACCCGGAGCTGTTCGTCAACGCTGTGCAAGGCCTGGATACCGGCGCCATCAGCCCGGTGCTGCGCTCTGGCGCAGGCTTCCACGTGCTCAAGGTGCTCGACAAGCGCCAGGGTGGCGTGGCCACGGCCGTCGTCCAGCAACATGCCCGACACATCCTGCTGCGCACCGGCCCACGGCTGACCGAGGCCGCAGCCCTTGAACGCCTGAACGACTTCAAAAGACGTATCCAGAACAAGCAGGCCGATTTTGCCCAGCTGGCCAAGGAAAACTCAGCCGATGGCAGCGCCGCACAGGGGGGCGACCTGGGCTGGGCCAGTCCCGGCCAATTCGTGCCGGAATTTGAAGAGGTGCTCAACAACCTGACGCCCGGCCAGATTGCCCCGCCCTTTGTGTCCCGCTTTGGCGTGCACCTGGTGCAGCTGCTGGAACGCCGCACCGCCACACTGTCGCAGCGTGAACAGCGCGAAATGGTCCGTGGCCTAGTGCGCGAGAAGAAATTGGACGAGGCCTACGCCCGCTGGATCGACGAGCTGCGCTCACGTGCCTACGTCGAATACCGCGAATCCCCGCAATGACCATGAATACGCCGTGAAGCACATCCCCCGTAAACGCTTCGGCCAGCACTTCCTGTCCGACAACGGCATCATCGACGCCATCGTCGATGCGATTGCCCCCCAGCCTGGCGACAATATGGTGGAGATCGGCCCCGGCCTGGCGGCACTGACCCAGCCCTTGGTCGAACGGCTAGGCCATCTGACGGTGGTGGAGCTAGACCGAGATCTGGCCCAGCGCCTGCGCCAGCACCCCCAGCTGACGGTGGTGGAATCTGACGTATTGAAAGTGGACTTTACGCAGTTTCTACCTGCGGTAGCAGCTACGGATTCCATAGCAAACCCGGCGAAAAAAGTCAGGGTAGTCGGCAACTTGCCCTACAACATCTCCACCCCCATCCTATTCCACCTGCTGGATGCGGTCCATGTCGTCGAAGACCAGCACTTCATGCTGCAAAAAGAAGTCATCGACCGCATGGTAGCGCGTCCCAGCACCGCCGCCTATGGCCGCCTCAGCGTCATGTTGCAATGGCGCTACGCGATGGAAAACGTGCTGTTTGTACCACCCGAATCCTTCGATCCGCCACCGCGCGTAGACAGCGCCGTGGTGCGCATGGTGCCCCTGACCAAGCCCGCATCCGTGGACGTGCAGTTGCTGAGTGAGATCGTTCAGGTGGCGTTCAGCCAGCGCCGCAAAATCATGCGCCACACCCTGGGACAATGGCTGGAAACCAAGGCCTTCAGCGGCAGCTTCGACGTCAAACGCCGCGCCGAAGAAGTCCCGGTGGAGGAATATGTGACACTGGCAAGCAGCCTGGCACACACATAAAAAAAGCCCGTCATAGACGGGCTTTTTTGATGGAAGCGACTGCAGCTTACAGCATGCAACGCGCCTCCGAATCAGGCTGCGGCCAGCCAGTAACCCGCATTAAACGGGCTGCTCATACGCAAGGCCAGAGGCGACACATCTACCAACTTGTCGGTAGGCATCTTCTCGCCGGATTCACTGTTCAATTCAATGCCCGAGACGGCATCGCTGCCTGCCTCGTTCGCCCGTTCTGCTTGGCTGTTTTGTGCAGAACGGGCTACAGAAAAGAATAGAAGCATCGGAACGGAATCTTCCGGTCCCCCCAATAGTCTGCGGCATCGCGGAAAATGTCGAGCAGTTGCTCACGGGCTTCCTTGTCAAACTTGGCGTGCGCAGGAATTTGCTCCAGCACCACCACAAATCCAGGCTGTGGGCCCGATTTATGCAACGGGTCTGTCATGCAGTCGTACAGCGCATCAAAATTCTTGCCGAAATGGGTCGGAAAGGTGAACTGCTGGGCGATCATGTCCAACACATCCTGCTTGCTCTGGGCGTTCGCCAGGTTCGCGTACAGGAAATGCTGGCCCAGACCCAAAGCAGCATCTTGCAAATCTTGCACCCTGAAGGCACGAATAGACTGCACGATATTGGTTCTTACATTGCGAAGAGGCATATCCGTCTCCGCTTTCTTTTCAATCATCTAATTTACCCCGGCTTCAAAATTCTGAGGGAGCAGCCTCTTACGCTCTATTCGACAATGCGACGAAAGCTGGCGTAATGGTCACTGGTATAAAAACATGCATCTGGCGTTCTGGCAGGCCCGCCACAAACAATTCGCTTAGCACCCCGGTTACCGGCACCCACCGTTTTCACGGTGTACTCCCGGTAATATCCACGCTTCTGGAGCGGCAAAATACGTTCACGGTTCCCAAAGACCACGCCATCCTTATCAAAAGGAAACGGACCGCCCTGCTTGATCAGCGCATATGTTGCCTGGCCTTGCGAGGGTAGTGCCGAGAGTCCGATGACCTCACCAATTTCCTGCGGAGCAGCCTGACGCGCATGCCCCAATGGGGTGCACAAGACAGAAACAGCCAATAGCAGGAAAGCAAAAACACGCCTGCATGCAGAGCCACGGACATTTAGAACCATGCGGGAATGAGCCTTTGGAGAACTTCGGGTTAACCCGTAAATTTCAAGGCGTAAGTGTGCCGTATGTGCACCAAAAAAGCAAGGGGCTGCCCAAAATTTGGGCAGCCCCTCACAAGTCTTTACACCAACAAAGTTAGCACTTGCTGGCGAATTAGGCTTTATCGAACCACGTTAGCGTCGGCTACCGTCAAAGCCGTCATATTCACGATACGGCGCACAGTGGTACTGGCGGTCAGAATATGCACGGGTTTAGCCGCTCCCAACAGCACGGGGCCAATCGCAATATTGCCGCCCGCCGCCATTTTCAACAGGTTGTAGGCAATATTGGCCGCGTCGATATTCGGGAATACCAGCAAGTTGGCGTCACCTACCAGCGGGCTGTTCGGCATAGTAGCGGCGCGGGCTGCACCATCCAGCGCGATATCGCCGTGCATTTCACCGTCCACCTCCAGCCATGGAGCCTCTGTCTGCAAAAGCTCCAGAACACGGCGCATCTTGACCGCGCTGGGCTGATTACTTTGGCCGTAGTTGCTATGCGATAACAACGCAGCTTTGGGTTTGAGACCAAAGCGCAACATTTCTTCGGCCGCCATGACCGTGATCTCCGTCAACTCTTCCGCCGTGGGGTCGTAGTTGACGTGGGTATCCACCAGGAACACCTGGCGGCCCGGCAGCATCAGGCCGTTCATGCAGGCATAGATGGGCACATCTTGTGGAGTGCTGGGGCAACCGCCTGCGCGCTTGCCGATCACCTGGTCGATGTAGTGCAAATGGATGGAGGTGTGGCCCCAGGTGCCACAAATCATGCCATCCACTTCGCCCTTGTGCAGCAGCATGCTGCCAATCAGCGTCAAGCGACGGCGCATTTCGATTTTGGCCATTTGTGCCGTCACGCCCTTGCGTTCGGTCATGCGGTGGTAGGTCTGCCAGAAATCGCGGTAACGGTGGTCTTGCTCGACGTTCACCACGTCGTAATCCAGTTCTTCGCGCAGACGCAGGCCAAATTTCTTGATCCGCTCGGCGATCACGGCCGGACGCCCGATCAGCGTGGGGCGGGCCAGACCTTCGTCCACCACGATCTGGGCGGCCCGCAACACGCGCTCTTCTTCACCTTCGGCGTAGCAGACGCGTTTCTTGGCTGCATTTTTGGCCGCGTCATAGATCGGCTTCATGGTCGTGCCGGAAGCGTAGACAAAGCTTTGCAGCCGGTTGCGGTAGGCGTCCATGTCCTCAATGGGACGCAGAGCCACGCCGCTGTCTGCAGCGGCCTTGGCAACGGCAGGCGCAATCTTGATCATCAGCCGCGGATCAAACGGCTTGGGGATGATGTATTCGGGGCCAAACGCCAGCTGTTCGCCGGCATAGGCGGCGGCCACCACTTCGCTTTGCTCGGCCTGGGCCAACTCGGCAATCGCATGCACGGCGGCAATTTCCATCTCCAACGTGATGGTGGAGGCACCCGCATCCAAAGCACCTCGGAAGATGTAGGGGAAGCACAGGACGTTGTTGACCTGGTTCGGGTAATCGGTGCGACCGGTGGCGATGATGGCATCGCTACGCACAGACTTCACGTCTTCAGGGGTGATTTCGGGGTTGGGGTTGGCCAACGCAAAAATCACAGGCTTGGCCGCCATCTTGGCAACCATTTCTTTTTTCAGCACACCACCAGCCGACAGTCCCAGGAACACGTCGGCTCCTTCGATGATCTCAGACAGGGTGCGCGCCGAAGTGTTCTGGGCGTAGATGATCTTGTCTTCATCCATCAGCTCGGTACGGCCCTCATAGACCACGCCGGCCAAGTCGGTCACGTAAATGTTTTCGCGGCGTATACCCAGCTTGACCAACAAGCCCAGACAGGCCAGTGCAGCAGCACCGGCGCCAGAGGTCACCAGCTTAACGTCTTTGGGGTCTTTGCCGACCACCTTCAGGCCGTTTAGCAGGGCCGCGCCCACGCAGATCGCCGTGCCGTGCTGATCGTCATGGAACACGGGGATCTTCATGCGTTCGCGCAGCTTGCGCTCGACGTAGAAGCAGTCCGGGGCCTTGATATCTTCGAGGTTGATGCCGCCGAAGGTGGGCTCCAGCGAAGCGATGATGTCCACCAGCTTGTCGAGGTCGTGCTTTTCATCGATTTCGATGTCAAACACGTCGATGCCGGCGAACTTCTTGAACAGCACGCCCTTGCCCTCCATCACCGGCTTGGACGCCAGTGGCCCTATGTCGCCCAGACCCAGCACGGCCGTACCGTTGCTGATCACGGCGACCAGGTTGCCCCGGCTGGTGTACTTGAACGCGTTGTTCGGGTCCTTGACGATTTCCTCGCAAGGAGCCGCCACACCGGGCGAGTAGGCCAGCGCCAGATCATGCTGGTTGACCAACTGCTTGGTCGCCGCAATGGCTATTTTTCCGGGGCTAGGAAACTGGTGGTATTCAAGGGCTGCACGCCGTAACTCAGCGCGTTTTTCTTCGGCATTCACCGTGGTATTGCTCATCTGGCGTCTCCTGCCATGGCCGCCGACTGGAAATATGCCGGGCAGTCACTGTGTCAAAGGGACTGCGATTGTAGGGGCCGTCCAACGACGGCCTCCGTACGGGGTTTTGCGTACGCCGGTATCAGGCGAAACGCGTAGACGTCGGAGCGCGGCCGGCAATGTGACGGAAGGTGATGCGGCCCTTGGACAAATCGTAAGGCGACAGTTCCAGCGACACATGGTCACCCGCCAGGATACGAATGTGGTTCTTGCGCATCTTGCCGGCGGTATAAGCGATGAGTACGTGGCCGTTTTCCAGCGTCACGCGAAAGCGCGAGTCGGGCAAGACTTCGGACACAAGGCCCTTCATTTCGATCAGTTCTTCTTTTGCCATGGATAAATTCCTTGAGGATGAGACAGTATCTAAGTAACTAACTAATTTTTAAGCGTGTGCAGCGCTTGGATTGGAGTGGCGCGCACGCACCCACTGCAAACCTTGCTCAACTGCGTATTGTGTCGCGGTTGTGGCATCGTCGAACAGGGCCACGAAACGCATGACGCGGTCGTGCGAGCCATTACGGATCGACACGGAGGAGCCGAAACGGCCATCGGCCTGTTCACGGGTCAGCGGCGAGAGCAAATATTTGCCGGCAGCAATCGAATTATTTTTATTCATTATGGAAAACAAGGCGGCCTTACTAATGGGCGCGCCAGAAATACGTCTTGTCACACTGCGGGTTTTAGACAGGCTTCCGATGGAATTGCACTGGAGGCAGGTCTTGCGCAGCACCCGGTGGGGAGGGGTTTTGCGCGCAAAGCACTTGGAGCCCTGGGTCCGCACAGCATGACAGGGTGCGGACAAACTCGGGGGTGCAGGCTCGGCGTGGTGGTGCGATGTGTTGGGTTGCATCGCGGAGCTCCATGGCGAAGCCCATCTACCGAGATCATTATTATAGCGTAGAGCCGTAAAAGCTGCTTAATCCCGCATCAGAGCCTCGATCGCGTCCGGATCGACCGGCACGCCGCGGCTGATCAGTTCGCAGCCGGTGGCGGTGACGATGGCGTCGTCCTCGATGCGGATGCCGATGTTGTGGAAGGCCTCGGGCACGCCGGGTCCGGGGCGCACATAGATGCCGGGCTCGATGGTCAGCGCCATGCCGGGTTGCAGGATGCGACTCGGCCGGTTGGTGATGGTTTCGCCGCTCAGCGGGTCCTTGCGCTGGCTGCTGGCGCCGACTTCCGACGCCTCCACATAGCTGCCGCAGTCGTGTACGTCCATGCCGATCCAGTGGCCGGTGCGGTGCATGTAGTAGGCAAAGTAGGCACGGCTGGCGATCACGTCGTCCACGGTGCCGACCTTGTTCTTGTCCAGCAGGCCTACGTCCAGCATGCCCTGGGCCAGCACTTTCACGGTGGCGTCGTGCGGGTCGGTGAAGCGGGCGCCGGGCTTGGTGGCGGCGACGGCCGCATCCTGGCTGGCCAGCACCAGCTCGTACAGCGTGCGCTGCGGGCCTCTGAACTTGCCGTTGGCCGGGAAGGTGCGGGTGATGTCGCTGGCATAGCCGTCCAGCTCGCAACCCGCGTCGATCAGCACCAGCTCGCCGTCGCGCACCGGGGCCTTGTCGGCGCGGTAGTGCAGCACGCAGGCATTCGCGCCCGCGGCAACGATGGAGCCGTAGGCCGGGTACTGCGAGCCCTGGCGGCGGAATTCGTGCAGCAGTTCGGCGTCCAGGTGGTACTCAAACACGTCCTGGCCGGCGCGCAGCATGCGGGCCGACAGCTGCATGGCGCGGATGTGGGCGCCGGCGCTGATCTGTGCGGCGCGGCGCATCGTGTCCTGCTCGCTGGCGTCCTTGAACATGCGCATCTCGTCCAGCACGCTGCACAGGTCGCGCTGGGTATCCGGGCACAAGGCGCCGTAGCGGACCCGCGCGCGCACCTTGTTCAACCAGCCATCGACACGGCCTTCCAGCCCCTTGTGGGTGGCGAACGGGGTCCAGACGGCACTGCGGTTTTCCAGCAGGCGGGGCAGCTGGGTGTCCAGGTCTGCTACGGAAAACGCAGCATCCACCGCAAGCACTGCGGGCGCTGCATCCGGTCCGAGCCGGAAACCGTCCCAGATTTCGCGCTCCAGATCTTTTGGTGCGCAGAACAGGGTGGACTGGCCTTCGCCGGTCACCACCAGCCAGGCATTTGGCTCGGTGAAGCCGCTCAGGTAGTAGAAATAGCTGTCGGCACGGTACAGAAAGTCGCTGTCGCGGTTGCGCTGCTGCTCGGGCGCGGTGGGGACGATGGCGATGCCGCCGGGACCGATTTCACGGGCCAGTTGGGCGCGGCGTTGGGCGTAGATGTGGGTGCTCATGGTGTGTCGCTTCAGTGGAGTTCGGCCAGTTGTTCGGGGGTGCCCACGTTGTGCCAGGGGCCGTCAAAACGGGATGCGGTGATGCGCTGCTGGCGTATCGCGTCAAACAGCAGCGGGCCCAGCGCGGCCTTGCTGCCCAGGGGCACGGCGCGGCACAGTTCGGCGCGCACCAGGGCCAGGCTGCTATAGGTCCAGCGCTGGCCGTCGGGGCCGGGGCCGTCCAGCGCCAGACCGTTGTCGGCAATGCCGAAGTCGCCGCGCGGGTGGTAGGGCGGGTTCGGCACCATCCACAGCTGGGCCAGGGCGCTGCTGCGGGCGAAGTCATTGGCGGCGCTGGCCTCATAGCGGAAGGTTGGCGCATAGATATCGCCGGCCACCACCCAGAAAGCATCTCCCAACTGCGGCAACGCCTTGCGGATGCCACCGGCGGTTTCTAGTGCACCGCCGTGGTCGCGGCCTTCCATGGAATAGCTGATCTGCAGGCCCCAGCGCGAGCCATCGCCCAGCGCGGCGGGGATCTGCTCTTCCAGCCAGGCGGTGTTGATGACGACGAAGCGCACACCAGCTGCCGCCAGCGCTTCTAGGTGCCAGACGATCAGCGGTTTGCCTTGTACGGGCAACAGCGGCTTGGGCGTGTGGTCGGTCAGCGGGCGCATGCGCTCGCCGCGGCCTGCGGCGAGCACGATGGCATGGGTAATCAGGGGGTGGGCGGGCATGGTGTGGATTATCGGGCGGGTCATGCTACGGCTGCATTTGCTATTGAATAAATAGCTGCTGCCGCAGATGGTTATTGCGCTAGCGGCCTAAAAGGCTTAAACCTTGGGTGTGGTGTCTGAGGCCGGTACACCCAGCACGCCCCAGCTTTCCTTGACTGGCTCGGTCAGCACCACCAACACGTCCAGCGGCGCAATGCCGAGTGTGCCCAAGCGCTGCACGATGCCCTGGTACAGCGTGCGCTTGGCATCGATGCTGCGGCCGGGGAACATCATCACCTCGACCAGGGTGTAGTTTTCGGTCTTGCCGGGTGCCACCCAGAAGTGCTCGGGGCGGTGCTCGATGTAGCGCACCTGGCGGTCGTCTTCCGGCACTTTCAGGGCTTCGCGCATGGACAGGTAGACCGCCTCCATCAGCGCGGCAACTTCGGCAGCAGGACGGCTGCGGCGGACTTCAATTTTGGCAAGCGGCATGGCGGTTATGGGTGTGTGGGCGAGGGGTTGTCTATTGTGCTGTCTTTGCCGCACCCGCTCCGGGTTACCAGGGCAGCACAAGGCGCAAGGTGTCAGCCCCGTAAAATAACGGGCTTACCAGAATATCCACCCCGAACTTTCTCCGGAGCTGACCTCGATGGCCGACACCCCCCTGAACGAAAACACCCCCGAAGTGGCGGTTCTTCCTGCTGCGGCTCCGGCTGCTGCAAAGCCCACCACCGCCATGGCCAACGCCATCCGCGCGCTGGCCATGGACGCGGTGCAACAGGCCAACTCCGGCCACCCCGGCGCGCCCATGGGCATGGCCGACATGGCTGTCGCCCTGTGGGACGAGCATCTGCAACACAACCCCAAGAACCCGAACTGGCTGAACCGCGACCGCTTCATCCTGTCCAACGGCCACGGCTCCATGCTGCTGTACGCGCTGCTGCACCTGACCGGCTACAAGCTGCCGATAGCTGAGCTGAAGAACTTCCGCCAGCTGCACAGCAAGACCCCAGGCCACCCCGAATTCGGCTACACGCCTGGCGTGGAAACCACCACCGGCCCGCTGGGCCAAGGCATCACCAATGCCGTCGGCTTTGCACTGGCGGAAAAGCTGCTGGCGCAAGAGTTCAACCGCGAAGGCCATGCCATCGTCGACCACCACACCTACGCCTTCCTGGGCGACGGTTGCCTGATGGAAGGGATCAGCCACGAAGCCGCCGCCCTGGCCGGCGCCTGGAAGCTGAACAAGCTGGTCGCGCTGTACGACGACAACGGCATCTCCATCGACGGCCAGGTCGCCCCCTGGTTTATCGACAACAGCGCCCTGCGCTTTGTGGCCTACGGCTGGAACGTGCTGGGCCCGATCGACGGCCACGACACCGCCGCCGTATCGCAAGCCATCGCCGATGCCAAGAAATCGGCCGACAAGCCCACGCTGATCATCTGCAAGACCCACATCGGCAAGGGCAGCCCGAACCGCGCCAACACCTCCAAGGCGCACGGCGAACCGCTGGGCGCCGAGGAAATCAAGCTGACCCGCGAAGTGCTGAACTGGCCTTACGCCCCGTTCACCATCCCCAAGGACATCGCTGCCGCCTGGGACGCCAAGAGCGCCGGTGCCGCCCGCGAAGCCGCCTGGAACACCCAGTTTGCTGCGTACAAGGCCGCCTTCCCCGCTGAAGCCAAGGAACTGCTGCGCCGCATGAAGGGCGATCTGCCGAAGAACTTTGCCCAGACCGCCGTGGACACCGTCATCGGCGCCCACACCAAGGGCGAAACCGTGGCCTCCCGCAAGGCATCGCAGCTGGCGCTGGAAGCCTTCACCGCGGCCCTGCCTGAACTGCTGGGCGGTTCGGCCGATTTGACCGGTTCGAACCTGACCAACACCAAGAGCACGCCCAGCCTGCGTTTCGACAGCCACACCGGCGTCGGCAACGGTGGCCGCCACATCAACTACGGCGTGCGCGAATTCGGCATGGCCGCCATCATGAACGGCGTGGCCCTGCACGGTGGCTTCATTCCCTACGGCGGCACCTTCCTGACCTTCAGCGACTACAGCCGCAATGCCATCCGCATGGCTGCGCTGATGAAGCTGCGTGTGGTCCACGTGTTCACCCACGACTCCATCGGTCTGGGCGAAGACGGCCCGACGCACCAGTCGGTCGAGCATGCCGCCAGCCTGCGCCTGATCCCGAACCTGGACGTCTGGCGTCCGGGCGACACGGCCGAAACCGCCGTGGCCTGGGCCGTGGCCCTGGAAAACAAGAACCGTCCTTCGGCCTTGTTGCTGAGCCGCCAGAACATCGCTTACGCCGCCAAGGCGGATCTGGGCGAGATCAGCCGCGGTGCCTATGTGCTGTCCGAACCCGCAGCCGTCGGCATCAAGAAGAAGGCCCAGGCCGTCATCATCGCCACCGGCTCCGAAGTGCAATTGGCAATCGCTGCCCAGGCCCTGCTTGCTACCAAAGGCATAGCTGTCCGCGTAGTCTCTATGCCCAGCAACACGGTTTTTGACCGCCAATCCGAAGCCTACAAAACCGAAGTGCTGCCGGCCAATCTGCCCCGCATCGCGGTCGAAATGGGCGTCACCGACGGCTGGTGGAAATACGGCTGCGCAGCCGTGGTCGGCATCGACACCTACGGCGAATCGGCCCCCGCACCAGTGCTGTTCAAGCACTTCGGCTTCACCTCCGAGAACGTGGCGATGACGGTCGAAAAAGTCCTGCGTAAGAAGAAGTAAACGGCGTAGGCCCGGTGCACACCGGGCCTACCATCGCTGGGTTGAGATTTAACTACTGGAGATAAGACAATGACAATCAAGATTGGTATCAACGGTTTCGGCCGTATCGGGCGCATGGTGTTCCGTGCCGCCATCCAAAACTTCCACGACGTGGAAATCGTTGGCATTAACGACCTGCTGGAGCCCGACTACCTGGCGTACATGCTGCAGTACGACAGCGTGCACGGCCGCTTCAAGGGTGAAGTCTCGGTGGACAACGGCGTGCTCATCGTCAATGGCCGGACGATCCGCCTGACGCAAGAACGCGACCCCGCGAACCTGAAGTGGGCCGAAGTCGGCGCCGACATCGTGGTTGAATCCACCGGCCTGTTCCTGACCAAGGAAACCGCACAAAAGCACATTGACGCAGGTGCCAAGAAGGTCATCCTGTCCGCTCCTTCCAAGGACGACACCCCCATGTTCGTGTTTGGCGTGAACGACAAGAGCTACGCTGGCCAGGCCATCATCTCCAACGCGTCCTGCACCACCAACTGCCTGGCCCCGCTGGCCAAGGTAATCAACGACAAGTTCGGCATCAAGCGCGGCCTGATGACCACCGTGCACGCCGCCACCGCCACGCAAAAGACCGTGGACGGCCCTTCGAACAAAGACTGGCGCGGCGGCCGCGGTATTCTGGAAAACATCATTCCTTCCAGCACTGGCGCTGCCAAGGCCGTGGGCGTGGTGATTCCTGAGCTGAACAAGAAGCTAACCGGCATGGCCTTCCGCGTGCCCACCAGCGACGTGTCGGTGGTGGACTTGACGGTGGAGCTGAACACCTCGGCCACCATCGCCGAGATCAATGCCGAGCTGAAGGCGCAATCCGAAGGCGCGCTGAAGGGCATTCTGGGTTACACCGAAGACAAGGTCGTTGCGACCGACTTCCGTGGTGACAGCCGTACCTCGATCTACGACGCTGAAGCCTCCATCGCCCTGGACGGCACCTTCGTCAAGCTGGTCAGCTGGTACGACAACGAATGGGGTTACTCCAACAAAGTGTTGGAAATGGCCCGCGTCGTGGCCAAGTAATCGGCTTCTCAGCCCCCAAGAAAAACGCGCCCTCGGGCGCGTTTTTTACATCCGGCCGCAACGTTTAGTGCCGAAAATAAAACCACGTGGACATACAAAACAAGGGAGATGGCATGTTGAATACGAAATGGTGCGCGGGCCTTTTGCTTGCGCTGGCAGCTCTGCTCACCGGGTGCGCAGGCACGGTGCAGCGGGAAGGCGGCAAGACCACAGCCCCGGGCAGCATGCTGGGGCTGAGCTACAACCACGTGGAACTGGCGCTGACGGAAGATGCCCGCAAGCTGCAGGCCGACAACCCGCAATTCAGCACCAAGGAGTTGGGCCGGTATATAGAAACCCGCCTGGACGCCAACAACCTGCTGCGCAGCGACGCGCCTTACAGAATCAATATCACCATCGAGGACTTCCGGGTGCGCTCGGCCGTATCGGCGGTGCTGCTGGGCATCCTGGCAGGCACCGACTCCATGAGTGGGCGGGTGCAGATCGTGGATGCCGCCGGACGCCAGCTGCACGCATTCAAGGTCAATGCCTCCTACGGTTTAGGCGGCTGGGGCGGCGGGCAAGACAGCATGCGCATGAACTGGATGTACGAAAAGTTTGCCGAGCTCACGCTGAACGAGCTCACGGGCAATACCAAAACGGCGGACCTGGACAAATCGACGGTACGTGCGCAACAAAGCCTGGTGATCGCGGCCAAACCCGCGGCATCGGACACTGCTGCTGCCCCCGCGACCAAGATGACGGGCATTGCCTACCTGGGGAGTGGCTTCGCCAACATCGACGACGTAGACGCCATTCCCTACATTGACGACAAGGCGCGTGAACAGTACCGGGAGTGGTTGAAGAAGTCTGCACCGCGCGCCTTTGCGCTGTCCATGTCTGGCAAATATGCCTGGGCCAATGGCATGCGCTCCGTTGACGGCGGCCCACTGCAAGATCCGGCTGAGCGGGTGATGGCGAACTGCAACCGCATCAGTACCGAACCCTGCCACCTGTATGCCATCAATGGCGTCGTCGTCTGGAAAAAAGAAGACGATGCAGCAGCCAAACCCTTGGCGGCAAGCACTGCGCCCTGAGCCTAAGAGCCCCCAATAAAAACGCGCCCTAGGGCGCGTTTTTCATGTACATCATTTTGGCTGCTAGCGCAGTGAATACCTGCGTTAGCAGCTACTTTAATATAGCAAAATAGCCTCTACTCTCCTGCGTGGCGAACTCGGCTTCGATCTCGCCCATGTGGGACTGGCGCTCGGCGATGCGTTTGCCGATGGGTGGGCCGGCGAAGTGCTTGCGCACGCCGAAGACGAACCAGATCAGCAGCAGCGCGACCAACAAGGCCACGGTCACATAGGCCACCTTTTCGTTCGGCGGTTGCATGCCCACATAGGCCAGCACCAGTGCACCCACGGTGCCTAGCAGGGCGAAGGGTTTGGACCAGGCACCCAGATTGAACGGGCCTTTTTTGGTCCAGGTCTTGCCCTCGGCGAACACGCCAGCGGCGATAGGCATTGCGTAGGAGATGAACAGGAACACGGCGCTGCCGGCGCTCAGCACGGTGAAGGCATCGCCATACAGCGTGATGGAAATCGCCAGCACGGCGGTGACCCAAATGGCAGTGCCGGGCGTGCGCTGCACATGGTGCACTTGTTTGAGCCAGCGCGAGCCGGGCAGGCCGCCGTCGCGGGCGAAGGCATACATCATCCGCGAGCAGGAAGTGACGGCAGCCAGGCCGCAGACGAAGTTGATGAAGAACATCAGCACCTCGATGGTGACGCGCAGCGCGGTGGGAATAGGCGCCAGGATGGCCTCGAAGAAGCCAGTGCCCATCTTCATACCCGCCGTCAGGTCGGGCATGACCAGCACGAAGCTGCACACCATCACATAGCCAAACAGCACCGACCACAGCACCGAGCTGATGATGCCCTTGGGCACGTTCTTGGCGGCGTCGCGGGTTTCTTCGGCGGTATGGGCCGAGGCGTCAAACCCGGTGATGGTGTAGGCCGTCAGCAGCAGGCCGGACAAGAAGGCCATCACCAGCGTCTGCTGCGGCCAGGCGCTGCCATCCGTACCGGTGAGGTTGGTGAAGGTGTACAGGCGGCTGAAGTCCAGCTTGCCGGGCGCATAGGCGACCAGCGACACCACCAGCACCACCGTGACCACAAAAATCAGGTAGCCCGACAGGTCGGTGATGCGGCTAGCCAGCTTGATGAAGCGGTGGTTCAGCAGCGCCTGCAGGCCGGTGATGACGCTCAAAAAGATCGTCTGGTGCACCCAGCCCAGCGACTCGGGTGCTACGCCAAACATCGGCGCAATCAAGGTCTTGAAGAACGGGTCGTAGGTGCCGAAGTTGATCGCCGCCACCACGAACACCAGGCCCAGCAAGTTGAACCAGGCGGTGATCCAGCCCCAGGCCTTGCCGCCCAGGATGGAGCCCCAGTGGTACAGGCCGCCAGCGGTGGGGTAGGCCGAAGCGATCTGCGCCATAGACGCGGCCACCACCATGGCGAACAGGCCGCCCAACGGCCAGCCCAAGCCAATGGACGCGCCACCAGCGGCCGACAGGCCCATCTGGAAGGACGTGATGCCGCCCGACAAGATGCAGATCAAAGAGAACGACACAGCGAAGTTGGAGAAGCGCCCCATGCGGCGCGACAGCTCTTGGGCATAGCCCATTTCATGCAGGAGTTTGACGTCCGCATCCATGGCGGGAGGAGAGATGGCACTCATATGAACCTACCTTTCTGCAGTGGAATGAAAAAAATTAAGCAGCGGTGAAGCAGTTGTCGACGAACAGGTGCGCGCCGTTGACGAAGCTCGCGTCGTCGCTTGCCAGAAACAGCGCGGCCTTGGCCACCTCTTCGGGCTGGCACAGGCGGCCTTGCTGAACCGACAAGGCCTCGACCGAGGCGTCGAAGCCGTGCGCGGCCAGGGCCTTGATCTCGCGCTGGCCGTGCGGCGTGTCGATGAAGCCGGGGCAGACCGCATTGCAGCGTATGCCGCGGTCGCGGTACTCCACCGCTACTGCGCGCGCCAGCATCGCGCAAGCGCCCTTGGTCATGCAGTACAGCACCTCCAGCGGCGTGGCCGCCACCGACGAGATGGATGCGGTGCAAACGATGCTGCCTTTGCCGGCGGCCAGCATCTGCGGCAGCACGGCGCGGGTCACCATGAACATGCTCTTCACATTGATGTCCATCAAGCGGTCGTAGTCTTCGTCCGTAGTGTCCAGAAACGGCTTCACGGTGATGGTGCCGGCGTGGTTGAACAGCACGGAGATGGTGCCGAAGCGCGCGCTGGCGGCCGCCACGGCGATCTCCACCTGGTCGCGCCGCGATACATCGGCGGCAAAGAATGCGGCCTCGCCACCTGCAGCGATGATCTCGGCCACCACCGCTTCGCCGGCGGCGACGTTGATGTCGACCACCGCCACGCGCGCGCCTTCTGCCGCGAACAACTTGGATGCCGCACCGCCCGCGCCGGTAGCGCCACCGGAAATAAGGGCCGTCTTGCCCGCCAATCTGCCTGCCATGGAATAACTCCTTTAAGTCGAATGGAATGCTGGTTCGCCCCAGTCTAAAAATTCCGTGGCGATGGCACTATCCCGAATTGGCAAAAGACTTGCTTAATCTTTTAGGCCACTTCTTTCGCACCCATGCACCCCGCTGCCACCCCGCACTTCCAGGTTTTCCGCTGCCGCGACACCGACGAGCAGGCGGCGGTGCTGCACGGCTGGAACCAGTCCTACTGCCAGCTGTCGCCCGGCGCCTTCGATGGCAGCGTGACCGCCATCGACACCGGGGCGGTGCACATCGTGGTCGAACACCTGAACCGTGCGGTGCTGCAACGTGGTGCACTGTCGCCCGGCTGCGTGGCCATCGGCGTGCCTTTGCAGCTAGAAGGGCATTCGCTGCTGTGCGGCCAGCGCAGCCATCTCAACGGCCTGCATGTGTTCTCGGGGGCCGACGGCTTCGAGTTCCGCTCGCCCGAAAAGCATGTGGTGGTGGATATCGAGTTCTATCCGCAGCGTTTTGCCAACCCGGCACTGCGCGAGGCCCTGGCCTGCATTGCCGGCAAGCTGGGTGTGCGGGCCACCGTGCTGGACATGCCCGGCGAACGCATGGACGCGCTGCGCCAGCTGCTGCGCGCCATGCTTGACGCGGTGGGCAAAGACCCGGATTTACTGGACAGCCCGCAGGTCTGCGAAGCCTTCGAGAAGTCGCTGGTCTATGGCCTGCTGGATCTGCTGGAGACCGAGCCGCTGCGGGAATCGGCCACTCCGCCCAGCGCCAACCGCAACTGGCGCCTGGCCCAGGCAGCGCGCTCGCACATAGAGCAATCGGCCCGCGACTGCCCGCTGTCGGTGGCCGAGCTGGTGGCCCTGCTCGGTGTCAGCCGGCGCTGCCTGCAGTACGCCTTCCAGGATGCGCTGGGCCTGAACCCGGTGTCCTACCTGCGCGCCGAGCGGCTGAACCGCGTACGCCAGATCATGGGCGAGGCCGATTCGGTAACCGAGGCGGCCACGCGCTTTGGTTTCTGGCATTTCGGCCACTTTGCCAACGACTACCGTGCGCTGTTTGGCGAGCGGCCATCAGACACCTTCCGGCGCCGGCACGGGCAGGCGGTGCCAACCCGGTTGAGCTAAGACCCCAGGCTTGATCTGCTGGAGCTGATACGGAGGTGGGCCGACGCTCAAACAGCAGGCCGATGGCCCATCGGAAACCCCGATGCAATTCGACAAAAAGGACCTGCAGCGCGTGGTGGATGCGCTGGCGGTACATGGTGCGGTGACCTCGTCCCTGGTGCTGTCCAGCCCGGTGCGCAAGTTCGTCACCATCCAATCTGTGTAAGAAGCAAGCCCCCAGCGCAGATAAATACTGCGCAGGTAGCTACAATTTATGTAGTGGTCTGCGGGCCAGTCATTTTGGGTAGCCACGCTGCCCACCGTCTTTTACCCCCCTTCGCCATGCATCCCGGAATCCTTTACGCCACCCTGGCTTACGCGGCCTGGGGCCTGTTCCCGCTGTACTTCCACCACCTGAACCAGGTGCCAGCGCTGGAGATGGTGCTGCACCGCACGCTGTGGTCGCTGGTGTTTGTGCTGCTGCTGCTGGGCGTGCTCAAGCGCTGGTCCTGGATGCGCGCGCTGCGCGGCCAACCCAAGGTGCTGGGAGCATTTACGCTGTCGGCGCTGCTGCTGTCGGGCAACTGGCTGGTCTATGTCTGGGCGGTGCAGCACCAGCACATCGTGGACGCCAGCCTGGGCTACTTCATCCTGCCGCTGGTCAGCGTGGCGCTGGGCTTTGTGTTTCTGGGTGAACGGCCCCGGCCCGGCCAGTGGCTGGCGGTGGCGGTGGCCGCCGGTGGCGTGCTGTGGCTGACGGTACAGACCGGGCACCTGCCCTGGATCTCGCTGGTGCTGGCGCTGACCTTTGGCTTCTACGGCCTGCTGCGCAAGGTGGCTCACCTGGGCGCGCTGGAAGGCCTGGCGCTGGAGACCATGCTGCTGGCGCCAATAGCTGCCGTCATGCTGGGTTGGGCAACCTGGCAAGGCCAGGGCGTGCTGGCGCAGGGCGACAGTGCCACCATCGCCCTGCTGGTGTTTGCCGGGCCCATGACGGCCGTGCCCCTGCTGCTGTTTGCCGCTGGCGCGCGCCTGATCCCGATGTCCACCATGGGCATCCTGCAATACATCTCACCCAGCCTGCAGTTCGCCACCGGCGTGTGGCTGTTCCACGAGCCCTTCGAGTTATCGCGTCTGGCGGGCTTTGGCATGATTTGGGCCGCGCTGGTGGTGTACAGCCTGGAAGGCTGGTGGACCAGCCGGCGCACCGTAGCCGCATAAGCGGGGCAAACCACCAGGCGGTGCCGGCCGCACATTTCGTAATTTCCGAAGATACGCTATGGTTTAAGCATGTTTTCTCGGAAGTAGTCTACCCCTAGACTTACGCCCTGGCGCCCGGCAGATCTGCACGGGGTCTGGCATACGAAGAAAGGAAGCAGCGGCATGGAAACAATCGGAACCTGGTGGATGTGGGTCGGCTTTGCCGTCTTTGTGGTGGTGGCCATTGGCATCGACCTCTGGGTGATGGAGCGCCAGGGCGCGCACCAGGTCACCATGAAAGAAGCCGCCGGCTGGAGTGTGCTGTGGTTCTCGCTGGCCTTTGTGTTCGTGGGCCTGCTGTGGACCTACCTGGACTACAGCCAGAGCCGCACGGTGGCCAATACCGTGTCCATGCAGTTCATTACCGGCTACCTGGTGGAAAAGAGCCTGTCGGTGGACAACATCTTTGTGTTCCTGATGATCTTCAGCTACTTCGGCGTGCCAGCCCAATACCAGAAGCGCGCGCTGATCACCGGCATCATCGGCGCGATCGTGCTGCGCGCCATCCTGATTTTGGCGGGCGCCTGGCTGCTGGCCACCTTCCACTGGCTGCTGTATGTGTTCGGCGCCTTCCTGGTGTTCACCGGCACCAAGATGTGGCTGGCGGCCGGCAAGGAGCCGGATATTGCACAAAACCCGGTGCTGCGCTTTCTGCGCGGCCGCATGAAGATCAGCGACGCGTTTGACGGCGAGAAGCTGTCCACCCAGGTCAACGGCGTCAAGTACTACACGCCGCTGTTCGTGGTGCTGGTGCTGATAGGTACCACCGACGTGATTTTTGCGGTGGACAGCATCCCCGCTATCTTCGCCATTACCAGCGACCCGTTCATCGTGCTGACCGCCAACATCTTCGCCATCCTGGGCCTGCGCGCGCTGTACTTTCTGCTGGCCGACCTGGCGGACCGCTTCCACCTGCTGGCCTATGGCCTGGCCCTGGTGCTGGTATTCATCGGCGGCAAGATGCTACTGATCGACCTGGTGAAGATCCCGATCGGCTACGCCCTGCTGGTGACGGCGCTGCTGATTGCCGCGTCCATCGTGGCCTCGCTCATCACCTCGCGCAAACCCAGCCCGCCGGCGCACTGATGGCCAGTTACGCGCACACCCTGCGCCATTGGCTGCGTGGCCTGGAGCCCCGGGTGCTGGCCCATCTGCACGGGCCGCTGCTGCAGCGCATGCGGCCCTGGCTGGACCGGCGCGAGGTGTTCAACTTCAACCGCCGCCCACTGGCCCTGGGCGTGGCCATAGGCATGTTCTGCGGGCTGATCCCCGGCCCGCTGCAGGTGCCCGCCACCTTTGCCGCTTGCGCCTGGCTGCGCGGCAATGCGATTGCCGGTGCCCTGGCCACCTGCTACACCAACCCGCTGACCATCGTGCCGCTGTACCTGCTGGCCTTTCAGATCGGCCAGTGGGTGCTGCCCGGCACGCAAACCCTGCCGCCACTGCCCAGCATGGGCGATGGCGCCGCCGACTGGATGCAGGGCCTGCTGGGCTGGGTGCAGGCCATGGGCTGGCCGCTGCTGGTGGGTCTGCCGCTGCTGGGCGCCGCCTTGGCGCTTACGGCCTACGGAGCCATGCAGGCACTGTGGCTCAGCCCAGCCATCAAGCGCGCCTGGCAGCAGGCCCGACGCAGGCACAAGGCGTCACACGCAAAAACCGCATAGCCGGCCGAGTCGCCCGATGGCAAGGCCTTGTTCATCAACATCCAACACCCGGATGAGAACACCGCCAACATCAGCGACCCCAGCCAGTACAAGGGCCACTGGCCCGGCCAAGGTGATGATCACCAAAAACGATGGTGGCGTGATCGGTTTGCAAACGCATAAGTTATCAAAAATCAGTACTTTTTTGATAGCTGCCAGCGCAGGTTATACCTGCGCTAGTGGGTTATTTTCTTGTATGAATTTTTCGCAAAAACCATAGCGCAGTAGCAAGCTCAAGCGCGCCGGGGCAAACCTCCGGCCTTTGCTTTACAAAGGCTTTGCCGGGGCTTGGCAGGCATGTGACGGGGCTTATGTAAAGTAAGCCGCTGCTACCACACACCCTCACTCCATGCCCAAGTCCCGACTTCTGCGCTACGCGCTGGCCGCCATTTTTCTGCTGGTGCTGGCCGTCGCCGCCAAACTGGTCTTCTTCCCCAGCGCCAAAAAGCCCGACTACGTGACCGCCACCGCCGGCCTGGCCGACATCGAGCAGGCGGTGCTGGCCTCGGGCACGCTGCAGGCCTTCAAGCAGGTCAGCGTGGGTGCGCAGGCATCCGGCCAGATCAAGTCGCTGAAAGTAGCCCTGGGTGACGTGGTCAAAAAAGGCCAGCTGGTGGCCGAGATCGACTCGCTGACCCAGCAAAACAGCCTGCGCACCGCCCAGGCCGCGCTGGCCAATGTGCAGTCCCAGCTGCTCTACAAACAGGCCACGCAGAAGCAGGCCGAGCTGGCCTTCCAGCGCGCCCAAACCCTGCTGGCGGCCGACGCAGGCTCGCGTGCCGACTTTGAAACCGCCGATGCTGCGCTGCACACCGCCCGCGCCGATGTGAGCGCGCAGCAGGCGCAAATCACCCAGGCCCAGATCGCCGTCAACACCGCCCAGCTGAACCTGGGCTACACCCAGATCCTGGCGCCCATGGACGGCGTGGTGGTCGCCCTGGTGGCACTCGAAGGGCAAACCGTGAACGCCAACCAGAGCACGCCCACCATCATCAAGCTGGCGCGGCTGGACACCATCACCGTGAAGGCGCAAATCTCAGAGGCCGACGTGGTGCGCGTCAAGCCCGGGCAGAAGGTCTACTTCACCATCCTCGGCGCACCCGACAAGCGCTACAGCACCACCTTGCGCACAGTGGAGCCCGCGCCCGACTCCATCCTGACCGACACCACCACCAGCAGCAGCACCTCGACCACCACCAGCGCCACCGCCATCTACTACAACGGCCTGCTGGACGTGCCCAACCCCGACGGCCAGCTGCGCATCTCCATGACGGCCCAGGTCAACATCGTGCTGGACGAGGCCAAGCAGGTGCTCAGCATCCCTTCGGCCGCGCTGGGTGAGCGCGACAAGCAGGGCCGCACCATGGTGCGCGTGCTGGGCCCGGACGGCCAGGCCACACCGCGTGCCGTGAAGGTTGGTTTGAACAACAACATCCACGCGCAGATTCTGGAAGGCCTGAAGGCCGGCGACCAGGTGGTGGTCAGCGAAGCTGCTGCTGGTAGCACTGGCGCTCCCCGCATGCGTCCCCCCATGGGCATGTAGGCATGGCCAGCAACCACACCGGCGCACATGCCGGCGCAATTACCGGAGCAATTGCCAGCCCGCTGCTGGAGCTCACCGCCTTGCGGCGCGAGTTCCCCGCGGGCGAAGAGACCATCACCGTCCTGAAAGACCTGAACCTGCAAATCCACGCGGGCGAGATGATCGCCATCGTGGGCGCGTCCGGCTCGGGCAAATCCACCTTGATGAACATCCTGGGCTGCCTGGACCGGCCCACCACCGGCTCTTACCGGGTGGCTGGGCGCGAGACCGGCCAGCTGGAGCCCGACGCGCTGGCCGAACTGCGGCGCGAACACTTTGGCTTCATCTTCCAGCGCTACCACCTGCTGGGCGACCTGAACGCGCTGGGCAATGTGGAAGTGCCCGCCGTCTACGCCGGCAAAGACAGCACCGCGCGCCATGACCGCGCCGCTGCACTCTTGACCCGCCTGGGCATGGCCGACCGCATGCGCCACAAGCCCGGCCAACTATCCGGCGGGCAGCAGCAGCGCGTGAGCATTGCGCGCGCGCTGATGAACGGCGGCAGCGTGATCCTGGCCGACGAACCCACCGGCGCGCTGGACAGCCATAGCGGCGCCGAGGTGATGAAGATCCTGCAGGAGCTGCACGCCGAGGGCCACACCATCATTCTGGTGACGCACGACATGCAGGTGGCCGAACACGCCCAGCGCATCATCGAGATCAGCGACGGCGAGATCATTGCCGACCGCCAAGTGCGGCCCGCCAGCGTGGCGCCCGTGCTGGCCGCGCCCCCCGCGGGCGGCGCCGGCTGGGGCGCGGTGTGGGGCCGCTTCACCGAGGCCTTCCGCATGGCCGTGCTGGCGCTGCGCTCGCACCCGCTGCGCAGCTTTCTAACCATGCTGGGCATCATCATCGGCATCGCCTCCGTGGTGTCGGTGGTGGCGCTGGGTGAGGGCTCGCGCCAGCAGGTGCTGAAGAACATCAGCTCCATAGGGACGAACACGATTGAAATCTTTTCCGGCGCCGGCTTTGGCGACCAGCGCGCGGCGCGCGTGCGCACCCTGGTGCCGGGCGACGCCGACGCGCTGGCCCAGCAGGTGTATGCCGACAGCGTCACGCCCACGGCCTCCAGCTCGGCCACGCTGCGCTTTGGCAACGTGGCCGTGACCGGCAATATCAACGGCGTGGGCGAGCAGTACTTCCGCGTCAAGGGCGTGCAGCTGGCGCAGGGCCGCTTCTTCAACCCCGCCAGCATCACTAACCTGGCGCAAGAGGTGGTGATAGACGACAACACCCGCAAACAGCTGTTCCCCACCGACCCCAACCCGGTGGGCCAGGTGATCCTGCTGGGCAGCGTGCCCTTCCAGGTGGTCGGCGTGGCGAAGAAGGCCGAGTCCGGCTTTGGCAACGCCGAGGCGCTGAACGTCTACATCCCCTACACCGCCGCCCTGCGCCGGGTGCTGGGCCAGAGCTATCTGCGCTCCATTACCGTGCGGGTCAGCGACGATGTCTCCACCAAGGCTGCCGAGGCCGGCATCAACAGCCTGCTCAAAAAACGCCACGGCGTGGTGGACTTCTATGTGCTGAACACCGACACCATCCGCCAGACCATTGAAAGCACCACCCAGGTGCTGACCCTGCTGGTGTCCGCCATCGCGCTGATATCGCTAGTGGTGGGCGGCATTGGTGTGATGAACATCATGCTGGTGTCGGTCACTGAGCGCACCGGTGAGATCGGCGTGCGCATGGCCGTGGGCGCGCGGCAGAGCGATATCCGCCAGCAGTTCCTGATCGAAGCCGTGCTGGTCTGCCTGGTGGGCGGCGTGCTGGGCATAGGCCTGTCGCTGGCCATAGGCTGGGGCTTCAGCATGGCCGGCACCAGCTTCCAGATGGTCTACTCCACCGCCTCCATGGTGGCCGCGTTTGTCTGCTCCACCCTCATCGGCATCGTGTTCGGCTTTTTGCCGGCCAGCAACGCCTCTCAGCTCAACCCCGTCGAAGCACTGGCCCGCGAATGAAAACCCGTCCCTTCCCTCCCGCCTTGCTGTGCGCCCTGCTGCTGGCCGGCTGCGCCACCCAGCAGGCCGCCTACACGCCGCCCGCCACCACGGTCTCCAGCCAATGGAAGTACGCGGACGCCAGCCAGGCCGTCAGCAACGACGCCTGGTGGAAAGCCTTCAACGACCCGGTGCTGGACCAGCTGATCGCCCAGGCCCTGGCGCGCAACAACAACCTGGCCGCCGCCACCATCAAGCTGCGCGAAGCCCAACTGCAGGCCGGCCTGGCAGAGAACCGCCCAGTCTTCAGCGGCAGCCTCAGCGGCACGGCCACCCGCACACTGAACAACCCGCAGCAAGTCACCCATAGCAGTGGCACCAGCCTGGGCGTCAGCTACGAGCTAGACCTGTGGAACAAGCTGGGTAGCCAGCGCGACGTGGCCCTGTGGGAAGCCCGCGCCACCGCGCAAGACCGCGCCAGCACCGCGCTGACCCTGGTGGCCACCACCGCCCAGCTGTACTGGCAACTGGGCTATGCCCAGCAGCGCCTGGCCGCCAATCTGCAAAGCATTGCCAATGCGCAGAAGACCCTGACCCTGGTGCAAGCCCAGGCCAGCGCGGGCGCCACCAGCGGGCTGGAGCTGGCCGAGGCCCGGCAAAGCCTGCTGAACCTGCAGGCCACCCAGACCACGCTGCAGCAAAACGTGGTCACCGCCAACACCGCCCTGGCCCTGCTGTTCGATGCTGCGCCGGTACCTGCCTCGCTACAAACCCTGCAGACCCTGCCCAACAGCCCGCTGCCCGAGGTGGCCGCCGGCCTGCCTGCCGAGCTGCTGGCGCGCCGCCCCGACCTGCGCGCCGCCGAGCTGCGCCTGCGCGAAGCCCATGTGCAGATCGACGCCACCCGCGCCAGCTACTACCCGGCGCTGACACTCACCGGCGCGCTGGGCACCTCCAGCGCTTCGCTGGCGAACATCCTGCAAAACCCGTTTGGCAGCTTGGGCGCAGCGCTGAGCCTACCGTTCCTGAACCAGCAGACCATGGACCTGAGCATCCAGGTCGCCCAGGCCCAACGCGACCAGGCCGTGGTCAACTTCCGCCAGACGCTGTACACCGCCCTGGGCGATGTGGACAACGCCCTGTCCGCCCGCCAGCAGTACCGCAAGCAAGCCGTCTTGCTACAACAAGCGCTGGACGCCGCCATCCAGGCCGAGCGCCTGTACGAAGTCCGCTACCGCGCCGGTTCCGTCGCCCTGCGCCCCTGGCTGGATGCGCAAGACAGCCGCCGCACGGCCGAGATCGCCGTGGCCGAAAACCGTTTGAACCAGTATGTGAACCACGCCACGCTGGTGCTGGCGCTGGGGGGGAGCTCGGGGGCTGTGCAGTAAATAGGGCCCCGAGGGCTATATGCTGAATCGCCCTCTGGCGCAGGTATTATCTGCACTGGAAGCTATAAAAAGCAGAGCATATCAGCTCAAACGGAAGTCCACCGGCTGCAACGCCGGGGGAATATCTACGTCGTCCAGCGACTCGCGCAGATTGATTTCCAGGCTGCGGCAGATGGCGTCCAGCGGCAGGTCGTTGGGCTCCAAACCAAACGGTTCTTCGATCTCGTCGCCCAGCGCGTCCAGGCCAAAGAAGGTATAGGTCACGATGGCCACTACCAGCGGCGTCATGAAGCCGATCGAATCCACCAGGCCAAAGGGCAGCAAGAAGCAGTACAGATAGGCCGTGCGGTGCAGCAGCAGCGTGTAGGAGAACGGAATGGGCGTGCCCTTGATGCGCTCGCAGGACGCGCCCGCACCGGCCATGGCCGATACCGTGGCGTCGATAGACGCGGCCAGACAGGGATCGATACGCCCCTCTTGCAGGCCTTGCTGCAGGTCCAGACCCATGCGCTGCATCAGGTAGTCGGGCGGGTTGGACGACGCGCCCATCTTCTGCGACTCGGCAGGCAGCAGGAAGCGCCGCGTGTCGTCCACCGCGCTGCTGCCGCGCAGGTAGTGGCGCAGCGCATGCGCATAGGCAATGCAGCGGTAGACCATGCGCACTCGCAGGTCGTCCAGGCCGTTACTGGCCTGCACAGGCTGCGGATAGGCCAGCAAGCTGGTGCACTGCCGGGCCAGGTTGCGACTACGCAGCAGGATCTCGCCCCACAGCTTGCGGCCTTCCCAATACCGGTCGTAGGCCGCCGTATTGCGAAAGCCCAAAAAAATCGCAATCGGCAGGCCGATCAGCGTGAACGGGATGGTGGTCAGCGTGATCTTGTGCGTGAACAGATCACCGTGCGTGAGCGTCACCACGATGGCGATCACGGTGTTGACCAGCAACGAAGGCAGGATGCGCGGCAGCACCGAACCCCGCAGCAACAGGAACAGGCGCAGGCCAGAGGGGCGGTCTCGGACGATCATGGGAGGGTTCCGAGGGCACGGGACAGGAAATAAAAATGCATGTCCCTAAGTTTATGACCGCCGAATGAAGAGCTTAAAAGGTGTAGGCCAAAAATCTCCAGTGTGCAAGGCTTAAGGTCTGGCAGTCATCGTTTCGATAGTCATTTTGGATTTTGACCAGCAGTGCTATCTGGTTCTGCTGCCAATCCCGAACTCCTAGTCGACAGATGAATAGACGCACTTTCAGCGTTGCTCGACGGTGATGCGACATGCATGGTGTCCGTAGTTTGCTTCTGCTTAAGAGTGAGTATTTTCAATTCGGACGCCGCCACGAAGAGAGTTGATTCAGCAACTGGATCGAAAAGTATGTAGCGATCATTTAGCCTCCCGATATACCGGAGCCGATCGCTCGGCTTGGTTCCAGAAGCTACTTCATGACCCGGAACCTCGGAGATGACAGTTGCATAGCTTAGGCCAGACAACACATCATTAGCCTCAAGAACACCGCGACCATATGCAAATGGAGGAAGCGCAGCCAAGAGAAAGATTGCTATAGAACGCGCTCCGTCATTTTTTAGTTCCTGAGCCAACAATTCGGTGGCCCTAAGAGGCAAATACACAGTGATTGCAAAAAGAATATAGATGAATCGCCACTTTTCTACAGGCCCAAAGATGAGGTAAAGCGCAATTCCCGCGGTGTAAGCTATGGCAACTACCGGCATGATTTTGCGAAGCACCTTTCCGGTTTTTGTGTTTACACCGCCGCCAGGTGGTAATTGATGGATCGGGGCAAGGAATTCGCCAATTACCGCACCAATTGCAAACGCTGCAAATGCAGAAGCAATTGGATAGACAGTGGCTTTGACAACTTCGGTAAGGGTGACGTATTCGAGCGCGTTGATATGAAACGCTCCCCAATATCCTCCTAGGTACAGCGCTGCAACCACGATTGCGTATGGACCGAGCCAGATTTTTGGTGACATCAGCGTTCGGATTGTTTCTGGTGGATGCTCTGTGGACATAGCGAAAGCGTGATTTTCAGTTTTATTGTTTGCAAGGGCGAACCTGCTTTTCGTACAAGCACCAAAGCCCGAAATGAGCACCGCCAAAAAAATAACCCACTATAGCCCGGCATCGCTTTTAACTAGTCCATCCTCCAAATGCATTTGTTCAGAAGAAAAGGATAGATTCGCTCTGTTTTTCATAGCCTCTCACGCAAATGGAATCTGCGTCAAAGCCATTTTCATTTGAAGTCTCCGATATGCAGAAAGAGCCATCACTGGTCAATGATGACCAGCGTGCCCTGGCTGCCTGCTGCCACGGCGTGGGGTTGGCCGGCGGGCACCAGGAAGACCTCGCCGGCTTGCACGCAGATGAGCTGGCCGTCGATTTCCAGGTTCATGTGGCCGTCCACGACCAGCAGGGCTTCGACGAAGGGGTGGGTTTCGGGTGGATAGGCCGTGGCGTCCATGCGCAGCACTTTGACGTTGGCGCCGGCGGCGCTGCCGAGCACGGTGGACCGCCAGGGAATGGGCAGACGACTGGCCTCTGCGCTGAGATTCAGTTTGGGCATGGGGGGTGGATGTGGGTCTATACAAAGGGCGTGTATTGCCCGGTGCAAGCGATGAAGCACTATAGCCCGGCGCTGCATTTTTCATAGCTTCTCGCGCAGGTGCTATTTGCGCTGGAGACTGTTTTTATTTGAAGCTTTCTATCCTGAATGAAAGGGTGCGGATGGCGCTTGGCGTCCATGCGATGCCTGGCCGGGATGTACGTCCACTTGCGCGTACTGACCAGCACCCAAGCTGCACCGCCGACTGGTAGTTTGCCAACTTGGCGCCTATGCTAAGAAAGCGCTGATCGCCTTGCACCAGCGCCAGCCGCTAGAGCGAAAGGACTGCATATGCTAGCCAATGCTTCTGTGTCAACCATGCTCCCGGTGATCGACATGGAGCGGGCGCGAGCGTTTTACGAACGCTGCCTGGGATTGACGCCCAGTGGTTTCCAACCCGACGGCAAGTTCATCTACCAGGTGGGCGGTAGCACGCTGGCGCTGTTTCCCCGGCCGGACGGCACCAAGGCGGAGCACACGGCGATCAGCTTCCAGGTGCCAGACATTGCCATCAGCGTGGCGGGGCTGAAGAAGGCCGGCGTGGTGTTCGAGGACTACGACCTGCCCGGCTTCAAGACCGTGGACCACGTGTGCGTGCTGGGTGCGGAGAAGGCAGCCTGGTTCAAGGACACCGAGGGCAACTATCTTTGCGTCCACCAGGACATTGGCTGAACGCAGGCCCTGGTTTTCGTCAGATATGCAGCTGCAAAGCGCTCTACTTTCTGTAGCTTCTTGTGCTTGTGGAGTTTGCGCTGAGTGCGTCTTTTGATTTGAAGATTTTTATGCTGCGTAGTGTGGCGCGGATCGCTGTGGGCGTCTCTGCGATCCCCGGCCGGGATGTGCGCCCGGCAGGGGATACCAAAGGCATCAACCTTTTTAAAAGGTTAAACCCAATCGGCCGCTAGCGCATGAAATACCTGCGTCACCAGCTATCAATTTGAGAGTGGGCGTCTACCCACCCCTGGGGTCAGAGCCGAAATGCGGATAGACGTCGTGGACTCCGATAAGCGGACTGAGCGCAATTCGGATCTGACCCCATGGCCTTGCGCGCGGGGTTACCGAGAACCGCATACAAACCAAACGGCCAGCGACCCCACCAAGGAGGCGGCAAGAACATGGCGGCGGTTCAACACCAGTGGCTTCCTTGTCTCACGCTGCAGCAGCCAGTGCGTCTGCCGCGTTACGGCTGTACGAGTGGCTGGCTTCCACCAGCATGCGGGTGTAGGGGTGCTGGGCGGCGCCGCTGCAGAGTGCATCCACGCTCAGCGATTCGACGATGCGGCCGTGCTGCATCACCGCCACCTGGTCGCACAGATGGGCCACCACGCCCAGGTCGTGCGTCACCATCAGGTAGGTCAGGCCATCGCGCTCGCGCAGGTCGGCCAGCAGGTTCAGGATTTCGGCCTGCACGGACACGTCGAGCGCCGAGGTGGGTTCGTCCAGCAGCAGCACACGCGGCTCCAGGATCAGCGCGCGGGCTATCGCCACGCGCTGGCGCTGGCCACCCGACAACTGGTGCGGGTAGCGGAAGCGGAAGCTGCTGTTCAGCCCCACCTTGGCCAAGATGCTGTCGATGCGCTCACGCTCCCGGTCCATGTCGTGGATGCGCAGGGGCTCGGCCAGCACGGTGTGGATGGTGTGGCGCGGGTGCAGCGAACCATAGGGGTCCTGGAACACCATCTGCACCTCGCGGCATTGGGCCAGCTTTTGGGCGCGGCCCAGCTTGTGGTCCAGCGCATGGTTGCCGATGCGGGCGCTGCCGGTCCAGTGGCTGTACTGCCCCGCCAGGCAGCGCAGCACCGTGGTCTTGCCCGAGCCGGATTCGCCCACCAGGCCGAAAGACTGGCCCTGGCGTACCTGCAGCTGCACATCGTTGAGCACATTCACCGCACCAAAGGCAAGGTGCAGTCCGTTGACGTCGATCATGGCCATGGAAGTTTCCTTTGCTTGCCGGTTCAGGTGGTGAGCCAGGCCGGGTCGCGTTGCAGCACGGGCAGGCGGGGGCGGCGTTGCTCCAGGCTGGGCAGAGCGCCCAGCAGGCCGCGGGTGTAGGGGTGTTCGGCGCGGTCCAGGTCGGCGGCGGCAATGCTTTCGACCACGCGGCCGGCATACATCACCAGCACGCGGTCGCAGAAGTGGCGCACCAGGTTCAGGTCGTGGCTGATGAACAGCAAGCCCAGGCCGCGCTGGCTGACCAGCTCGTCCAGCACCGCCAGCACCTGCAAGCGCACCGACACATCCAGCGCCGAGGTGGGCTCGTCGGCAATCAAGATCTCGGGCTCGGTGATGAGCATCATGGCGATCATGATGCGCTGGCCCATGCCGCCCGAAACCTCGTGCGGGTACAGGTTGAAGACACGCTGCGGCTCGCGGATATGCACCGATTCGAGCATGGCCAGCGCACGCTCATAGGCTTCAACGCGCGGCACCTTGTGGTGGGCCAGATAGGCCTCGGCGATTTGCTGGCCCACGCGCACCACCGGGTTCAGTGAGTACTTGGGGTCTTGCATGATCATGGACATGCGCTGGCCGCGTATGCCCTGCATGGTCTTGGGGCTGGCGTTCAGCAGATCCACGCCGTCGAAGGCCAGCTTACGTGCTTCGATGCGCGCGCTGCGCGGATGCAGCTTGAGCAGGGCGCGGCCCACGGTGGACTTGCCCGAGCCGGACTCGCCCACGATGGCCAGCTTTTCGCGCGACAGGTTGAAGGACACACCGCGTACCGCGTGCATGGGGCCTTCGGGCGTGGCGAAGTGGATGTGCAGGTCTTCAACCTGCAGCTTGGGGGCCACGGACAGTGCGGCGGCAGGGGGGTTGTACATATGCATGGTCCTTATTCGCTGCGCGGGTCGAGTACATCGCGCAGGCCGTCACCCAGCAGGTTGAAGGCCAGGCTCACCAGCATGATGGCGGCGCCCGGTGCGGCGACCAGCCACCAGCATTCGATCATGTAGCGGCGGCCGCTGGAGATCATCGCGCCCCATTCGGGCAGCGGCGGCTGCGCGCCCAGGCCCAGAAAACCCAGGCCGGCAGCGGTAAGGATCACGCTGGCCATGTTCATGGTGAGGCGCACCACCACCGACGACATCAGCATGGGCGCGATATAGCGCAGCAGGATGCGGCTGCTGGAGGCGCCTTGCAGCTGCGCCGCCACCACGTAATCGGCATGGCGCAGCGACAGGGTTTCAGCCCGCGCCAGCCGGGCAATCGGCGGCCACGCGGTGAGCGCGATGGCGATCACCGCGTGGTCCAGCCCAGGGCCCAGCGCGGCCACGAAGGCCAGGGCCAACACCAGGCTGGGGAAGGAGATGAAGATGTCGGTGATGCGCATGAACAGGTTGTCCACCCAGCCGCCAAAATAGCCGGCCATACTGCCCACGGCCAGGCCGACCGGGCCAACGATCACCGTCACCAGCAGGATGATGTAGAGCGAGATGCGCGAGCCGTGCACCAGACGGCTGAAGATGTCGCGCCCGTATTCATCGGTGCCAAACCAGTGCGCCGCAGACGGCGCCTGCAGCGCTTTCTTCAAATCTTGTAGCAAAGGGTTGTGCGTGGCGATGACCGGTGCAAACAGCGCCACCAGCAGCAGCAGGGCCACCACCACCATGCCGGCGACGGTCATGGGGTTGCGCAGCAGCCGGCGGGTGCCGCGGGCCAGGTTCTGCCGCATCGCCTGGGCGGCGGATTGCGGCGTCGCGTTATGTGTGGGGTCGTAGGTAAGCGTGGCCATCAGCGTGTTCTCGGGTCAAAGACTTGGTACAGGGCGTCGGAGACCAGGTTCAGGGTGACGAAGATCACTCCCACTACCAGCACGCAGCCCATCACGGCATTCATGTCGCCCAGCAGCAGGCTGCTGGTCAGGTACTGGCCGAAGCCGGGCCAGGCGAACACGGTCTCTATCAGCACCGCACCCTCCAGCAAGCCGCCATAGGCCAGGGCCACGATGGTCAGCAGCTGCACCAGGATGTTGCGAAACGCATGGCGCCAGACCACGCCGCGCTCGGACAGGCCCTTGACCCGCGCCGTGGTGATGTACTCCTGCGACAGCTGGGCCAGCATGAAGCTGCGCGTCATGCGGCTGATATAGGCCATGGAGTGCAGGCCCAGAATGCTGGCCGGCAGGATCAGGAACTTGAGCCCGCTGCGGAACACCTCCCAGTCGCCGGCCAGGGCCGAGTCGACCAGCAGCAGGCCGCTGCGCGTGGGCACGATGCCGTCAAAAGCCAGGTCCACCCGGCCCGCGCCGCCAGCCCAGTCCAGCCAGGCATAGAACACCAGCAGGCCCATCATGCCGAACCAGAACACCGGTGTGGAGTAGCCAAACAGGCTGATCACACGCACCACATGGTCGGCCAGTTGGCCACGCCGGGTGGCGGCGTACACACCCAGCGGAATGCCTATGCAGGCGCCCAGCAGAATGGCCATGGTGGCCAACTCCACGGTGGCGGGCAGCACCCGCACCAGGTCTTCGGTGACCTTGTGGCCGGTGAGCATGGCCTTGCCCAGGTCGCCATGCAGCAGGTCGCGCAGGTAGTAGCCGAACTGCACGGTCAGCGGCCGGTCCAGCCCCAGCTGTTTGTAGACCTGCTCATAGGTGGATTTATCGGCATCGGGGCCGACGATGGACAGCACCGGGTCCAGTGGCATGACCCGGCCAATCACAAAGGTCAGCAGCAGCAGGCCGAGCAGCGTCAGCACCACGCTGAAGGCGCGCTGGCCTAGCGCCCGCAAGAGCTTGGAAGTTTTGGAAGAGGACAAGAGCATGTCTCCGGAATAAGGGGGCTGGGCTCAACGCTGCTTGTAGACGTCACGCAAGCGTGTCGTCGCCGATGGATGGCCCTGGTAGTTGCGCAAATCCTTGCGCACCACCACGGTGTCCACCATTTGCGAGATGGGCTGGATGGCACCGACCTCGGTTTCGTACAGCCGCTGCACCTTTTCGTACTCGGCGGTCTGCTTGGCTTCGTCGGGCTCGACCTCGGCCTTGGCGATCAGTGCGTTCAGCTCGGGGTTGAAGAACGATGTGCGCCAGCCCTGGAAGTTGGTGAGCTTTGCCGCGTCGCTGTTGTCGGGGTTGAGCACCAGGGCGCGCAGGCTGCCGTGCGGGTGCGGCTCCACACCGCCGCCGCCGCGCCCCACCAGAATTTCAAACTTGCGGTCGCGCATGGCGCCGTAGACCTGGTTGCCGGTGCCCGACAGCACGCTGGCATCAATGCCGGCCTGCGCCAGCGTGGACTGCAGGCTGGTGGCGATGTTGATGAAGGGCGGGTCGGCCAGCACGCGGATGCTGGTCTTGAAGCCGTTGGGGAAGCCGGCCTCGGCCAGCAGCTTCTTCGCGCCGGCCACGTCCAGCACATAGGCCGGGCTGGGCAATGTGGCGGCCAGGCCCAGCTGCACCGGGCGCTGGTTGGGCACGCCATAGTTGGGCATGACGGCACTGTTGATGCCGTCGTAGTCGATCAGCTTGCGCAGCGCCAGGCGCACACGTTGGTCGGCAAACTTGGCGTCCTTCATGCTCACGGCCACGTAGTACAGCGTGCCGCGGCGCATGGCCTGCACCACCGCGTCGGGGTTGTGCCTCATGGCCTCCAGGTCGGGCACCGACATGCCCGAGGCCACGTCCAGGTCACCGCGCTGCAGCATCAGGCGCAGCGACTGCGATTCGGTCATGTGGCGCATGACCACCCGCTTCATCTTGGCCGGGCCGCGCCAGTAGCCGTCAAAGCGCTTCATGATCAGCGTGTCCTTGGCGCGCCATTCGGACAAGGAGAACGGGCCGGAGCCGGCGGCGTGCGTGGTCAGCCAGGCCGCGCCCATATCGCCGTTCACCTCGTGGGCCATGACGGCTTGGCGGTCCAGCACCACGGCGCTGACCGAGGTGGCCAGGGTGAACAGCACCATCTTCGGGTCGGTGGGCTTGGGCAGGTCGATCACCAGGGTTTGCGCGTCGGTGGAGCGCACCATCTTCTCCACATTCTTGGCGCTGAAGCCATAGCTCTTCCAGGGCGAGGCCATGGCCAGGTTCAGCTTGAGCACGCGCTGCAGCGACCAAGCCGCGTCTGCGGCGGTCAGCGCATTGCCCGACTGGAACTTGACGCCGGAGCGCAGATTCAGGGTGATGCTGCGCCGGTCGGGCGCGACCGTCCAGCGCTCGGCCAGGCCGGGCTGGATCTGGCCCACGTTGTTGGCGTCCAGCTCGATCAGGTAGTCGTACAGATTGGTGTTGATTTCCACCACGTCGTTGCCGGTGGCGGCGGCCGGGTCCAGCGACAGCAGATTGTTCATGCTGAAGCCGACGATCAGCTGGTCCACCGGCGTTTTCGCCCCGGCGCCGGTGGCCAGCAGGCACAGCGCCAGCGCTGCGGGGCACCACCATTTATTGTTATGCATTGACTTGTCTCCTCGGGATTGACGGGCCGGCGCCGCGTCAATACTTCAGGCGTGTATGGGCTTCGATGTAGTCGAAGTTGATGTCTTCGCCCAGGCCCGGCAGCTGCGACAAATGCACATAGCCCTCGGCGTCCATCGGGTCTGCCAGGGTGTTCAGATAGGCCGGCACTTCGTCGTAGTCCAGGAAGGGGTGCAGCAGGCCGCGCTCGTACCAGCGGCAGTTCTTGATAGCCGCGCACACCGCTAGGTTGGCCGCGCCGTTGCCGTGCACCTCGCACTGCATGCCAAACGATTCGGCCAGGTGCGCCACCTTCAGCGTGGGCGAGATGCCGCCCACGCCCGGCACGCCGGCGCGCAGTATGTCGCAGGCTCCGGCCTTGACCCAGTCGGCACGGCTGTGGTGCTTGCCGGACAGGCTTTCCGGGCCAACGATGGGGATGTCCAGCTGGTCGGCCAGCCAGGCATACGAGGCCATGCTTTGCTCGTTCATCATTTCCTCGAACCAGGTGAAGTTGAGCTTCTCCAACGCGCGGCCGATGGTGAGTGCGTCCATGCGGCTGTAGTCATGGTAGCCATCCAGCATCAGCGGGATATGCGGGCCCACGGCTTCGCGCACCGCGGCGCAGGCCTTGATGTCCATCGCCACGCTGGGCGCGAACGACACCGGCGGCATCCAGGTGTGCAGCTTCAGCGCCTTGTAGCCGCGTGCCACCAGCTTCTCGGCAAAGGCCGCGTATTCATCGGGGGTGGACAGGCCGCCTTCCAGCTCGTCACCGCACATGGTGCTGCCATAGGCCGGCACCTTGTCGCGGTAGCCGCCGATCAGGCGGTACACCGGCTGGCCCAGCGCACGGCCGGCCAGGTCCCATAGCGCCTGGTCCACGGCGGCCAGGGCGCGGTCGGTCAGCTGGCCGGCGCTGCCGCGTTGCCAGTGCTCCAGGCCCTGCCACAGGTATTCACGCTTGAAAGCGTTCTGGCCGATCAGCACCTTGCGCACAAAGGCTTCGAGCACATGGGGGCGAATCACTTCGGGTGGCGCGAACGCGTAGCCGCTATGGCCTTCATCGGTGGTGATGGTCAGCATGGCCATCTTGCCCAAGCCTTCGGGGCCGGGATGGGAATGGCCCGCGGAATCCACCGAACGGCGGGTGGGGAAGCTGAACTCCGTGCCGTGCACGCTTACGATTTTCATATCCATCCTTTTTATTCATCAGTCGTCAGACTTTGCATAATTCTAGGCAACACGTCTGACGTGTATTCCTGGTACAAACCCTTGGTCTCTCTGTAAAACCTGCTCTTGGGGCTTGTGCATCAGTCGTCAGGCGAGCCACACGGCAGCGTTATAGTTGCCAGCTATCCACCCGAACGCCCGTCCATGAGCACCCTGCTGCAAGAACAACCTCTGCGTGCCAAAAGCCAACCCCAGCGTGTGGTGGACGGCGTGTCCGAGCGCATCCACAGCGGCGCCCTGAAGCCAGGCGACCGGGTGCCGCCCGAGCCCAGCCTGATGCGCGAATTCAACGTGAGCCGCACGGTGGTACGCGAAGCCATGTCGCGCCTGCAGGCGCGCGGCCTGGTCGAAACCCGGCAAGGCGTGGGCACTTTTGTACTGGCCACGCCCGCCCCCGAGCCGCTGCTGGCCATCGCATCCCCCGACGTGCAGGTGCGCCAGAAACTGGCCATGCTGGAGCTGCGCATCAGCCTGGAGTCCGAGGCCGCCAGCCTGGCCGCCATGCGCCGCCGTGACGAGCACCTGCAGGCCATGCGCGCCGCGCTGGACGCCTTCGATGCGCAACGCCGCGTTGGCGGCAGCACCACCGAACACGACTTCCAGTTCCACGTGCAGATTGCCGCCGCCACCGGCAACGAATACTTTGAAGAAGTGCTGTGCAGCCTGGGCAATGCCACCATCCGCCGCAACCCGTCCGACGGGGCGGTGGCGACCAACAGTACAAATGTCGACAAGACCGCGGCCCGCTTCGGCGAGGCCCAACCCCTGCTGGAAAGCGGCAAAGCCATCACCCAGCGCGAGCATGAGGCCATTTATGACGCCATCGCCCGCGGCGATGCCGCTGCCGCCCGCGCCGCCATGTTCATGCACCTGAGCAATAGCCGCGAGCGCATGCGCAGCAGCTCGCCCAGCCAGGGCTGAGCGGACGAACCCCACCCGCAGGCGGCGCGCAGGCCGCCAAGACGCCTGACCTCAAGGGTTTTCACCGATGGCAGATTGTTGTTCCGGTTTTTAGTATCGCCCAAGTCATCTGACGACTGACGTACTACTAATTTAATAACTTTATCCATCGGAGACACCGTCCATGCAACCCAAATTACTCGCCTCCCTGGCCCTCGCCAGCCTCGCCGGCGCCGCCTCGGCCCAATCCAGCGTCACCTTGTACGGCATCGTCGATGCCTGGGTGGGCCAGACAAACCACAAGGTAGGCGCCACACCGCCCGGCACGGGCTCGGTGGTGGACAGCGGCGGCGCGCAGGCCAGCCGCTGGGGCCTGCGCGGCTCCGAAGACCTGGGCGGCGGCCTGCAGGCCAGGTTCGTGCTGGAGCAAGGCATCAGCATCGACAATGGCAGCGTCAGCAAGGTCTCCAACTCGGACAACGGCTTTAACCGCGCGTCCTACGTGGGCCTGGCCGGTGACTTTGGCGAGCTGCGCCTGGGCCGCATGCTGACCGCGTTTGACGCACTGCGCGGCTCCACCAACCAGCTGTACGACTCGTCGGGCTTTGCCTCGACCGGCCAGGTCTGGGGTGCGGGCAGCACCGCCGCCAACGGCCTGCCCGCCGTGACCGGCAGCGACTACCTGGCGCGCGGCAACAACACGGTCTACTACGCCAGCCCCTTCATCGGCCCGGTCAAGGGCTCACTGAGCTACAGCGCCCCCGAAGGCGCCACCACCGCCACCGATGCGCCCCGCATGCTCACCGGCCATGTGGAATACGCATCCGGCCCGCTGCGCATAGGCTATGCGCGCCAGCTGGAGCACTACACCACTGGCGCCAACAAATTCCACCTGGTCGCCGGCCACTACAACTTCGGCCCGGCCCGCCTGGTCGGCGCCATGCAGCGCCAAAGCGACGAGCGCGTCACCGGCACGCAAAAGTCCAGGGAATGGCAGCTGGGCCTGGACGCCCCGTTTGGCGCAGCCACCGTGGCCATAGGCTACGCCAGCGCCGTGACCGATAACGGCACAGGCCAGAAGGTAGTGGACGCCAGCGGCCTGAGCCTGATGGGCACCTACGATCTGTCCAAAAGCACCCGGCTGTACACCGCCTACCGCAAGCTGAAAGTGGATCGCGCAGACGGCAGCGCTACGCTGGACGCATCGCGCCTGGGCGTGGGTGTGACTTACAAGTTCTGAGCGGCTCGCCGCGTTGTCAAAAATGGGCCTCCAGCGCAGATGGAACCTGCGCTGGAGGCCTCTTTTTCTTCCAGATATTTCTATGCGGTTTGAGGTGATGTGGATGCTTCTGACGTCCATGCGATCCCTGGCCGCATATCCCGGCCAGGGATACCTATGGCGTCCACAAGTCAAGCAGCGCCTACAAACCCAATCGACCGCTAGCGCAGAATATACCTGCGCAATCAGCTATTAATTTAAGAGCAATTATCGATCCGTCCCCTGCACCATGCAGCGCCAGGTACGGGGGGCGAAGCCATGGGTTCTATGATGCGGGCACGCATCCACAATACACCTGACGGTGACCACCACGTTCCCATTTCTTGACCATGGCATCACTCCAATTTGACCAGGAAGAGCAGCTCTTCACGGCGTTCTATTCCAACCAGGCGTCCCTGCTCGACACCATGTGCCAGAGCTTGCAAAGTCGTATCGCCGAGTTGCTGGGCGGTGCTGGCGGTGTCGCGGGGGTCAAGGTGGAGGGGCGGATCAAAGACCGCGATGAGTGCCTGCGCAAATTCACCAACAAATACCGTTATGCGTTGGAAGAAGCCAACCAGCCCTATGCGATCCAGGACCATCTGACGGACCTGATTGGCATCCGCGTCGTGTGCCTGTACGAGGACGAAATCTGGAAGATTGCAGAACAGATACGGCCAAGTTTCAGCGTGATCGAAATCTCCGACAAGATCGCCAAGGTGGAGGGCACCGACGATTCCTTCGGCTACAAGGGCCTGCACCTGGACCTGGGTTTTCGGGCCGAGGATGTGGGCCTGACGCCCGACGCCACGCTGCATATCAGGCAGTTTGAGTTGCAGGTGCGCACCATCATCCAGGACTCCTGGAGCGTGCTGGACCACCAGATCAAGTACAAAAAGTCTATCCCCAGCCCGCTCAAGCGGCGCATCAATGTGTTGGCGGCATTATTCGAACTGGCTGACCGCGAGTTTCGGCAGATCCGCGATGAAACGGAAGCCGGCCTGCAGTCCGCACCGGATGAATCGGCCGTGGCGGAAGCAACCCCCGACACCCGCACCACCGCACGCGACGGCCATGCGCAGAGCGAGCTCAACGCCTTCACCTTTCTGAAAATCGTGAACCACTTCTTCAAAGACTTTAGCTTTGAGCCGGCCAAGGTGGACAGCTTCGTGGAGAGCATCAAGTCCTGGTCGCCCAAGATCAACCGCAGCGAATTCAACTCCATCGTGCGCCACCAGATCGGGACGGTGAAGAAGTACAAGCTGTATTTCGAGGACCGCAATGACAGCCTCAAGTTCAACCCCTACACCGTGATCCGCCACTGCCTCTACCTGAGCGACAAAGACACCTACGAACTGGCCCTGCGCCGCAACGCCAAGGAGGCTTTTGATACCTGGCTGGCGCAAAACACTCCGCCTGCGGCAGGGGTGTGAACTATGAGCCCCCGAACGCAGCGCGGCGGTTGCAACGCACCGACCTACTTAGGCCACAGCACCCATAGCTTCAGCGGCTGCTTCAGGCGGCCGGCCAATTCGCCCGCCTCGGGCCCCCAGCCCGCGAAGTAGTCGGCACGCACGGCGCCGACGATGGCGCTGCCGGTGTCCTGGGCCAGCACCAGCTTTTGCAGCTGCACGTTGGGGCCGCTGGAGGCCAGCCACACGGGGGTGCCGTAGGGGATGCTGGCCGGGTCCACCGCGATGGATCGGCCTGGGGTCAACGCCACGCCCTGGGCGCCGCGCGGACCAAAAGCCGCGTCAAATTCAGACAACACCTCTTCGCGGAAGAACACCATGCGCGGGTTGCTCCACAGCAGCTCGTTGACACGCTGCGGGTTCTGGGCGATCCAGGCCTTGATGCCGGGCCAGGTGGCGTCGCGCACCAGGCCCTGGTCCAGCAGCCAGCGGCCCACGCTTTTGTAGGGCTGGTCGTTGGTGCCGGCATAGGCCAGGCGCACCAGGCGCTGGCTGCCGTCGGCCTCGGTGATGCGCAGGCGGCCGGAGCCCTGGATCTGCAGCACCAGCGCGTCCACCGGGTCGGCCAGCCAGGCGATGGCACGGCCGGCCAGTTGGGCCTTGGCCTCGGGCAGGGTGTCCATCTCTTGCCGGGTGTACCAGGGCTTGCGCTGGCCCAGGGTGGCGGGCGGGCGGTACAGAGGCACGGCAGAGGCGCTGGTGGGGTTGCGCGTGGCGTCCATCAGCGGTTCGTAGTAGCTGGTCAGCAGGCCCTCGGCGCTGCCCTGCAGGGGCTCCACGCGGTAGGGCTGGAAGCGGGCCACCATCCAGGCGCGCTGCTCGTCGCCCGTGCCTATGCTGAGGCGGCGCACGTCCTTGCACAGCGCGGCGTGTACTGGGCTGGGGCGCTCACAGCTTTTGATCCAGGCGTTCCAGGCTTCATGCAGCGGGTCTTGGGCGAAGCCGGGCAGCTCGGCCCAGCGCACGGGGGTCCAGCGGCTCTTGCCCTGCACGATGGGCGCGGGCAGCGGGCCGGTGTCGCCCGGTACCACGAAGGGCGGCGCTTCAGGCGCAGTCGGGGTGGCGGGCGGGCTGGGCTCGGGGGTGTAGTCGGGCATGCGGGTGGCGCAGGCGGCCAGGGTTCCTACAATCGCGGCCATCACAGATTGCTGAAGGAGTCGGTTCATGGTGTTGCTATTGCTTGAAGCGCTAGGGGCGGGCTTGTTACTGGTGCTGATAGTCTGGTGGACCATGTTCTCGGGCCGCAGCAATGGGGAAATAAGGGAGATTATCCAGCCCCCCAGCGAGCCCAAGGACTCTGAGGAAAAAAGGCCTCCAGCGCAGGAATAATCTGCGCAAGCAGCTACATCTTCTGTAGCAAGTTGGCCAATTCGACGGCCGACTTCACTTCCATCTTGTCGAATACCCGGGCGCGGTGCACCTCCACCGTGCGCACGCTGATGTCCAACTGATCGGCCACCAGCTTGTTCGGCAGGCCCTGCACCACCAGGCGCATCACGTCGCGCTCGCGCTCGGTCAGCTCGTCCACCCGGGTCTGCAGCTGGCTGCGGCTGTGCAGCCGCTGCAGATGCTGGGCCGACTGCTGCAGCGCCTGCTCGATGCGGTCCACCAGCGCGTTGTCGGAAAACGGCTTTTCGCAGAAGTCAAAGGCCCCACGCTTCACCGCATCCACGGCCGTAGGGACATCGGCATGGCCAGTCAGGAAGATCACCGGCATGGCGTTATGCAGTCCGCGCACCACCAGCTTGTCGAACAAGGCTAGGCCGCTCATGCCGGGCATGCGCACGTCCAGCAGCACGCAGCAGGCCTGGCGCGGCGTGAAGTCGGGGCCCAGCATGGCGTCGAACACTTCGGCGCTGGGAAAACTCTCGCTGAACAGGCGGCGCGAGCGCAGCAGCCAGGACAGCGCGTCGCGCACGCTGGCGTCGTCGTCCACGATGAATACGGTGGCGTCTTGTATGGGTTGCATGGGGACTCGCTTTACTTCACCGTGGGCAGGGTGAATCGGAACACGGTACCACGCGGATAGTTGGCCTCGAATCCCAAAAATCCCCCATGCTGCTCGACCACCGTGCGGCACAGGCTCAGGCCCAGGCCCATGCCTTCCAGCTTGGTGGTGAAGAAGGGTGTGAACAGGCGCTGGGCCACGTCTTCGGGTATGCCGTCGCCCTGGTCCAGCACGGCGAACTCCAGCCAGCCGCTGGGCTGAGAGGCGCGCAAACTGGCCCCGGCCAGGCTGACGCGCAGCACCAGCAGGCGCTGGGTAATGTTCGGCTGGTCCATGGCCTGCATGGCGTTGCGGGCCAGATTCAGCAGCACCTGCTCGACCATGGTGCGGTCGCACAGCACGGCCGGCAGATGGGCCGGCAGCTCGGTCTGCACCTGCACGCCCAGCTTGCGGGCCTGCAGCTCGACCAGGGGCATGATGGCGTCCAGCAAGGTCTGCGGTGCCACGGCCTCGCGCGACTCGGCACGGCGGCGCACGAAGTCGTGCACGCTGCGTATCACCTTGCCGGCGCGCTCGGCCTGCTCGGCAATGCGGCGCATGGCCATGGCCAGATCGGCGCCGTCCAGCGCGTCGGCCTGCAGCAAATTCAACGAGCCGGTGGCGTAGCTGGAGATGGCGGCCAGCGGCTGGTTCAGCTCGTGGCTGAGCAGGGAGGCCATCTCGCCCACGGTGGCCAGGCGGGCCGTGGCCTGCAGCCGGTCCTGGCTGGTGCGCGACAGCTCTTCGATCCGGCGCTGCTCGGTCAGGTCCACCACCGCGCTCATCCAGCCGGTTTGCGTGCCCTGGGCGTCGATCAGGGCGGCCTCGATGATCAGCACCGGGAAGCGGGTGCCGTCCTTGCGCATGAAGACCGAGCTGAAGCCCTCGCGCGGCGGCGCGTTGCCGGCCAGGCGCACTTCCTGGCGCTGCTGGTATTCCTCGGCCAGGTCGGGCGGCCAGTAAGGCGCGGGCATGGCATGGTTGGCCAGCTCTTCCACGCTGAAGCCCACCATCTGGCAAAACGCCGGGTTGACGTAGGTGATGCGGCCCTGCAGGTCGCGCGCGCGCAGCCCGGTGAGCAGCGAATCCTCCATGGCCTTGCGAAACGCCAGGGCCTCGGCCAGGCCGCGCTCGGCCCGCTGGCGCAGCCGCGTGTCGCGCGCCAGCAGCACGGTGACGGTGATCAGCGCCAGCGACATCAGCGTCACCAGGGCCATCATCAGGTTGGGGAACACGCCGGGCGCGCCGCGCCAGCTGTCCAGCCGCACCACCAGGGTGTTGCCCGGCAGGTCCAGCAGCTGGCGGGCGGTGAACACCGGCGTGCCACGCCGCGCCACGCCGTTCAGCGCCAGGCGCGCGCCGTCAGCCTCGGCAAACGACACCTCCTGGCTGCGCGTCAGCTGCCGGCCCACCAGGCCGGCCAGAATCTCCGGCAGCGAATAGGTCGCCACCACATAACCGGTGATACCACCGCCCGAGGCCAAGGGCAGGCAGACCTCCATCACCTCCATGCCCAGGCCGTCCTTTTGCGGCAAAAAGTAATTCGTGGAATAGGCCGCGCCATTGAAGCGGCGGGCCGTGGCGCAGCCCAGGGCTACATCGGCCTGGGCATAGCCACGGCCCAGCATGTCGAACGCGGGCGGACGAAACGGCGAATCCACCGCGGCCAGGGTGTCCATCGCCGGGGTGCGCCACTCCACGCGCAGCAGCTCGCGGTGCTCGCCCATGAACTGGGTGGCGTTGTCGGTCCAGATACTCGGTGAGGGGTCGCGCGCATGCAGGGCCTGCAGGCTTTGCACATTGCGCGTGAGGCCGCTGCGGATGTCGTTGACCACATCGGCGGCGTCGCGCTCCAGCTTTTCCTGCACCTGGCTGGCTTCAAAGCGCCCGGCCAGCCACACCAGGGTGACCAGCAGCAGCAGCATCAAGCCCAGCAGCAGCCCCCACAAAAACCAGCGGTGTCCCGCCGGGCCGCGTGGCCAGCGCAGGGTTTTCACAGAACCCGGTGCTCCAGCGCCGGCAGCTGGCGGCGGTAGCTGTCGCGTTGCGCGGCGTCCAGCAGGCCGGCCACCACGGCGTCACCCTCGGCATGCTGGGCCAGCACGGTTCCCCAAGGGTCCACCAGCATGCTATGGCCCCAGGTGCGGCGGCCGTTCTCGTGCAGGCCGCCCTGGGCCGGGGCTAGCACATAGGCCAGGTTTTCCACCGCGCGGGTGCGCAGCAGCAGCTCCCAGTGGGCCTGGCCGGTGGTGTGGGTGAAGGCGCTGGGCACCAGCAGCACATCCGCGCCCTGGGCAGCGTAGCGCCGGTACAGCTCGGGAAAGCGCAGGTCGTAGCACACGCTCAAGCCGATGCGCCAGCGCTGGCCGTCGCGCGCCACCAGCTCGAACAACACAGGCTCGCTGCCGGGCTCCAGCACGCGCGACTCGTCAAAGCGCTCCTGCCCGTTGTCGAAGCGGAACAGGTGGATCTTGTCGTAGCGCGCCACACAGGCGCCGCTGGCGTCAAACACCAGGCTGCTGTTGCGCACGCGACTGCCATCGCCCACGGTCAGCGGCAGCGTGCCGCCGACGATGCACATGCCCAGCTGGCGCGCGCTGCGGGCCAGAAAGTCCTGGATGGGACCGCTGCCATAGGCTTCCTGGATCTGCAGCTTGTCGGTGTCCTTGCGGCCCAGCAGGCAGAAGTACTCGGGCAGCACAGCCAGCTCCGCGCCGCCTGCGGCCGCCTCGGCCAGCAGCTGGCCGGCACGCTCCAGGTTCGCCGTCAGGCTGGTGCTGGAGACCATCTGGATGGCGGCAACTTTCATGGCGTGGTTCCTGGCTTGGGTGGCAGATCGGCTTTGCTTTCCGAGACCTTATGCGGCACCTTGGTGATTTTCGGGTCGGCCCAGGTGCCGTCGATATGGAACTCCTGCGTGGCGGCCTCGGTCAGGGGGCGGCGCAGGAACCACTGGGCCAGGAAGGACCCTATGCCGATGGCCGGGTTGATGACGGTGGCCACCAGCGAAGCCGTGCCGGCGTTGATCTCGGGCACCACCACCACCTTCAGGTTCTGCGTTTCGTTCGGGATGCTGGCGCTGCCTTCCATCAGCACGGCGGCGTTCACGCCCTTCATCTGCAGGTTGTTGGTGCTGGCCGTGCCCTGGTCTATGCGCACATCGCCACGGATGAAGTCGAACGCAAAGCCTTCGCTGAACACATCGCGGAAGTCCAGCGTCAACCGGCGCGGCAGGGCCTGCAGGTTCAGCACGCCCAGCAGCTTGGCCAGGCCGGGGTCGGCCTTGAGGAACTGGCCGTTTTCCACCTCCAGATTGAACTGCCCACCCAACGAGGGGTAGTCCAGCGACAGGGGCGAGCCTACCCAGGCCACCTGGCCCTCCATCTGCCCCTTGCCACGCCGGATCACACCGGCCATGCCCAGGCGGGTGAGCAGGGCACCGGCATCATTGATGTCCAGCTTGAAGTTCATTACCGAGCGGTGCGGCATATAGCCGGATGCCAGGCCCGGCGCCGCGGGCAGGGCCGCGCTGGCCAGCGCCGTCCAGTTGCCGGTGGCGCTAAGCTGGGCCTCCGGGGTGGTGATGATGAGCTTGTTCAGCCGCCAGTCGCGCATGCCGCGGTTGACCGCATCCACCTCCACCCGGCCCAGCTTCTTGCCCTTGAGCTCCAGCTCATCCACCACGATGTCCAGCGCCGGCACGCTCTCGGTGGGCTCGTCGAACAGGGTGTTGACCTCGGTGCTGGCGCTGGGCGTCAGGGTCAGGCGGGCCAGGCGGGCGTAGACGCGGCCGGGGCTACCGCCGCCAGGCTGGCGAAATTCCACATAGCCATTGAGCTCCTCGGCATCCACATTCCCATGCCAGGTCGTGCCCTGGCGGGTGCTATCCAGCACCAGGCGGTGCAGGGTGCGGCCATGGGCGGTGAGCGTATTGGCGCGCAAGTTCAAGACGGTGGGCAGGTAGGCGATCGCGTTCGGGTCCACCGCAGCCAGGCCGGTGGCGCCAGGGGTGGAAGCCAAAATACGGTCCCAGGCATCGGTGTTGATGCTGTCCACGCGGATGTTCGCGGCCACGCCTTCTTCCGGCATGGCCACCGTCTCGCCCGCTGGCAGGCCCACGGCCATGCTGCCGCGCAGCACGCGGGGCTCGGGTCCGCTCACATCACGCACATAGGCCACACTGCCGATACCGGCCAGGTCCAGCGACAGGCGGTCGCGCAGCGTGCCAGCCGGGCTGGGCAGCAGGGCGTTCTCAAACCGTAAGGGCATGGCAACCTCGGCCGACTTTTTATAGGGCGCAGGCAGGTCCAGGGCCATGCCTTGCAGCGTGCTGTTGACGGCCACTTCCAGCACCTGCTGGCGCAAGCCCAGCACCGCGGAATAGGCTGCGCTGCCGCTGATGCGAGCAGTCAAGCGCGACAAGCTACCCAGCCCCGGGGCCTGGCGCAGGCCGTCGGCCGTGGCCACGCCCTGCACGCGGAATTGCAGGCCCACGTCGCGCGAGGCCACAGCGGCAGTCGGGTTGTTAGTCGCCACCGGCGCCCGCGTGCCGCCGTCAATACGCACCTCGCCCCCGAGCAAACGTGCCTGGCCGCCCGCCACGGTAAAGCCCGACTCGGTGAAGTTCACCACGCCACGCACCTTCTCCAGGCCCACGGTGCCTGGCACCACCAGCAAGTCGTTGCCATTCAGCACCAGGCTGCCCTGGATCTTGCTCTGCTCGATCTTGTCTATCGGCAGCTGCAGCTGCAGGCGGATATCGGCCATGCCGGTGCCGCTGGCGCGGTCCAGCGCATGCTCGGTCAGCGCCGCCAGCGGGGAACGCGCCATGGCGCCCAGCATATCGGGTAGGGGGCCGCGCCCCTGGCCCTTGAACACCACCACGGCATGCTCCACGTCGGCAATCTGCACCTCGGCCTGGCTGATGCGCAGGTTCGGTGCACCGGCCAGCACGGCGGTGGCACGGTTAACCTGCAGAGAGCTGCGGTCCAGCACCAGCTCGCCCGACAACTGTTCCAGCGCCGGCCAGGGCAGGCTGCCCGCGGGGTGCAGGCTGGGCGGCGAGTAGGCGTAAGTGGCGTTCTTTACCTCGGCCACCACACGGAACTCGCCCTGCTGTGGCTTCAGAAAGGGGAAGTCGTGCAGATCTCCCTTGACGCGGAACTTCACCCGGTCCGAACTGCCCGCCACCAGGGCTTCGCGCAGGTAGTGGCGCGTCTCGGGCAGTGACAGCGGCAGGTAGCGGTGCACGCGTGCACCCTCGGCCCGGCTCAGCTGGCCTTGCAGGTCCAGCACGCCGGGGAAGCGCGAACGGCTGCCGGAGCGCGCCGGGTCGCTGGTGTGCCAGCTGGCCTGCAGCGTGCCTTCCAGGTCGGGGTTGGCAAAACGCATATCGCTCACCTGCACAGACAACGCCTTGCCATCGATCTTCCAGGCCAGGCCGGCCGACAACTGGTCCACCGGCAGCACGGGTTCTTCAAACACGCCGGGTAGCTCCAGTGCGCCCTGGGCGATCTGCAGACTGGCCTTGCCTGCGGCCTGGTTCACGTCAAAGTCCAGAGTGGCGCCACGCACGCCCAGCACCGCAGCACCACCCACGTCCAAGTTCGTCGCGCGGCCCTTGGCCTGGAACTGCGTGGGCGCCGCCACATCGCCCTGCCAGCTGGCCTCGATGCGCTCAACCAGGCCTTTGGGGGCATAGGTATCCAGCGCCGTATGGACATCCGGGCCCAGCGGCAGGCGCTCGGCAATCTGCGCCAGGGTCGCCAGGTCCAGGCGGTCGGCGCGCAGCTGGCCCTGATTTTTTTGCACCCGGGCAAACACGTTGCCGCCGGACCACTGCACGCCCGCGTCGGTAGTGAACTGCAGACCCTCGGTGCTGAACTCGACGCCGCCAGCCAGGGGGCGCCCGGCCAGGCGGCCCTGCAGCTGCTGCAAGGCCAGGGGCTGCAGATCGGCCCCCAGTTGAACGCGCACATTGGCCAGGGCCACGTCGGCCGTGACGGCCTGCAGCTTGCCGTGCTGCAACTCGGCCCATAGCCGCAAAGCCCCCACACCCTGAGCCACGTCCAGGCCCAGGTCGGTGTATTGCCGCAGCTGCGACACATCCACCCGGGGCAGGCTGGCGTACACCGGGCCATCCCATTCCTTCCAACGGCCCCGGTGCACACTCAACAGCGGCTGACGGAATTGGGCCATGGCGCTGAAGCGCTCACCCCATTCGGCCGGCGGCGACGCGTCCAGGCGCAGGCTGTGGCGCAGGCCCTTGTTGCGCATCACAAAGTCCACCGCGCTCAAAGCCAGCGGTGGGGCGCCGCGCTGCTCGTCGGTCCAGCGCACAGTGCCACCGCGCACCACCAGCTCGGTCTGGGAAAACAACCAGTCCAGCGCCCGGGTGTCCTGGCTGTCGCCGCGCGACACATCCAGCCCGGCCACCAGCAGGCGACCATCGGCGCTGCGGCGCACATCCAGTTCGGGCTGGTCTATCACCAGTTGTTCAAACCCCAGCTTCAGCAGCGAGGCGGGCGACAAGGCAGCCAACACGCGCGGCAAGCGCAAGGCTTCACGGCCCTGCGGGTCCAGTATGGCCACGTCGTGCAGCTCCACCGACGGTATCCAGCCCGTGGAATGTGCAGAAATCGAGCCTATGCGCACTGGCAACCCCACAGCCAGGCTGGCCTGCGCTTCCAGCTGCGGGCGAAACTCGCCGATTCGCGGCACAATCCAGCCGTGCAAGGCCCCCCAAGCGATGGCCAACACCAACCACGCCGCCGCTACCAGGCCCAGGCCCCAGGGCGCTGCCTTGGCAGCCAGTCGCAGCAGACGCGTAGGTTGGGGCTTAGATTCAGTCATTGGACACATGGATGCAACAAGAATTATCACTCCCATGCTTCGCCCCCCTGTGGCGCAGCCTCAGCGAAACGGTGAAGTTTTGTTAATAAGCCAGCCCCCCACCTCCCCTCTGTCGGAGCATTCGCGCTTTGTGCAGCGCCTGCGCCGCCGCTATGCCGACCAGCTGGATCTGCTGCCGCCTGGGCCGCCGGTGTTTGAAACCATGCAGTCCACCCTGGCTGCCCTGTTGGCCCAGGGCCTGGAACTCGGCGCCGCCCTGCGCAGCCTGCGCCAGCTGGTGATGGAGCGCCTGGTCAGCCTGGACTGTGACGAACAGGCTCCGCTGGCCGTGGTGACACACGCGGTCACCGTGCTGGCCGAAATCGCCCTGGACGCCGCCTGCACCTACGCACAGCAGACCCTGGACGCCCAGCACGGCATGCCCCTGGGCCCGGACGGCCAGCGCGCCCAGCTGTGGGTCATCGGCATGGGCAAGCTGGGGGCGCGCGAGCTGAATGTGTCCAGCGACATCGACCTGATCTACATCTACAACACCGAGGGCGAAACCGCCGGCACACCCGAGGGCCGGGGCCGCATCTCCAACCATGAGTACTTCGGCAAAGCGGTCAAGACCATTTACGCCCTGGTGGGTGACACCACCGAGCACGGCTTTGTGTTCCGCGTGGACCTGGCGCTGCGTCCGCATGGCAACTCCGGCCCGGTGGCCTTGTCGCTGGACGCGCTGGAAGACTATCTGCAGCAGCAAGGGCGCGAATGGGAGCGCTTTGCCTGGCTGAAAAGCCGGGTGGTGGCGCCGCGCGCATGCATCCAGGACGCCTGCGCGCTGCGCGGCGTGGTGCTGCCCTTTGTGTTCCGCCGCTACCTGGACTACAGCGTGTTCGACGCCCTGCGCAACCTGCACCAGCAGATCCGCGAACACTCGGCACGACGTAGCGCCGGCAGGCCCGAACGCGCGAACGACGTGAAGCTGTCGCGTGGCGGCATACGCGAGATCGAATTCACCGTGCAGCTGCTGCAGGTGGTGCGCGGCGGCCAGTTCCCCGAGCTGCGCACCCGCCCCACGCTGGACGCGCTGCAGCGCCTGGCCCGCGCCGGCCTGATGCCCCAGGCCACGGCCGACGCACTGGCCCAGGCCTATTCCTTCTTACGCCGGGTGGAGCACCGCATCCAGTACCTGGACGACCAGCAAACCCATGTGCTGCCCACCGCCGACGAAGACCTGGCCTGGATCGCCCACACCATGGGCTACCCCGACTGCTGCGCCTTCCTGTGCGAGCTGGACAGCCACCGTGAACGCGTGGCGCAAGAGTTCGACACCCTGCTGGGCGGCGCGGGCAATAAAGAATGCAAGGGCGGCAGCTGCAAAGGCGCCAAGAGCATGGGCAGTAACGACCTGGGCAATGTCCCGGACCTGGCCACCCTGGCTGAACAGTTGCAAGAACCTCTGCGCGCGCGCCTGCTGCAATGGGCCGAAAACAGCCGCATCCAGGCGCTGCGTGACGCTCCCCGCGCCCGCCTGTCGCGCCTGGTGCAGCGCACCGCCGGCTGGCTGCGCGACGGCACGGCCAGCGAAGAAGGCGCGTTGCGCTGGATGGACTGGATCGAATCCCTGCTGCGCCGTGAAAGCTACCTGGCCCTGCTGCTGGAGCGCCCGGCCATCCACCAGCGCCTGCTGCGCCTACTGGGCGCGGCCCGCTGGCCGGCCCGCTACCTGCAACAACACCCGGGCGTGATCGACGAACTGGCCGCGGACACCATGCTGTCCGAGCGCTTTGTGCCCGCCGAATTCGAGGCCGAACTCGAAGCCCGCCGCGCCGCCCTGCAGTCCACCCAGGAAGACGACGACGAAACCCTGCTCAACCTGCTGCGCCGCGCCCACCATGCCGAGCTGTTCCGCACTCTGGCGCGCGACGTGGAAGGCCGCACCAGCGTGGAACAGGTGGCCGACGACCTGAGCGCGCTGGCCGATGTGGTGCTGCGCGTCACCGCCCGCTGGTGCTGGCAGCGCCTGAAAAACCGCCACCTGGACGAACCGCGCTTTGCCGTCATCGGCTACGGCAAGCTGGGCGGCAAGGAACTGGGCTACGGCAGCGACCTGGACATTGTTTTTGTCTACGAGGACGAAGACGACCGCGCCCCCGAGGCCTATGCCAACCTGGTGCGCAAGCTGATCAACTGGCTGAGCGTAAAGACCGCCGAGGGCGACCTGTTCGAGATCGACACCGCGCTGCGCCCCAACGGCAACTCCGGCCTGCTGGTCACCACCTTGAACGCCTACGCCAGCTACCAGCAAGGCCGTGGCAGCAACACCGCCTGGACCTGGGAGCACCAGGCCATGACGCGCGCGCGCTGCGTGCTCGGCCCGGCCGATATGCGCCAGCGCTTCGACGCCGTGCGCCAGGCCGTCATCACCGCGCCGCGCGACCTGCCTGCGCTGCAGGCCGAGATCGTGGCCATGCGCAACAAGGTACGTGGCGCCCACCCGGTGCGCGGCGGAAACTTCGACGTGAAGCACAGCCCCGGCGCCATGGTGGACGCCGAATTCGCCGTGCAGTACCTGGTGCTGGCCCACGCGGCCCAACACCCGGCACTGCAAGACAACGTGGGCAATATCGCCCTGCTGCAGCGCGCCGAAACCGTGGGCCTGCTGCCCCCGGGCGTAGGCGTGGCGGCCGCCAATGCCTACCGCGTGCTGCGCAAGGTACAGCACCACGCACGCCTGAATGAAACCCCCACCCAGGTCGCCCCCGAGCCGTTGCAGGCCGAGCGGGACGCAGTGCTGGCGCTGTGGTCGACCGTTTTTGGTTAGGTTCGATTCAAGGCATCGGCAGTTACAGTAAGACGCCGAAGAGCCTGGTCAGACTGCCTACCTGGCCTCACCGCTTGCAACATCCTTCTGTGTTTGCAGCAACATCGATGTCTGATCCGCCGGCATGGGCACATCGAAATAAAAGCCCTGGAATTCGTCACAGGCGTTCAGGCGCAAGAAGTCGGCCTGCGCCTTCGTTTCCACGCCCTGGGCCACGACGGTCAGGCTCAGCGTGCGGCCCATCGCGATGATCGCCTCGGTCAGCGCCTTGTCCTCGTCGAGGCTGGCAACGTCGCGGATGAAGGAGCGATCGATCTTGATGGTGTCGAGCGGGAATTGCTGGAGCGTCGCGAGCGACGAGTAACCGACGCCGAAGTCGTCGATGGCGATCCGTATGCCCATGCCCTTGAGTCCGGCTAGGATGCCGAGGCTTCTTTCGACATCGCGCATCAGAAGGCTCTCGGCGATTTCCAGCTCCAGCAGATGTGCGTCCATGCCGGTAGCCGCGAGCACCGTCGCCAGGTCGGGCAGCAGACCGTCGTCAAAGAACTGCCGTGCCGTCAGGTTAATGGCCATACTCAGCTGCGGCAGGCCCTGCGTCTGCCAAGCCATGTTTTGCAGGCAGGCGGTTTTGAGCACCCATTTCCCGATAGGGACGATCAGACCAGTTTCTTCCGCGACCGGAATAAACTGCATCGGCGCGATGACGCCCAGGTCGGGATGCTGCCAGCGCAACAAAGCTTCCATGCCGGTGATGCGGCCACTGCGGATGTCGCGCTTGGCCTGGTAATGCAGCTCGAACTCGCTGCGTTCCAGGGCGTGTCGCAAGCTTGACTCCAGCGTGAGCCGTTCGAGCGAGTTGACGTTCAGTGCCTCGGAATAAAACTGGAAATTGTTCTTGCCTTCTTCCTTGGCCTGGTACATCGCGATGTCGGCATTCTTCGTCAGGGTTTGCTCGTCCAGGCCGTCTTGCGGGTAGGCGCTGATGCCGATGCTGGCGGTGATGCGAAACTCCTGGCCGAGCAGCACGAACGGTCGCGCCACGGCGGAAAGAATCTTCTGCGCCACGGTAGCGACGTACGCTTCCTCCGCCAATTCCGGCAGCAGCACGACGAACTCGTCGCCGCCCAGCCGGGCGACCGTGTCGCTGTCGCGCAGGCAAGCCTTGAGCCTGGCCGCAACCTCCTGCAGCAGCTGATCACCGGCCTCGTGCCCCAGGGTGTCGTTGATCTGTTTGAAGCGGTCCAGATCGAGAAACATCACCGCCAGCCGCTTGTTGTAGCGATGCGCCTGGTTGATGCTCTGGCCCAATAGCTTGCTGAACAGGCTTCGATTCGGCAGCGCCGTGAGGCTGTCGTGGTACGCAAGGTGCTCGACGCGCGCGGCGTGGGCCAGCTGCTCTTCGACGACACGCAAGCGGCTGGCCGCCAATTGGCGGCCCATGCGGCTTAACACGGCGGCGATCAGGATCAGTATGAAGCTGGCGGCGGCAGCCCGCCACAGGTAGGTGTGCAGGCTCTGGCGCGTGGCGATAAGCTGTTCGTCCACCGATAGCCCGACGATCACGGCGAGCGGAAACTCGTAGAGCTGGCGCACGCTGGTGTAGCGCAGCACGCCATCCCAGGCGTTGGTGGACAGTTCCGCTTCGCGGCTTGCCTGATTCGCGGCCGGCAGCACAGCGGTATAGCCGCGCGTGTCGCCGGCAGAGACTGCTTCTCCGGTACGCCGGGCACGGAACACGCCGTCGATTCCCAGAATGCCGAGCACGCCATGCTCGCCCAGCTTGGACGTCTCGTAGCCGCTGACGAAGTAGGCTGCGTCCACGGCAATCGTCACGATGCCGGCGAACCGTCCGTCCGCTGTGTCGAGCCGGCGGCTGAAATGCAGTTTGCCTTCGCCGACGCTTGGGCCGTGCGGCGGCTGACCGATCGAGAGGGTATCGACCTGGCGCGGGATCTGAAAGTAGTCCTGATCGGCGATATTGACCGCCGTGGACGGCTTGGTGCTCGCCACAACATTGCCCGTGCTGTCCGCAATGCTGACGACAAACAACAGTGCGGGCGGCAACAACGACTTGTCCTTCAGCTCTTGCAATACGGCCTGTCTGCCCCTGAGTTCATACGCATACTTGACGAACTTCAGCGTAAGGTCGATTTCGCGCAATGCGCGCACCACCTGCGCTTCGTAGGTTTCAGCCAGTTCGTCGCTCGATACGGCCGCGGCATGTTCGGCGGCCGCACGCTCGACCTTGACCAGATTCAGGGTCGTGCCCCAGACAACGCCCAGAACCAAAATCGTGATCGCCGGAAACAGCATGGCCGGCTCGGTAACCCGCGCCAGGTAACGCCGCAACCTGGCCGTAGCACCGGCGGCGCGGAGCCAGACAAGCGCCTGCGCAACGCTGCGTATCTTTAGTTTCATTGCAGTCTCCAAATACCTCCCAGACCTATTGGGCCTCGGCCCCAGCGATGATGTCGCGTCAGGATAACCCGGCGGCGACCGAAAGGTCTATGCGGCATCCTTGAGGCGGAAGCGCGTGTATCCTCAGGCGAAGTACAAAGCACCTGAAATTATTTACCCCATACCGATACCGGGGGGTATACCAGGGTTCTTGGGAAGACCATATGACGAATATTCGGTTGCGGCCGCTTGTGGCCGCGCTGTCGCTGGCATTGGCCGGGGCGGCCCAGGCCGCCGAAGGCGACCCCTCGATCTGGTCGTTCAGCGGCTTCGGCACGCTCGCAGCCGTGCATTCAAGTGAGCGTGAGGCCGATTTCGTAGGCAGCAACCAGCAGCCCAGTGGCGCGGGCCGCACCCAGGCCACCAGCTTCGGCCCGGACAGCAGATTGGGCGGCCAGGTCACGGCCAGGCTCACGTCCGAATTGTCGTCCGTGGTGCAGGTCGTGGCCCAGCACCAGTACGACAACAGCTGGACACCGCAGGTCGAGTGGGCCAATGTCCAGTACCAGTTCTCGCCCGCGCTGCGTGTGCGTGTGGGCCGCATCGCGATGCCAAGCTTCATGGTGTCGGAAACACGCCTCGTGGGTTACGCAAACCCCTCGGTGCGCCCGCCGGAAGAGGTCTACCTCATCAACACGCTCACCAGCAACGACGGCGTGGACGCAACCCATGTGTCGCACTTTGGCGACGCGGTGAACAGCCTGTCCGCGTTCTACGGCAGCAGCACGGCCAAGTTACCCCTCGACGTCACTGCCAGGGCCAAATCGAGCTGGGGCATCAACAACACGCTCGAGATGGGCGCGACGAGCGTGCGTGTCAGCTATGTCTTGGTCAAGGCAGACATCGATTCGTCGTCGGTGCAACAGCTGCAGGATGGGCTGAACGGCTTCGGCGCCTCGGCCTCGGCCATCCCCGTCCCGAGCATCCAGGCAGCGGGTGCGCAGGCCTATGCATTGGCGCAGAAGTACCGCCTCAAGGACTTGTCCCGGCAGACCTTGGCCATTGGCGTTTCGCACGACACTGGTCGCTGGTTTTTCGCGGGCGAGTACGTGCGCCTCATTGCCGGTGACGCATTCGGCAACTCCAACTCCGGCTACGTCACCGCGGGCTATCGGGTCGGCGCGTGGACACCCTATGCCACGCTCGCGGCAACCCGAACGCCCCAGCTCAATGAATCCGGGATATCCACCGCAGGACTGCCGCCTCAGCTGGCTGCCGGCGCCACCGCACTCAACGGCGGCGTGATCGGCCTGGCGAACAGCGTCCCGGCCCCGACACAAAAGAGCATCACTTTGGGCCTGCGTTGGGACTTCATGAAAAACGCCGCCGCCAAGCTGCAGTACGACCACATCGACCTTGGATCGAATTCATTTGGCCAACTGGTCAACAGATCATCCAGCTACCAGCCCGGCGGCAAGCTGAACCTCGTCAGTGTCGCTATCGACTTCGTGTTCTGACGCCACCGCCGAGAGAACACCATGAAACCATCATCCGTTGAACTTGCGCTGATCCTCGCATTGGCTAGCCTGTTTTGCAGCTCGACCCATGCCCAAGTGGCAGTCGTCATGGCGCCCAGCGCCAGCCCGCTCAGCAAGGAGCAGATCGCCAACATCTACCTGGGCCGTTCGGCCGAGCTGCATCCGCTCGATCTGCCCGAAGGCAATGCCACCCGCGATCACTTCTACAAGAAGGCCACCGAGCGCGACGCCGCACAGGTAAAGGCCGCATGGTCGCGCATAGTCTTCAGTGGCAGGGGCATGCCACCCAAGGAAGTGTCCGACGCCGCCGCTGTCAAGAAAGCGGTCGCCGCCGACCCCAAGCTGGTGGGCTACATCGACAAGGCCGATGCCGACGCCAGCGTGAAAGTGGTCCTGACACTGGACTGATCCTGGAAACGGCAGCTGACCGCTTGGTCTCACCCGAAGCTCCGCACGTTTATTGAGTTTTGTCACCGTCAGACCGTTCACACATTGGATGGTGCACGCTACACACCCAATTGCAGCCCAACCCAAAGGGCGGAATACGGCCCGCCTGTCAGCCCTGAGCACCCGTGCCGCCGAGGTGAATAACCGACTCAACCGCAGCTGACGCAGTGCGACCTGTACCTGAAAGCCATGGTGGCGCTGCACGAGGCGGACCTTGCACAAAAACTGGCTGCAACGCCCGCAGCTTCTGCGCAGATAGCTCCGTTTTTCATAGCATCCATACCGGATGACGCGCGCACGCTGCGTGCTCGGCCCAAGCGATCCGCACCAGCGCTTCTACGCGGTGCTGGCGCTGTGGCATGCGGTGTTTGGCCAAGCACCGTTTAAGACCTCTGAGCCCTGAGTCCGGCGGCCCCTCCCGCCAGATTTTTGTCCGCATTGCTATGCCCCCGATACAGCGCTAAGCTGTGCCGCTATGCATACCTTCGCGTTTGCGCCATGGGCCCATTGAGACAAGGTCCGCTTGCTCGGCTGGCCCAGAGCGGGCTTGGTATAGGTCCGCGCATCGTCGCCCTGTTTGTGCTGGTATTCGGGCTGATGGGCGGGCTGGGCCTGATGCTGATGCAAAGCAAGCTGCTGCCCGCCTTCGACGCCATCGAAAAACACTTTGCCCAGGACAGCGTCAAGCGCGTGGCCAGCGGCTTTGACGAGCAGCTCGCAGCCCTCAGCATCCTCAACCACGACTGGGCTTTCTGGGACGAGCTGTACAGCCACATGCAGCAGCGCAGCAAAGCCTTTGAAGACAGCAACCTCAGCGATGCCGCCATGCTGACCTCGCATCTGAACGCCGTGCTGCTGGTAGACCAGCAGGGCCAGCTGGTTGGTATGGGCAGGCGCCCCCAGAGTGACGGCAGCCTGGTGCATGCAGAGCAGGTGTTGGCCCCCCTGCAGCGCCGCTGGGCCGCCCATCTCTGGCAGTCCAGGCCCACCGAATGCGGGCTGACGCAGGCCGGCAAGATCCTGTCCGCCGTGTGCTGGACGCCCATCGTGCACAGCGACGGCCAGGGCGCTGCCGCCGGCCTGGTGGTGATGGTGCAGGAGCTGGACGACGGCGCCATGGCCGTCATCGCGCAAAACGCCGGCGCCGCCTTTTCCATAGAACCGCACGCCGAGGAGCCCAACAGCCCCAGCGCGGTCGAGCTGGCCTGGGAGCTGCCCAAGTTCAAATACTTCAGCAACCGCCAGGTGCACGCCACCTACGAGCCCCAGAACATCACCTTGCACTACCTGCTGCGCGACCTGGAAGACAGGCCCCTTTCCACCGTGCACATGAACCTGGCGCGCAATCTGGCCCTGCAGGCCCAGCGCATCCTGCAAGAGGTGGCCTGGCAGCTCGCCGCGCTGGCCCTGGTCACCGGCCTGGTGTTGCTGCTGGCCATACACCACTGGCTGGTGCGCCCCATCCGCCAGCTGCAGGCCGATCTGGCCATGATGACCTCCTCACGGCGCTGGGACAGCATACTCACCGCCAAGCGGCCCGATGAAATCGGCGCCCTGACCCAGGGGGTGAACGCCCTGCTGCAGGTGCTGCACAGCCAGGTGGATGCGCTGGAGACACTGTCCAGTACCGATGCGCTCACCGGCATCGCCAACCGCCGCCAGTTCGACGAGCGCCTGGCCTACGAGATCGTGCGCCTGGCGCGCCGGCCCGCCCCCTTGTCCTTGCTGGTGCTGGACGTGGACCACTTCAAACGCTACAACGACCTGTATGGCCACCCCATGGGCGATGTGGCCCTGCAAAAAGTCGGCACGCTGCTGAAAGACCTCTGCCGCCAGCAAGACCTGCCGGCCCGCATAGGCGGCGAAGAGTTCGCCCTGCTGCTGCCCGAAACCGATGCGGCGGGCGCCATCGCCATGGCAGACAAATGCATGCTGGCCCTGGCGGCAATGGCCCTGCCGCACGACAGCTCGCCCACCGACCGCTACCTGACATTCAGCATCGGCATCGCCACCTGCGAAACCGGCCAGCGCGGCGACGCCAACCTGTTGCGGATACAGGCCGACGAAGCGCTCTACGCCGCCAAGAACCTGGGCCGCAACCGCGTCTGCCACCGCGACCAGGTGGGCCCCCCGGCCGCCTGAGAACCTGTGGTTTTGACATAAATCGACACAATCCGATACGCGGCTGCGAAAACACCAAGCGCCGTCTCTGGCACCATGGCGGCGCGGCGTCCACCCCTTGGCGGACATATGCCAGCCAGGCTTTCTACAAGCCAGGTTCCCCCCATTACGATAGACGATGGCCCCCCATCCCCCAGGAGCTTTCTGCATGCATGTGCCCCGTTGGTTTCTCTTGTGCGCTCTACCGCTATGGCTCGCAGCCTGTGCCAGCGCGCCGCCGCCAGCCCCCAGCGTCGCGGCCCTGGCCCCCGCGCAGTGGCAGGCACCACTCCCTTCCAATGTGGCGCACCACGGCGACTTGGGTGACCTGGCCAGTTGGTGGCAGCGGCTGGACGACCCGCTGCTGGTGCAGTTGATTGAAGCCGCGCAAAACGTCAGCCCCACGGTGGCCTCGGCCGCCTCGCGCATCACCCAGGCCCGCGCCACCGCCGTGGGCGCAGGCGCCGCGCTGGGCCCCACGCTGGACGCATCGGCCAGCGCCAGCCGGGGTATTTCACAACCCGCCACGCCGGTGGCCACCACGCTGCAAGGCGGCTTGCAGGCCGCCTGGGAGATCGACCTGTTTGGCACCCAGCGTGCCGCGTTGAACGCCGCCCAGGCACGCCAGCAGGGCGCCCAGGCGCTGTGGCATGACGCCCGCGTGTCGGTGGCCGCCGAGGTGGCCAACCAGTACGTCAATGTGCGCGCCTGCGCCCTGCTGCGCGGCCTGGCCGGTGAAGACGCCCGCTCGCGCCAGGAGACGGCCCGCCTCTCCAACCTGAGCACCCGCGCCGGCTTCACCGCTCCGGCGGTGGACGCACTGGCCCGCGCCAGTGCCGCCGAGGCGAATAACCGACTCAACCAGCAGCTCACGCAGTGCGATCTGTACCTGAAAGCCATGGTGGCGCTGACCGCGCTGCCCGAGGCAGACTTGGCACAAAAACTGGCTGCAGCGCCCGCACCTTCTGCGCAGATAGCCCTGTTTTCCATAGCGTCCATCCCGGCCCAGGCACTGGCCCAGCGGCCCGATGTATTCAGCGCCGAGCGCGACGTAGCTGCCGCCAGCTTCGACGTGGGCAACGCCCAGGGCCAACGCTACCCGCGCCTGGCCTTAAGCGGCAACATCGGCGCCCTGAGCTACCGCACCGGCGGCGGCAATGTGGACATGAACACCTGGTCCATAGGCCCCTTGAGCCTGTCGCTGCCGCTGTTGGACGGCGGCGTGCGCAGCGCCAATACCGAGGCCGCCCAGGCCCGCTACACCGAGGCCGTGGCCCTGTACCGGGCCAAGGTGCGCCAGGCCGTGCGCGAGGTAGAGGAGGCCCTGGTCAACCTGCGCAGCAGCGACGAGCGCATGGCCGACACCCAGACCGCCGCCGCCGGCTACCAGGCCTCGTACGAGGCCACCCAGGCCCGCTACAAAGCAGGCCTGGCCAGCCTGCCCGAACTCGAAGACGCGCGCCGCAACGCCCTGGCCGCCGACACCAACGTCATCGCCCTGCAGCGCGAGCGCCTGCTGGCCTGGGTCTCCCTGTACCGCGCCGTCGGCGGCGGCTGGGCCGGCCCGGATGCCGCCGCCAGCACCACCACCGCCCGCCAGCCCTGACATCCCTTTGGACACAGCATGACTTTCAAACCCAACGCTATCGTTTTCGCAGCTGCTTGCGCACTGTCTATCTGCGCTGCAGGCCTTTTTTCTATCAATTCCCAAGCGGCGGATGACAAGCCCCAGGCCCAGCCCAAGCCGGCGCTCAGCGTCACCACCGTGCAGCCACAGGCACTGGCTTGGCCGCTGCAGCTCAGCGCCAACGGCAACGTCGCCGCCTGGCAGGAGGCCAGCATCGGCAGCGAAGCCGCCGGCCTGCGCCTGCAGGAGGTGCGCGCCAATGTAGGCGACGTAGTGCGTGCCGGCCAGGTGCTGGCCACCTTCGCCGCCGAGAGCGTGCAGGCCGACCTGGCCCAGGCCAAGGCCAATCTGCTGGAAGCCCAGGCCAATGCGCTGGACGCCGCCGGCAACGCCGCCCGCGCCCGCACCCTGCAAAGCACCGGCGCCCTGAGCGAGCAGCAGATCAACCAGTACCTGACCACCGAGCAGGTCGCCAAGGCCCGCGTCGAGGCCGCCAAGGCCACGGTAGTGGTGCAGCAGCAGCGCATGAAAAACACCACGGTGCTGGCCCCCGACAGCGGCGTCATCAGCGCGCGCAGCGCCACCGTAGGCGCCGTGCTGGGCAGCGGCACCGAGCTGTTCCGCATGGTGCGCCAGGGCCGGCTGGAGTGGCGCGCCGAGGTCACATCCAGCGAGCTGGAACGCATACGCGCGGGCACCAACGTGCAGGTCAGCACGGCCAACGGCACGCCGGTCAAAGGCAAGGTGCGCATGGTCGCCCCCACGGTGGATACGCAAACCCGCGCCGGCCTGGTCTATGTGGACCTGCCTGCGGGCAATGCCCTGAAAGCCGGCATGTTCGCCAAGGGCGCGTTCGAGCTGGGCCAGACGAATGCGCTGACCGTACCGCAAACCACCGTGGTGGTGCGCGACGCCTTCAGCTACGTCTACCGGCTGAACGCCGACAAGCGCGTCACGCAAATCAAGGTGCAAACCGGCCGGCAAATCGGCGACCGGGTCGAGCTGCTCAGCCCGCTGCCGCCCGACGTACAGCTGGTGGCCAGCGGCGCCGGTTTCCTGAACGACGGCGACCTGGTGCGCGTGCTGGAGCCTTCTAAGCCCAATACGACCGCAGCGCAGGCAGCTCCTGCGGTAGCAGCTAGCAAATAAGGAGCATTTATGAATGTCTCCGCCTGGTCCATCAAGAACCCCATTCCGGCGGTCATGCTCTTCGTGATGCTGACCTTTGCCGGCCTGCTGTCCTTCAACGCGATGAAGGTGCAGAACTTCCCAGACATCGACCTGCCCACGGTCACCGTCACCGCGTCCCTGCCCGGCGCCGCGCCGGCGCAGCTGGAAACCGAGGTGGCCCGCAAGATCGAGAACTCCATCGCCACCGTGCAGGGCCTGAAGCACATCTACACCTCGGTGAAGGATGGCGGCGTGGTCGTCACCGCCGAGTTCCGGCTGGAGAAGCCGGTGCAAGAAGCGGTGGACGATGTGCGCTCCGCCGTGGCCACGGTGCGCAGCGACCTGCCCGCCGATGTGCGCGACCCCATCGTCGCCAAGATGGACATGGCGGCCCAGCCGGTGCTGGCCTTCACCATCACCAGCCCCAAGATGGATGACGAAGCCCTGTCCTGGTTTGTCGACAACGACGTCACGCGCAAGCTGTTGGCCGTGCGCGGTGTCGGCGCGGTGAGCCGCGTGGGCGGCGTGACGCGCGAGGTGCGCGTGTCGCTGGACCCGCTCAAATTGCAGGCCCTGGGCGCCACCGCCGCCGACATCTCGCGCCAGCTGCGCCTGGTGCAGCTGGACAGCGCTGGCGGCCGTGCCGACCTGGGCAGTGGCGAGCAACCCGTGCGCACCCTGGCCACGGTACAGACTGCGCAGGAGCTGGGCCAGCTGCAGCTGGCGCTGAGCGACGGCCGCCGCATCCGCCTGGACCAGGTGGCCACCGTGAGCGACAGCACCGCCGAGCAACGCTCCGCCGCCTTGCTCAACGGCAAGCCGGTAGTCGGTTTTGAAGTCTCGCGCAGCCGGGGCGAAAGCGAGGTGTCCGTCGGTGCAGCGGTAGAAAAGGCGCTGGATGAACTCAAGGCCCAGCACCCCGACGTCACGCTCACCGAGTCCTTCAACTTCGTGGCGCCGGTGCAAGAGGAATACACCGGCTCCATGCATCTGCTGTACGAGGGCGCCATCCTCGCCGTGGTGGTGGTGTGGCTGTTCTTGCGCGACTGGCGCGCCACTTTTGTGTCGGCCGTGGCGCTGCCGCTGTCGGTCATTCCGGCCTTCATCGGCATGGCCTGGCTGGGCTTCTCGGTCAACGTCATCACGCTGCTGGCGCTGTCGCTGGTGGTGGGCATTCTGGTGGACGATGCCATCGTCGAGGTAGAGAACATCGTGCGCCATCTGCGCATGGGCAAGACACCCTACCAGGCGGCCATGGAGGCAGCGGACGAGATCGGCCTGGCCGTCATCGCCACCACCTTCACCCTGGTGGCGGTGTTCCTGCCCACGGCCTTCATGAGCGGCATTGCCGGCAAGTTCTTCAAGCAGTTTGGCTGGACCGCCGCGCTCGCCGTGGTGGCCTCACTGGTGGTGGCGCGGGTGCTGACGCCGATGATGTCGGCCTACATCCTCAAGCCCATCGTCACCGCCGAGAAGGAGCCCGGCTGGCTGCGCGTCTACATGCGCTGGGCCGCCTGGTGCCTGAAGCACCGGGTGCTGACCATGGTCGGCGCCACGCTGTTTTTCATCGGCTCGGTGATGCTGATCCCGCTGCTGCCCACCGGCTTCATCCCGCCCGACGACAACTCGCAAACCCAAGTCACGCTGGAGCTGCCACCCGGCTCCACCCTGGCGCAAACCAGTGCGGTCGCCGAGCAGGCGCGCCTGCTACTGGCCCAACTGGAGGATGTGAAAAGCATCTACACCACCGTGGGTGGCGGCAGTGTGGGCGGCGACCCGTTTGCCCCCGCCGGCACCGCCGAAACCCGCAAGGCCACGCTGACCATCACCCTGACCGACCGCGGCGCACGGCCGCGCAAACAGGTGATTGAAAACCGCATGCGCGCCACGCTGGAAGCCCTGCCCGGCGTGCGCAGCAAGGTGGGCCTGGGCGGCTCGGGCGAGAAGTATGTACTGGTGCTCAGCGGCGAAGACCCGGTGGCCCTGCAAGAGGCCGCCATGGCCGTGGGCAAGGATTTGCGCACCATTCCCGGCCTGGGCAGCGTGGCCTCCACCGCCAGCCTGATACGCCCGGAAATCGCCGTGCGCCCCGACTTCGCGCGCGCCGCCGACCTGGGCGTCACCAGCAACGCCATCGGCGAAACCCTGCGCATCGCCACCGTGGGCGACTACGACACATCCCTGCCCAAGCTCAACCTGTCGCAGCGCCAGGTGCCCATCCTGGTGAAGCTGGACGACGCCGCGCGCAAAGACCTGGCCGTGCTGGAACGCCTGGCCGTGCCGGGTAGCAAAGGCCCGGTGATGCTGGGCCAGGTCGCCACGCTACAGACCACCGGCGGCCCGGCCGTCATCAGCCGCTACGACCGCACGCGCAACGTCAATTTTGAAATCGAGCTGTCCGGCCTGCCGCTGGGCGACGTGACCGCCGCCGTGCAAAAGCTGCCCTCCATCCAGCAGCTACCGCCCAGTGTGAAAGTGGTGGAGGTGGGCGACGCAGAAGTGATGGGCGAGCTGTTCGCCAGCTTCGGCCTGGCCATGCTGACCGGCGTGCTGTGCATCTACATCGTGCTGGTGCTGCTGTTCAAGGACTTTCTGCACCCCGTCACCATCCTGTGCGCGCTGCCGCTGTCGCTGGGCGGCGCCTTCGTGGGCCTGCTGATCGCGCAAAAGAGCTTCTCCATGCCCTCGCTGATCGGCCTGGTGATGCTGATGGGCATCGCCACCAAGAACTCCATCCTGCTGGTCGAATACGCCATCGTGGCGCGCCGCGACCACGGCATGACGCGCGTAGAAGCCCTGCTGGACGCCTGCCACAAACGCGCCCGCCCCATCATCATGACCACCCTGGCCATGGGCGCCGGCATGCTGCCCATCGCACTGGGCTGGGGCGCCGCCGACAGCAGCTTCCGCAGCCCCATGTCGGTGGCCGTCATCGGCGGCCTCATCACCTCCACGGTGCTGAGCCTGCTGGTGGTGCCGGCCGTGTTCACCTACATCGACGACCTGGAGCACTGGTTCCGGCGCATGGGTGCGAAGCTGCGCAGCAAACCCGCCCCGGGGCCTGCCCAGCTGCCCCCGGCGCCACAGCCCAAGGCGCTATCGTAATAAGAGCTGCTGGCGCAGGTAATTCCTGCGCTAGCGGCCTTTTCCGTTTAAACCAGGGATACAGCGCCAGCCATGCCACGCGTACTCTTCATCTGCAGCCGCAACAGATTGCGCAGCCCCACGGCCGAGCAAGTTTTCTCCACCGTACCTGGCGTGGAAACCGACTCCGCCGGCCTGGCGCCCGACGCAGACTGCCCGCTGAGCGCGGACCAGGTCGAGTGGGCCGACATCATCTGCGTGATGGAGAAGCGGCACCGCACGCAACTGGTCCAGCGGTTCAAGCGGCACCTGGGCGGAAAGAAGGTGGTGTGTTTGGATATACCGGACAACTACCAGTTCATGCAGCCGGAGCTGGTGGCGCTGTTGGAGAAGCGGGTGCCGGGGCATCTGCGTTAGGTTTGCGTATCGGCCGGAAGCTGCTGGGCCGATTTAAATGCCTATCTCCGAAAGCCTAGCCCAGCGTTCGCGTGACAGGCGGTACAGCACTTGCCTACGCAGCGGGCTATCTGCGGGCACCAATGGATGGTCGAAATCATCCGCGGGGTCGTATGCCATACCCAGCTTTTCCATGACCCGGCGTGAGTTGCTGTTGTTTGGCACAGTGTTGGCCACAATCTCCTGAAGTCCGAGACGATCGAACCCGAAGTTGATGGCCGCGCTAGCAGCCTCTGGGGCATATCCCTTGCCCCAAAATCGGCGAGCCAAACGCCAGCCCACTTCCACAGCGGGAGCGAAATGGGCCTGGTAACCAATGCGGAGCAGACCAGCCGCCCCCATGAATTCGCCGGTATCTCGGGACTCTATGGCCCACAGGCAAAAACCGTGCGTCGCCAGATGCGCTTGCTGCCGAGCGATCCAGCTGTCCACAGCCTCTGGTGAAGCAAAGGGGAGCAAATATGCCATCACCTCGGGATCAGATGACATCGCCGCGAAAGGTTCACGATCACTGCCGCGCCAGGGACGCAGAATGAGGCGATCTGTTTCAAGCGGCAATGGTTCCGGACTAGGCGTTCCAGCGGGCTTGCACATGGGGCTGTTTATCCTATAGAAACGGATGCGGCCAGCCTGGCGAGTGCATGCATGGATGTTTCAGCTAAGACACCACGGAAGGTAATCCGATCCGACCGAGATACGCCGCAAAGCGCTGGGACAGGTCCTCTCGAAAAAGGTCGTCCAATCGGCAAACGAAAGTCCTTTTCCGGATCTTTTCTAGGTACGCGGTCTGCACCGAAAAATAGTGCTTGAAGTCCGCAATTGACGCTACCGCTGGCACGTGAGCAGGGAAATCGATGTAGTGATATCTCGGCCGCTCGTTCTGCATCAGAGTCTTGCCTTCCGTGGCTTTCCTGTTGATGGTCGTGCCGGTTATTTGGAGATCGCTTAGGTGCTCACCAGTGAAAACGTGCTCAGCGTTGTAGAGCGGTACAACGAGTACCGAGAGCAGTTTGTTACCCTGTCTTTCCTTGGTTCGTCCGTTGAAGTCTTGTTCAAGGTCGCAATCCTGTGTAAGCACTACAACGAGCGGAAAGATGATTTTGCTGACCTCAACGATACCCCGCTTCTCCACAGCGTACTCGATGCATTCAACGTCACGGAATATGTCGCCCTGCGAGATTCGTGACAGTCGCCGTTTTTGAACGACTATGTTAGTCACGCGTAACCTTTCCTCGAAGGATAACTCGCTTTGGCTTTCCGCTCACCATCGGAATTGGCGTCATCTTGAACCCTGACGATATGTCAACACTTATAGACTGCTCGATAGCTCCCGTAACTTCAGGCGCGTGAACAGGGGCAGGTTGCGCAAGGGCGGCTTGGGTCACTGGGGACGCGACATAGTCACTACTGAACGGGTTGCTGGCCATTCATCTTCTCCCGCAAGGTCCTTTTTATACTTCGCTCGAAGAGTGACTGCACTCGAGTGTGTGCTTCGTCCATGTAGGCCATTGTGTGGTTCAGCTCGTGCGCCTCAGCCACACTCGCGTCGATGTCGATTACGAACAGAGGCCGCTTGATGGGCGCGGGAAAGTCCGGATTTGGCATCCCGTACTGAAAGCGAATACCAACCTGTCCGTATTTCAGTTCGCTGATAGAAACTAGGCGAGTCAAAGCCTCATCATCAGAGAAAAAACCACGGGCTGCTACAAGTTCATCATTGATGTAGTCGCTCCACCTCGTTGCGTCCTCAACCAGCCCATCGATCTGGTTGATGTAACGCAGCCCAAAACGGGCAATCATGGTCCCTGGAAATACTGCACCAAGGGCATCAACCAACGCGCCAAACTGTTCCTTGGTTTCCTCGTATGTCGTGTACTTCGTGTACTGGATAAACGCAGCCGATGACGATAACGTCAGTTGCCTGTCCCGTTCGCGGCTGAAATAGTTCCACTGGCGTTCCGTAATTTGACGATGGGCAATGCCGTCGGTGTTGACAGCAACCTCCTGCGTCACGACATCAGCAGGTTCGATGATGGGAAAGTTCTTGGCTATTGGATTGACGAGTCGAGTCGGTGGTCCCTTGTCCAACTTCTCAAGTGGGGCAGCGAAATCGATCCTGACTACCACCTGCTTCAGAAATGACTTCCCGTAGCAAACTTCTTCATACATATCTGTAATCCTCAGCCAACCTGCTTTTTTATACCCAACAACTCCGCAGTTTCGCCAAGCTGTACTCAGAGCGTCATCTTACCGCCGTCATTAAGTGCTCTGTTCAGAAACATCTTGATGTATGAGTACCAAGGGCCCTCTTTAACCTCAAGTAAGAAACTAATTTGCGCGCCTACGCCCACCGCCTAAAGCAAAAGCGCTTGCCTCGCCAACCCCCTCCCGGTTACCCTGGCTCCCATGTCATCAAACCGCCACACTTTTTCGCTAGTCCCCATCGAAGCAGATATAGGGGTTCTATCCTGGTGGCGGGCGCTGTGTGCGATTGCGGTACTGAATGTGTGCCTGTGGCTGGCCGTGCTGCAAATGGGGCCGGGCAGCGGTATCTACGCCGGGCTGCAGCTGGCCTTGTCTGGCGTCTACGTGCTGGTGTGCGCCTACCGCTCGGTGCTGCCGCGGGTGGACCTGGAGCGGCTGGTGGTGGTGGACACGCGGCTGTCCAGCATCTTCCTGGGCCGCAGCGCGGCCACGGTGGCGGAGGTGTGCTTTGCGCTGCAGCTGGGGCTGCTGGTGCACCAGCTGGGCCTGCATGCCGGCATCGCCTGGGTGCAGACTGCGGCCTGGGCGATACCGGTGTTCATGGCGGTGGCCCAGGGCTTCTGCTGGCACAGCGTGCTGACGCTGAACCACATTACCCAGGCGGTCGAGTCCTCGCTGTGGGCAGCGGGCTTTGCGTGGATGGCGACGCTGCTGGGCGCCGTGGCCCTGGGCAGCAGCGGCTGGGTGCAGGCGCTGGCCATCGCCGGCATCTTGGGCGCGCTGTCTTTCGTGGCCTATGTGCTGTGCGTGGACGTGCCGATGTACTGGCGCCGCTACCAGCATGGCCGCGCCCACGGCCTGGCCTATATGCGCCTGGGCCAGGGCGCGCGCGACGCCTGGCAGCGCCGTGTGCCCAGTGGCAACTGGGCGGCATGGCGGGCCGACGCACTGTGGCTAACGCCGTACTTCAGCTTCGGCGTGTGGGTCAGCATTGCCATGGTGTTCGTACCCGGCTATTGAACGGGCCGGGGCGGTGCTGCGCTCTGAGTAGACAATCCAGCCATGACCCAAGGCAAACGAATCTCTCCCCACATCCCTGACGACGCGGTGCAGGCCATCAAGGACATGGGCGCGGCAGCCAAGCAGGCCCGCGTCGCCGCAGGCGAAGGGCAGGCGGCAGCGGCGGCCCGGCTGGGCGTGCACGTGCAGACCATTGCCCGCGTGGAGTCCGGCGAGCCGGGCGTGGCGATTGGCCATGTGCTGGGCTTGCTGACGCTGTATGGCATCAGCACGCGGCTGCAACCACCCGAAGTAGCAGAGGGCTGAAGAACCCCGGCGGTCATTTGAATAAAAATGGCCGCTAGCGCAGATTCCACCTGCGCCAGTAGCTACCTTTTATATAGCAAACAGCAGTAGCCAGCCCAAGGCCGCACCGGCCACCAGGAAAGGGATGGACCAGACGTGGAAGCTGATCCAGGCGCGTTTGTCTGGCGCCATGCGCAGGGCGATCAGGTTGGCCAGCGAGCCGACCATCAGGCCGAAGCCGCCGATATTGACGGCGTAGGCCAGCACCTTCCAGTCCTTCGAAAACTCGGCCAGGGCGATGGCCGCCGGCACGTTGCTGACCACCTGCGAGGCAGCAATGCCAGCCCAGAACAGGTGCATGGGCTGCTGCAGCCCCCAGCCGGCGAGTGCGTGCTGCACCAGGTCCAGCCCGGCCAGCAGGCGCAGGTCGATGAACATCAGCACGAAGACCAGCAGCAGCCCCCAGTCGATCTGCGCCAGCACGCGCCAGCGCAGCAGGCCCAGGCACAGCAGCACGGCCAGCAAGGCCCAGGGGGCGTAGTGCATATCGGTCAGCACCAGGAACACCGGGTATAGCAGCAGGGACACGGCCAGCAGCGGACGGCTGAGCGCGTGCTCGGACTCGGGGTCGCTGGTTTTGAGTTCGCGGCCAGAGAAGGCCAGCGCCGTCACCGCCCATAGCAGCAACATCAGGATGGCCACCAGCGGCAGCATGTGCCAGACGAACTGGCCAAAGGAGCTGCCCGAGAGCTGCCACAGGAACAGGTTTTGCGGATTGCCGATGGGCGTAAGGGCCGAGCCGGCGTTGACGGCCAGCGCCTCGAACACCACCAGGCGGGTCGTGGGCAGCGGGGTGATGCGGCAGATGCCCAGGGTCAGCGGCACGATGACGAACAGCGCCACGTCGTTGGTCAGCACGGTAGACAGCGCGGCGGCGGCGGTCACCAGACACAGGGCGGCGGCGCGTTCGCTGGTCATGTAGCCGACCAGCCAGTGGCCCAGGCGGTATAGCGCGCCACTGCTTTCCACGCCCTTGGTCAAGGCCAGCAGGCCGGTGAGGGCGGCGATGGTGGGCCAGTCCACCAGGGTCGGGTAGGTGCGCAAGGGCGTGCGGGTGGCCCAGCTCAGGCCCACCAGGGCCAGCAACAGGATCTGCAGAAAAGTGTCGTTACGCAGCGTCTGCCAGACGCGCTGCAGCAGCGGCTCAGGCGCCATGCGGCTGCTTGATCTTGCGTACCAGCGCGGTGGTGGAGTAGCCGTCTACAAAGGGTATGGCCAGCGCCGTGCCGCCATAGGCTTGCACCACGGCGGTCTCGGCCAGCTTTTGCATGTCGTAGTCGCCGCCCTTGACCAGGATGTCGGGGCGCAGCTCGGTGATCAGCTCCAGCGGGGTGTTTTCATCGAACCAGGTCACCAGGCTGACCGACTCCAGCGCGGCCATCATCACGGCGCGGTCGGTCTCGTTGTTCAGCGGACGGTCCGGGCCCTTGCCCAGGCGGCGCGCCGAGGCGTCGCTGTTCAGCGCCACCACCAGGCTGCCGCCGAGTGCCCGGGCCTGGGCCAGGTAGGTGGCGTGGCCGCGGTGCAGGATGTCAAACACCCCGTTGGTGAACACCCAGGGGCGGGGCAGGCGGGCCAATTGGGCCTGCGCATCTTCCCGGGGGCATATTTTTTGCAAGAAAGCAGGTACAGCGAGCATTGACGTCATGGTCAAATGCTAGCAGGCTCAGTACCTGCTCAAGAGGAGAGTTGATTTGTCGATACCTGAATAGATAATCTTTGCCACCATGCCGCCATCTCCCACCTATCTGCCCGACTGGGCAGCCCTGCAGCAAAAGGCCCATGCCTTGTTGCGCGACACCCAGAGCGCGCAGTTCCTGCCGCGGCTGGAGCAGCTCTATCAGGAGCTGCATGGGTTGGTGCAGCAGTATCCGGATGCCACGCTGTTTGCGCTGATCCACCTTTCGGCCACCGAGATGCGCAGCTACAGCGCCACCCACGCGATGCTGGTCTACGTGGTGTGCAGCCTGGCCGCCAGCGAAACCCTGAACTGGTCGTCCGAGCGCGATGCCACCCTGGGTAAGGCCGCGTTGACCATGAACATCAGCATGTCGGCCCTGCAGGACGACCTGGTGCTGCAGACCAAGCCGCTGAGCGTGGCCCAGATGGAAGCGGTGGAACAGCATGCCGAACGCTCCTGCAGCATGCTGCGCAGCATGGGCGTGAGCGATGAGAACTGGCTACAAGCCGTACGCCACCACCACGACCGCACGCCCGGCCCGCCGGCCAGCGAGGCGTTGCACATCGCCCGCCTGATACAGCGCGCCGACATCTATGCGGCGCGCCTGTCGCCGCGCCTGGGCCGGCTATGTCTGCCACCGGTGGCGGCCGCGCAGTCCGATGAAGCCGGCGCCGCCCTGGTCAAGACCGTGGGCCTGTACGCACCGGGCACGTTGGTCCGGCTGGCCAGCCAGGAGATTGCGGCCGTGATACGGCGCGGCATCCACAACACCACACCGCAGGTCGCGGTACTGATCAACCGGCAGGGCTTCCCTACCGGCGAGTGGATCGTGCGCGACACCCAGCAGTCCAGCTACAAGATTACCGGCCATGTGGCGCGCCGCGATGTACGCGCCGCTGTGCCCATGGAGCAACTGCTGGAACTGATTTGACCGCGCACACCCAGGCATTGCCACCATGAACCTCATTCCCGTCAACCTCAGCACCCTGCGCCTGGGGCAGCCGCTGCCATTCACCCTGCGCAATGAAAACGGCGTGCTGCTGGCCAACAAGGGCTACACCATCACCCGCCGCGAGGAGATTACCTACTGGACATCGCGCGGCATGACGCTGTGCGTGGACGTGGACGCAGCCGACAACCACCGGGCCTATGTGGGCAAGCTGTACGACATGGTGCGCACAGACACCACGCTGGGCCACATCGCCGAAATGCAGCTGGGTGCCGACGACCTGGCGCCGGTCGAGCCCACAGAAGCCTCGGGCATTCCGGACTGGACGGCGCTGCAGATGCGTGCCAACACCTTGCTGCGCGACCCGCAGGCCGAAAACTTCCTGCCCCGGCTGGACAAGCTGTACAACGAGCTGCACAACCTGGTGCAGCTGCACCCCGACGCCACCCTGTGCGCGCTGATGCACCTGGCCGCCACCGAGGTGCACATGTACAGCGCCACCCACGCCATGCTGGTGTACGTGGTGTGCAGCATGGCCGCGCGCGATGTGCTGAACTGGCCGCCCGAGCATGACGCCACGCTGGGCCGGGCCGTGCTGACCATGAACATCGCCATGACCGCACTGCAAGACCAGTTGGCGGTGCAAAACCAAGCCATGACGGCGCAACAGATCGAGATGGTGGAGCAACACCCGCAGCGCGCCTTCACCATGCTGCTGGCCCTGGGCGTGGACAACGAAGACTGGTTGCTGGCCGTGCGCCACCACCATGACCGCGCCCCCGGCCCGCTGGACGCCAAGACCGTGGCCTTGCGCATGTCCCGGCTGATCCAGCGCGCCGACTCTTTCATTGCGCGGCTGTCGCCGCGCGTGGGGCGCGACTCCATACCGCCAACCACGGCCATGCAGGCCTGCTATTACGACGAGGAAAAGAACGTGGACGAGGCGGGCGCGGCCATCATCAAGGCCGTGGGCGTGTATTCACCCGGGGTCTTCGTGCGCCTGGCGAATGGTGAAATCGCGGCGGTCATACGCCGCAGCGCCAATACCACGGCCCCCCGCGTGGCCGTGCTGGTGAACCGCGAAGGCATGCCCACCGGCGAGCTGATCGTGCGCGAGACCAACACCCCCAACTACAAGATCGTGGCCCATGTGCTGCACCGCGACGTGCGGGTGCAAGTGCAGCTGCACAAGCTGCTGGCGCTGATATAGAACACCCCCAGGCTACGCACTGCGTGTCTTCGCCAACCCCCTTGCAGGGGGCGATACCAGCAGCCCGGCGGAGCCGGTTCTGCGGTATCTCTGGAAAGATAATAGCTCGCCTCGACGCTAGGCTGATGCTACGGGAGGGGTGGCTTCGGCCAGTTCCCGGGTGATTTCCTTGCGGTAGCGGTTCAGCTCCTGCACGGTCTTGAAGCTGCGGTCCATCAGCAGGCTCAGGTTGTGCAGGATGCGGTCCACCACCTTGCCTTCCCACACCGCGTCGAACTTGATCTGCGTGTCCAGCCAGTGCTCCAGCCACTCGGGGTTGGGCAGGCGGCTCTGGATGGTGTCGCGCGGGAACAGGCTCTCGTTCACATGCAGATTGGTTGGGTGCAGGGCCTGGGCGGTGCGGCGGGCGCTGGCCATCAGCACACCCACCTTGGTGAAGGCGGTGCGCGCCTCGTTGCCCACATTGGCGATGGCGCGCTTCATGTAGCGCAGATAGGCGCCACCGTGGCGGGCCTCGTCCTGGCTGAGCTTGGTGTAGATGTTCTTGATGACCGGCTCGGAATGCCATTCGCTGGCGCGGCGGTACCAGTGGTTCAGGCGGATCTCGCCGCAGAAATGCAGCATCAGGGTTTCCAGCGGCGGGGCCCGGTCGAACTCGAAACGCACGTCGTGCAGCTCTTCTTCGGTGGGCACCAGGTCCGGGCGGAAGCGGCGCAGGTACTCCATCAGCACCAGCGAATGCTTTTGCTCTTCAAAGAACCAGATCGACATGAATGCCGAGAAGTCGCTGTCGTCCTGGTTGTCGCGCAGGAACATCTCGGTAGCCGGCAAGGCCGCCCATTCGGTGATGGCGTTCATCTTGATGGTCTGGGCCTGCTCTTCGGTCAGCAGCGCCGGATCGAAGTCGGCCCAGGGAACATCCTTTTCCATATTCCAGCGTACAGCTTCGAGTTGCTTGAAAAGTTCAGGGTAGAGCATGGCAGTCCTTCATAGCTGGTTTCATTCTAGGCGGTGCAGATGACATTTATTCTCAAAACCATCAAGTAAACAAACCTGTAACGACTTAAATATAACTTACTGGTCGCAATGTGACTGATTGGTATATTATCGCACCATGCGATCCACAGTCCTATTTCCCGCAATGTCGCCAGCCCGGTACGCTTGGGGGAACTTTTTAGCCCCAGCCGCTGTCACTACCCGTGTTGCCGCTATGCGCGCAACCTGTTTTTATTGGCAGCGAAGCAGTCCGCGCTCTGCGCGTGGACACGATGCCCCAGGGCGGTTCTCCTCCTCCCTCACTCCCTTGTTCGCTCCGGGGTGCTTCGCGGCCACTTTCCTCACCCTCATTGCTGGCGGTCGGCCATGACAGCGCGCATGCGACTGGCCATCGTCGGCTCCGGCATCTCCGGCCTGGCCGTGGCCCATGCCCTGCACGACCACGCCGACATCACCCTGTTCGAAGCGGGCAGCTACTTTGGCGGCCATACCCACACGGTGGACCTGACCCTGCCCACGCCGCAGGGGCCGGTCACACATGGGGTGGACACTGGCTTTCTGGTGTTCAACGAACGCACTTACCCGAACCTGATTGCGCTGTTCCAGCAGCTGGAGGTGGCCACCAGCAAGACCGATATGTCTTTCTCGGCCCAGATCCCCGGGCCACAGCATCTGGAATGGAGCGGTAGCCGCCTGTCCAGCGTGTTCGCCCAGCGCAGCAATTTGTGGAACCCGCGCTTCTGGGGCATGTTGCGCGACTTGCTGCGCTTCAACAAGCTCTGCACCCAGCTGGCTTTGGGCAACAACGATGCAGCTTTGGCGCAACCACTGGGCGACTTCCTGGCCCAGCACCGCTTTGGCAGCGCCTTCCGCGATTGGTACTTTCTGCCCATGATGGGCTGCATCTGGAGCTGCCCCACGGAGCAAATGCTGCAGTTTCCGGTGGCCACCATGGTGCGCTTCTGCCATAACCACGGCCTGCTGCAGGTGCTGAACCGGCCCCAGTGGTGGAGCGTGACCGGCGGCGCGCGCCACTATGTGGACAAGATCACGGCCCGCATCCAAGACAAGCGCCTGCACAGCCCCGTGCAGCGCATAGAACGCCGCGCCGACGGCGTGTTCATCGCCAGCCAGGAACACGGCTTCCAACGCAGCGACCGCTTCGACAAGGTGGTGCTGGCCACCCATTCCGACCAGGCCCTGGCCCTGCTGGACCAGCCCACGCAGGCCGAGGCCGCCACCCTGGGCGCCATCCATTACCACGCCAACCAGGCGGTGCTGCACACCGACGCCTCGGTGCTGCCGCGCAACCCGGTGGCCTGGGCCGCCTGGAACTACGAGCGCGCGCCGGCCACCGAGACCGAAGCATCCCGCGTGTGCCTGCACTACTGGCTGAACAAGCTGCAACCCTTGCCGTGGGAACAGCCGGTGGTGGTTTCCTTGAATCCAATCCGCGAGATCGCGCGTACCCATGTCATGGGCACTTACGACTACGCACACCCGGTACTGGACCTGGCCGCCATCGCGGCGCAAAAACGCATGCCGGCGCTGCAGGGCCAGCAGAACACCTATTTCTGCGGCGCCTGGATGGGCTACGGCTTCCATGAAGACGGCCTGAAAGCCGGGCTGGCCGTGGCCGAGCAGATCAAGGCGAGGGTATGAACGCCACAGGCACGACCCCCTCGGGGGGCAGCGCACTACACGCAGTGAGAAGCGTGGGGGCACCATTGATCGGCTTTGGCCAAGTGCGGCATACCCGGTTACGGCCGGTGCGCCATGCCTTTGCCTACCCCACCTATTTTTTGATGCTGCCCATGCGCTCGCTGGCCGGCAGCCCGCTGGCCATCAACCGCCGCGCGGCCTTGAGCTTTTATGACGCCGACCACGGCGACGGTCAAGGCAGTGCGCTGGCCTGGGTCGAAGCGCTGCTGCAGCGCGAAGGCATTGCAGACGCCGATGGCGAAATCTGGCTGCACTGTTACCCGCGTGTGTTCGGCTACACCTTCAAGCCGGTGAGCTTCTGGTACTGCCACCGCGCCGATGGAGCCTTGCGCGCCATCGTGGTCGAGGTCAACAACACCTTTGGCGAACGCCACTGCTATGTGCTGGACCAGCCCCGCTATGGCCTAGAGCTGAACGCCGCCAAGGTGTTCCACGTCTCGCCGTTCTGCCCGGTGGAAGGCGGCTACCGCTTCCGCTTCATGCGGGCCGGCGACAAGACCGTGGCCCGGGTGGACTACGACGACGTGCAGGGCGCGCTGATCGAGACCAGCGTCAGCGGCACGCTGGAACCCTTGACGGCCGCGAGCATGCGCCGCGCCCTGTGGCGCTACCCGGCCATGACCCTGGGCGTCATGGCCCGCATCCACTGGCAAGCCTTCAAGCTGTGGCGCCAGCGCGTGCCCTTCTTCCGCAAGCCCCAGCCACCCCAAGATTTTGTGACGAGATAGAGCCCATGCCCATCAGCACCACCGCCCCACGCTTCGCCATTCCCTCCGACGCGCCGGCCGCCGCCCGCAGCGCCCTGCAGCTGCTGCAGCGCCTGCGCCATGGCAGCCTGACCATGCAGCTGCCCGACGGCAGCATGCAGGTCTTCGGCAACCACCAGCAGCACGGCGACGCCCCCACCGCGGCCATGACGTTGAAGAACTGGAACGTCTGCGCGGCAGCCCTCAAGTCTGGCGACATCGGCGTGGCCGAAACCTATATCGCTGGCGACTGGACCACGCCCAACCTGACCGACCTGCTGACCGTCTTCATCTGCAACCGGCAAGAGATTGAGGACGTGGTCTACGGCCACTGGATAGGCCGGCTGTGGTACCGCATCAAGCACTTGCTGAACCGCAATACCAAGGCAAACAGCCAGAAGAACATCCACGCCCACTACGACCTGGGCAATGCCTTCTACAGCCTGTGGCTGGACGACAGCATGAACTACTCGTCCGCCTGGTTCGAGGGCGCGCTGGACCAGCCGCTGCGCTTGGCGCAAAACGCCAAGGTGCGCCGCGCCCTGCGCATGGCCAACGTACAAAAGGGCGACCGCGTGCTGGAGATAGGCTGCGGCTGGGGCGCGCTGGCCGAGATGGGCACGGTGGAATTCAAGGCCAGCGTCACAGGCGTCACCCTCAGCACCGAGCAACTGGCCTTTGCCAACCAGCGCATGCACCAGCTGGGCGAGCGCTTGGGCTTAGGCAGCCGCACCGACCTGCGCCTGCAGGACTACCGCGACATCGCCGACGCGCCGTTTGACGCCATCTGCTCCATCGAGATGGTGGAAGCCGTGGGCCGCGAATACTGGCCCACCTACTTCCAGACCGTGGCCCGCCTGCTCAAGCCCGGCGGCCGCGCCTGCATCCAGAGCATCGTCATCGACGACAGCCTGTTCGAGCGCTACATCAGCAGCACCGACTTCATCCAGCAGTACATCTTCCCCGGCGGCTGCCTGCCGTGCCCGCGCGAGTTCAAGCGCGAAGCCACCGCGGCCGGGCTGGAGGTGGTGGACGAGTTCGCCTTCGGCCCCGACTACGCCGAGACCCTGCGCCGCTGGCGCGACAAGTTTCTGGCCGCCCGCACCGAGGTGCTGCAACTGGGTTTTGACGAAAGGTTTATGCGCTTATGGGAGTTCTACCTGGCCTACTGCGAAGCCGCCTTCGACAAGGGCAACATCAATCTAGTTCAGTACACGCTATTAAAAAAGTAGCTTCCTGCGCAGGTATTGCCTGCGCCGCAGGCCTTTTTTGCTTGAATCTGTGGGCGGCAGACCTGCCCGCACCGGTGGCCCAGGCCGTACCGCAAGCCACGCTCAGCGGCAGCACGCGCCTACGCGTGTGGGGCTTTGAGGTGTATGACGCCCAGCTCTGGGTGGCGCCCGGCTTCCAGGCCGCGCGCTATGCCGACACGCCCTTCGCTCTGGAGCTGCGCTACCTGCGTGATTTCAGCCGCGCCGACATCGCCCGCCGCTCGATAGGCGAGATGCGCCGCAGCGCCAGCATTCCCGACGCCCAGGCCCAGGCCTGGCAGCAAAAGCTGGAGGCTGCCTTCCCGGATGTCAAAAAGGGCGACCGCATCCTGGGCATTTACGAGCCGCAAACGCAGACCGCGCACTTCCTGACCAATGGCCAGCCCACCGGCGAAATCCGCGACGGCAACTTTGCCGCGCTGTTCTTCGGCATCTGGCTGTCACCCCAGACCTCCGAGCCGGCCATGCGCAAGGCCTTGCTGACCGCCACGCCGTGACATCCTCCGCCGCTTTCACCCCGCGCAACGGCCTGCTCTACGGCCTGATGGGCCTGCCCCTGGCCTTTGTGGCGCTGCCCCTGTACGTGGTGCTACCCAACCACTACGCCACCACCCTGGGCGTGCCCCTGGCCCTGCTGGGCCCCTTGCTGCTGGCAGCCAGGCTGCTGGACGGCGTGGTGGACCCACTGCTGGGCCGCTGGGGCGACCGGCTGTTTGCCACCTCGCACCGTGCCGTGCTGGCGGTGGCGGCGGGCGCCGCACTGCTGATGGCGCTGGGTTTTACCGGCCTGTTTTTTCCCAGGGCCAGCACACCGCAGGGCCTGCTGCTGTGGGCCGGCGCGCTGCTGGTGCTGACCTATACCGCCTACAGCACTCTCGGCGTGCTGCACCAGTCATGGGCCGCGCTGCTGGGTGGCAGCGAGGCCGAGCGCAGCCGCATCGTGGCCTGGCGCGAAGGCCTGGGCCTGGTGGGCGTGGTCACGGCCAGCGTAGCCCCGGTGCTGCTGGGCCTGCCCGCGACCGTGGGTCTGCTGGTGCTGGGCCTGGCTGCCGGCTGGTGGGCCTGGAGCCGCTCGGTTGCGCCCTCCACCCACGCAGCGGCTGCGCACGCCAGCCCCGCAGCGCTGTGGCAACCCTGGCGCAACCCGGCGTTTCGCCGGCTGCTGGCGGTGTTTCTGCTGAACGGCATTGCCAGCGCCGTGCCTGCCACCCTGGTGCTGTTTTTTGTGCAAGACCGGCTGCAGGCCGCAGCCGCCCTACAGCCGCTGTTTCTAGCCACCTATTTCATCTGCGCGGCGCTGTCCATTCCGCTCTGGCTGAAGGTGGTGGAGCGCCTGGGCCTGGCGCGCACCTGGCTGGTCGGCATGGGCTTGTCGGTGGCCACCTTCATCGGCGCCAGCCTGCTGGGTTCGGGCGACAGCACCGCTTTTCTACTGGTCTGCGTGGCCTCGGGTGCTGCGCTGGGCACCGACCTGGCCCTGCCCAGCGCGCTGCTGGCGGGCGTGGTCAAAGATGCCCAGCATGGCGGCGTTGGCAGCAATGCCACCGGCCTGTACTTTGGCTGGTGGAACTTCGCCACCAAGCTGAACCTGGCGCTGGCCGCCGGCCTGGCCCTGCCGCTGCTGGCCCTGGCCGGCTACACACCCGGCGCGCAGGACGCGCCCGCCCTGCGCGCCCTCAGCGCCGTCTACTGCCTGCTGCCCTGCGTGTTGAAAGCCCTGGCCGCCGCCGCTCTGTATTGGCTCATCGTCCGTCCAACCCCCGAGGTATCCCCATGAAACGCCGTCTTCTACTCGCCGCCACCGCTATCACCGCCCTGGCCGGCTGCGCGGGCCCCCAGGTGGCCGACTACGCGGGCCAAACACCGAAGCTGGACCTGCGCAGCTACTTCAACGGCACGCTGGACGCCTACGGCGTGTTCACAGACCGATCCGGCAAGGTGGTGAAGCGCTTCACCGTGGTCATGGCGTGCAGCTGGAGCGGCGACGACGGCATGCTGGACGAAACCTTCAGCTACTCCGACGGCAGCACGCAAAAGCGCATCTGGCGGCTGCACCGCGAGGCCGATGGCCACGGTACTGTCAGGTATAGCGGCCGGGCCGACGACGTGGTGGGCGCGGCCCTGGGCGAAGAAAACGGCAACGCCTTCCACTGGAACTACACCCTGGCGCTGCCGGTGGACGGCTCGGTCTACAACGTGCAAATGGACGACTGGATGTACCTGGTCACCGAGCGCGTGATGCTGAACAAGGCCCGCATGTCCAAGCTCGGCATTCACCTGGGCGACGTAACTTTGTCCTTCACGAAACGTTAAGCCAAATCGGCCGCTAGCGCACACATAACCTGCGCAGGCAGCTATCAAAACCATAGTAGGCAGCATGTCACTCAACCCTCGCATCACCGACTGGCACGGCAAAACCGTGTGGCTGATCGGCGCCTCCAGCGGCATCGGCCTGGCCACGGCGCAGGCGCTGCACGGCCAGGGCGCCCAGGTGGTGGTGTCGGCCCGCCAGGCGGACGCACTGCAGCGCTTCGTGGACCAGCACCCGGGCGCTCGTGCCCTGCCGCTGGACACGGCCGACCACGCCGCTCTGCAGGCCGCCGCGCTCAGCCTGGGCCAACTGGGGCGTATCGACGCCGTGGTCTACTGCGCCGGCTACTACCGCGCCCAACGCGCTACCGCCTTCGACCTGGCGCAGATGCAGCAGCACCTGCAGGTCAACTACGTGGGCGTGCTGCACATGCTCGACGCAGTGCTGCCCGTACTGCTGCGCCAGGGCAGCGGCCACATCAGCCTGGTCGCCAGCGTGGCCGGCTACAGCGGCCTGCCGCAAAGCCTGGCTTACGGCCCGACCAAGGCCGCGCTGATCAACCTGGCCGAGACCCTGTACCTGGACCTGCATGACCAAGGCATAGGCGTGAGCCTGGTCTGCCCCGGCTTCGTCAAAACCCCGCTGACCGCGCAGAACGACTTCCAGATGCCAGCCCTGATCACCCCCGAGCAGGCCGCCACCGCCATGCTGGCCGGCTGGGCAAGAGGCGCGTTTGAAATCCACTTCCCGAAACGCTTCACCCTGTGGATGAAGGCCCTGCGCCTGCTACCCTACAGCGCCTACTTTCGGGCAGTACGCGGCATGACGGGGCTTTAAAACCGCACACGGCGGATCTTTCTAGCTTCAGCGCCGCTTTGCATGGACGCTGGCGCTATCTTTCCGGTTGCTGGTTAAGCTCAAAAAAACCTGCTTTCTGAAATTCCATCGTTTTCCACGTATTTATTCTATGAAGCACTTCTTGCATCGAAGCATTGCGGTCAGCTTGCTTGTCCTTACGGTTCTGCTCAGCGCATGCAGTACCACCAACGTTGCCACTGTTACCACCAGGTCTGCAAAGACCCCCGGTGAGCCTATCCAGCGCATGGCTGTCTACTTTCAACGCGCTAGCTTTCAAGAGGGAGATGCCCACGAAGTTGAGCGTGCGAATAGCTACTCCCGCATGCTCTTTCCAATTCTGGAGCAACGCATCAAGCCCATCTTTTTGGAAAATGGTATTCAGATACCCACCATGCGAATCGAGTTGGAAATTAAACCGAACGCATCCTTGTTGGCTTCGGCGTTTGATTGCTGCGGCTACGTTCTACGCATTCGCGAGGAAAAATACAGGTACAACTCCAGCGTGCACCACCTCGTGCTGGCAGCAGAGCTTTACAGCCGTAAAGCTGGCTTGCTTTGGAGTTCCGGCGTAGCAACCAATGGCCGTATAGACACACCAGAACTCATGGGCCAGGTCGCCGATGAGGCTTTGAAAAAGATTCTGGAAACAATGCGGGAAGACAGGGTTCTAGATGTGGCAACCATCCGCATGCCTGCACCGGAGGCATTTACTCTTCCCCATATTGCCGACGCGTCTACGGTGCCAGGGCTCGGCCCCGATGGCACCGCTGGGTACCGCAGCTTTGTGACGAGCACGTCGCCCCGGGCATTCGCTCTAGGTCCTTTTGGTACGTGGGGAGCCGCCTCCGCAAGCGATCAGGTGAAACCTGGCGATCCCCAAGACATCCAGGAAAGAGCCCTGGCCAGGTGCCAAAAATCTAGCAAAGTGAAATGCCGTATTTACGCATTGGGCCAAGAGGTTATTTGGCGAGGATTTTAGGAACCACAACCCGGCCCCTAAGGCCACCACTATGCGCCATGTGCAACACTAAGTCGCCCCTCCAGACCATCGTCGATTTCTTCGAGACGCTGACCCCCACCTCGGTGGCGCGCTGCGGCGACATCTACGCCGCCGACGCGCGCTTCAAGGACCCGTTCAAAGACGTGCAAGGCCTACCCGCCATCCAGGGCATCTACCGCCATATGTTCGACACCCTGGATGGGCCGCGCTTCGTGGTGCTAGAGCGTATCAGCAGCGGCCCGCAGTGCTTCCTGACCTGGGACTTCCAGTTCCGCTTCAAAAGCTTCAGCCCCACCGTCACCCAGACCATCCACGGCGGATCGCACCTGCAGCTGGGGCCGGACGGCCGCATCACCCTACACCGCGACTACTGGGATGCGGCCGAGGAGCTGTACGAAAAGCTGCCCGTGGTGGGTGGCTTGATGCGATGGCTGAAGAAGCGGGTGAATAGTTAAGGATGCCCTGCATAACTTTGGTGGGGATGTGGTGGTGCGGATCGGGATGGGATGCAAGGCGCATTTATGCAGAGAATGCTTAACCCCCAACCAGGCGATGGGGGCTGGCGTGGGGATCAGATCCCCGTGGAATGGCGTGCATTCGCTATGAAATTTGCAGCAGTTGACGCCGGCACTACCTGCGCCAGTGGCCAATTCGGCGCTTGTGTTTTGCACCGCTAGTTGCTGCAGCAACTCATCCCACAGCTGCAGTAGCAACTGGTCTATAAGGCCGAATAGTTCGGCCAGGGCTTCCTGGGCCGGGCGGGACAGGCTGTTAATGCCGATGATGGTGACGCAGAGTGCGAGCAGTTCCGGGTCTTTGCTGGCGCTGTCTTGGTATGGACTGCCTATGCCGGCGAAGCGGATGCCGGGACGCACGGTGCTGAGGCCTTTCCAGCAACTGCGCTGGCTGTGATGGACCTGAGTCACATGCTTGGCTAATCGCCGGTATTACAAATGTATTGGAAATTGTATAAAAGTGGTACGTTATCTAAGCATTGCAACGCAGTCGCTGTCCGATTTGCCTGAAGGGGAAAAAACAACCTCTTTCCCGGTTTTGATATTTTTATATATCACGTAAGCCCCAAAAATAGTTGCATTTTTAGGTTTCAAAAGACGATATTCGCCAGTTATTTTCTCATCAAATAACTCTAGCCAGTGCAATTCGTAGTCCATGAACTCATCAGTTGTACTGTCATCAATGTAGACAAGTGGGATCGTGTTCTTTGATGTGCTGTATTTTACAAGTGCGCCAACTTCTTGTTGAATATCTGTGTCGAGATATTTCCGCAAAACAAGTTCTATGCGCTTGTTCTTCTGACTCGCAAAACACAATGTTTGAGAGGTTGTTTCTGCATTTACTATGCTGGATAATAAAATTACTGCTCCTAAGATTGGAACGGCCCATTTTATTTTTCGAGTCACGTAGTTCACGGGGTTTTGTCGATTACTTTTAGTTTTTTCCAAATTTCAATAATTGTCGATTCTGGTGTTATTGTTTTTTTGGTAATTTCATTTTTTGTATAAAAATTACTATAAATATATGTCTCTTTGTTTAGGGGGTAAAGCGTGGCCCAGCAAGTTGCTGTTGGGCGATAGATGACGCCATTTTTTATATCGCAATCTATTAAAGCGCTGAATAATTTCTTCGAGGAATTGCTGGAGGCATTCATGGGGTATTGAGATGTGCCTGTTGATATTGTATATTTTTCTTCGGGTGGATTGGAGTCATTGATATTATTTTCTATACCCATGTCTTTCAAGAAATCAAGATTGCTGCTTAGGCACATATCACCCATATATTTTTGGTTTGATTTTTGGAAAAATTGAATACATTGGGTGCTGGTGTAATCTGAATTGTATTTTTTATTTTTTACCAATAAATCATTGACCTCTATTTTTTCGATGGAAAATCTAGGATTCTCAAGAATTGTTTCTGAGTGCACTAAATTGCATGAAAGCAAAAACGGTATGTAGTAGATATGGGTGAATATTTTTTTCATGGCGTATCCGTAATTATTTTTGCTATTTCTTCTGTTGCGGTTAGTCGATCGGCTAGACCGTTTGGATCCCCTGTCGAACGATTAATTCCGTTAATGGCTCTAGCTACTTCTCGAACTGATGTTCGGTCGATTGTAGGACTTGTAATAATTGAATTTATAGATCTGAACCCGTTGCTCGATGCTCCTGCTTCCCAATACCATCCACCTGCATCTATTGCATTAAATGAGTTTAATGATAAATTTTCAGGATGATTTATGTTTGGTGCGATATTTGGTCTTGCCGGGTTCCACCAGGGTTTTCTGAATGAATCTGGATTGAGCCAGCCTCTATATACCCAATATTTACTGTAATTATCTCTGCCAGTAAGTTGCTTCATTCCTCGCCCTCTGAATTTCGGACCATCTCCGGTTTCGATATTGCCTAATCTGTTTTCTAGATAAAATAAATAATTTGGCTGCGCAGGGTTGTAATATCCGTTTGTTTCCGGTTGAAAACTTGCGTGCGTGGGGTTGCGACTGAAGTTTGCCGATCCCTCTACCATTAAGCATAGATACATGGATTCAACTGCGCCTTGGCCAAAAAAATGGGTCATGCGAATAGGTGAATTAATTAAGTATTTTCGTATGACTTTGTTTATTTCTAGCCGGTACATATCTCGTACGGAATTTGGATTTCTCCCTAGCCCTTCAGTTGTTAGCGCTCGCGTCGGAAATTTCGCGTCAGGATAAATGCGTTTCAATTCATCTCTGCTCAACCACCCACACATCCGAAAGTGCCTAATAAACTCCCTTGGCTCAAAGTGCCAGTGCATAGCAGGCAGAGGCGTGCCCGGGGCATTGTTTGCACCGGGTGGTCCAATCAGTCTTGGACTGGCGGCTTGCCAGAACGCCATAGCGGTAATGTGCGCGCGGAGCACTTCAAAATCGTCGTCACTCAGCGGGTTGGCGTCCACGGTTTTTAGCCATCCCCACCGCACATCAACAGTGCTTGCATCCCACTCCGTAGGAAATTTGCAGATGGTCTTCTTGAGCTTTGCAGCTTTGGCTGGCAAGGCGGCACGAGCTCGGAGTTCAGCGTCTGTCAATTGCTCATTGGGCGTGTTTCGTAACAGGCCTTTCAGCAGGGCTGAATCGCAACGGCAATCTGGGTCTGTGTCGTCGGCAATGTGTTTCCAGTCTTTCCAGTGCGGAAAGTCTGCATCGCTGAATTTATGGATATTGGCTGCATTGAGGTTGACCCAGCCTTGTCCGCCTGGGTAACGAACCTCTCGCCAATGGGGAACGGTGGCAGGTGTCAGTGCGTCTGGGCCAATGACCCTGCCGAATCGTAGTAGCTCATAGACCGCGCTGGGCGCCGGTCGAGCGCCTGTGGGGTAGGCTTCGCTGATTTGGGTTGCCCTGGTGTAGAGCTTGTATTCCGCGTCTGCCTCCACCAGTGCAGCGGTAGCTTCGTCGGGGGCAGCCGCGTTGCTGTTAGATGCCGGGCCAATAACGGAGCCATCAAGCTGAAACGTGCATAGGTAGGCCGAGCCTCTGTTGTTTGCGTCACCTTGGCCTTGTGCATAACGCAGACCTACGATCAGCGCTTCGGTGCTGGTGTACGAGGCTTGGAGCGCTACTGCTGGTGGTTTGGGCTGGCCGTGTGGCGTAGGCGGCTGGTGCATTGCACTGGCATTGTTGTCAAGTGGTTTTTCTGCAAAGACGGGTGTTCCTGCAGGCAAGTGGAAATACATCTGGCCATAGATGGCATCGGTACGTCCGTTGGTTGTTAGCGCAAGATCGCCATTGGCTCGGCCAGTTAGGCGTGCCAAGTTGGCGTCGTCACAGACAATTTCAAAATGGATTTTGTTTTGTACACCATAAATGTGGCCAGCGTCCCCGATAACCGCTTTCCGGTATGTGTTGCGGCCAGCCGCTACGGTGCTCTCAATATGCCGTAGGTGCATGTAAATGGAAAAGAAACTGACTTTGCCGTTGTCGCCTTCACCAATTTCTGTGTCGTGCCGGATGATGATTAAGCCGTTGTCTGTCCATTGACCTCGGTACATCTGTGGGTGTGGTGTCACGGTATCGTCGGGTCGTCCAGTAGGTTGGCGCACGTAGACGATGGTTCCGTCTGCGATGGCACGTACTTGTTCGGCCACGTTGCCATTCATTGGTGCATCCAGATGTAGACCGCCGTGCCAGCCGAGATATGCGCTAACAGGGAAGCCGCCATCTCCAAATGCGCCGCCGGCCATGCAAGTATTTATCCAGTCGTGTTCAGTCTGATTTGCAGCTTGGGCAATCAGAAATGGAGGGCTTATAAGCATATTGATTCAATTTGGCAAGATACAGTTATCGGAAGTTCACTGCGCCTGTGTGCTAACTCAGAGCGAGAAATGCGCGCCTTCGTGCAATTCGAGTTCGCCTTGCGGCAAGCTTGGCAGCGGATACCCCACCCGCCCCGGCCCCTCAAACACCTTCTGCGAAGCATGCACCGTAATCTGCCCCGGTGCGGT